>NZ_JBIVOJ010000003.1:0-349812 GCF_044754065.1 Psychrobacillus sp. NPDC093180 | reverse complement strand
GATACCCGCACTACCAGTCAGCTATACACTTCCGCCACTACGGCATGTTAGGGACTTTCACCCGTTAGAGAAAAGCGCTGCCAAGCGCACAAAAGTCTCTCAATCGGCTAGATTAAGAGACTTTCTTTTCCTTACAACCTACTTTTTTTCAAATAATGTGGTGGAAGTTACACAACATAACGTTTAGTATTTACTCTGAATAAATTCTAAGATTAATATTTACTTATTAATAATTGTAACTTTTACATCTTTATCACTTGCTTCAGCTTTAGCTTTATATTCTACTTTTGCAGTTCCAGCAGTATTTGTTACATCCCAATCAGTAAGATTTTGAAACGCTGTACTGATTTTAGCTGCTATGGTTTCTTTTGTATCTCCTTTAGCAACAGTTATTGTTTTCGTAACTTTTGTACCGTCATCAAAGGTTACATCCAATTTACCATTTGTTACAGCAGTTCCAATCACCGATAGAATATTCACTTCTTTTTTACCTGTCACCCCAACATTACCTAAGTTTTTTAAGAACATTTCTCCTTTTATTTCTGCACGATTTTCTTTTTCATTTACCTTAAACTGGGCATCCTTATATGCTTTTTCTGCTTTGGATGTAAAAATCAATTCACTACCTACATTTGTAATATCCCATTTTTCTGTTAGATCTTTATAGGAACCTTTTTGTGTTACATATATATTTTCAATTAAAGCTTCTGCTACTTGTGTACCGTTTCTAGGTTTTGGAGTATGATCAGTAGTTTGAGTGCTACCAAATAAATTTTCTTTGATGATTCCGTCACCGTCATTGATATAAAACTTAAAGTTGCTCATTTTTGGAGCTAAGCCTTCATCAAATTTGTAACTTACGACCGTTTTCGTTCCCCCTACTGCTTTTATTCCTTCAGTTAATTGAACTAAATCACTCGTAATTTCATTGCTATTCCCGTCTTATACCATACACTTGTATAGCTTTCGTTCCGGGCCTACACCATACAGGCGACTTTCATCGCATACGGCGTGCCATCAATAGTAATCATATTCTTATTCCCCCATTAAACTATACAATTAAATCAAAATAAAATAAATCAGAAAATTATGATATATTTCGCAATTTATTGCTTTTTCTTATGTTTCCGTCTTTTATCAACAATAATATACAGTGTTTTCTATCTAAATTTGTAGATTAATAGGGAAAATATCTTTAATAAAAATCACTCTAAATAATTCTTAGAGTGATTCCTTTACAACTAATTAATGATTTTTTATTTATTCTTCAAAATTTGAACTTTCCATTTAGAAAAATCAGGGTTCTTCTTTTGCACTAATTGTTCTGGAAATTTGAAAGTCCATGGCTTTGTTGCATTGCCTTTTACTATGAAATCTTCCAGTATAAAATTTCTAGAACAGATTTGTTCATTCGTTGCATCCATAACAATAAGTGAAAAATCCTTTACATTAATTGCTTCCATTTTTCCATTACGGATAAGAGCGGATGCTATTACATCGCCATTTTCTTTCAGCTTTACATCTAGTATCATGAGGCTGACTTCGGTTTCTCCTAGTTTTGGTAAAGACGTTACCAATTCTTCAATACGTTTGCGCTGCATTTGGGAAAGATGATTTTCCCATGACGGCTCAAGATCTAAAGAATGTTCTTTCGGTACTTGTTGTATAGCAAAAGCTATCTTCCATCCCTCATTTGGAATATCGTCTACTAATATATTTTCTTTTTCAAACGTAAATACCCAAGGCATAGAGGATAAAGCAGAAAGGGTACCCACCTCTTCCATATTAAAAGACTTATTAGCCAATGTTTTTCCTACTTCATCTAATAGAACTAGATCTAATGTGGAAAATTTTATCGGTTGATCAACCGTGTTTCGAATAAACGCTTCGATTTCTAATTTTTCCCCTGTTTGAGTTAACCGAATACCTGAGATTGATATTTGGTTTAGTTTCAAAGTAGGTAACTGCTCATGATGGTATTTTAAAACATAAGTTTGAGGCGTGGAGTATTGTTGTAACGGATGAAATTCTAGTGTGGTAGGCACTGCATCTTGATTAACTGTATCCGTAATCATAGCAGTTTCTAACTTTTCTTCTTCATTTTCCTGTTTTTTCTTTTGGAAAAAAGCCATTACCGCTCACTCTCCTTTTGTTCTTTCAATAGTTGTTTAACTAACCCCACAAAGCTAGTACTTACATTCGCTTCTATCTCAGATATCAGGGATGTAAATTCAGATAGTGCTTCTTTTTCGAACAGTTGATATGGATCTTGTTGGCTATATCCGCTTAATCCAATTCCTTCGCGGATACTCGTCATTCGATGTAAATGGTTCATCCAATTCGTATCCATATGCTGTAAAATCATTCGCTTTAGCTGTTGAATAAATAGTGAATTCGCTTGGAATATATCTATTTGTGGTTTTTGCTCCCCTAATTTTGAAATAGCCATCTTCTCTATTTGTTCTTGCTCTGCTTCCTTCCATTCCTGTTCATCCCACTCTAGAGACAAGAAGATAAGGGATAACTCTTTGAAAAAAGTTGCAGAATTGCGATCGTTTACATAGTTTTCGTTGTCTCCACAGTGAATTGCCGAAAGACGTTGGATGTATCTTCCCATATATTCATAGAGCTCCTCGAAAAGCATTTCATTATTCATATCAATAATTCGATCACGCATCGTATATATAATTTTACTTTGTTCACTAAGCGGCGTCTCTAGTTTTAACAAATGCTCCCGAGCAGCTTTATGGATGTACTCAACTGTTTTTTGAACTGTAATTAAATACTTATCGGGATGTGGTGATAGCACGAGTCCTTCTTCATTTGATTTTACTTTTTTTAAGTAAATCTCATGTTGTCCCTCATCATAATAAGTGAACAAATCATCTTCTAAAGAAATGATAAATTGGGATGTACCTGGATCTCCTTGTCGACCAGCCCGGCCGCGAAGCTGCATATCGATTCGACCGCTCTCATGGTGCTCCGTTCCGATAATATATAATCCCCCTAAATCCTTTACTTCCTTATCGAGCGAAATATCGGTACCGCGACCTGCCATATTCGTTGCAATCATTACTTGTCCTTTTTGTCCAGCAGTTGCAATAATATCTGCCTCATCTGCCTCTGTTTTTGCGTTTAAAACTTTATGTTGAATCTTTTCTTTTTTCAATTGCTTCGAAAGATTTTCTGACTGTTCGATGGAGGTTGTTCCAATTAAAATTGGTCGGCCAACACTATGTATTCGTTTTACTTCTGAAACTATTTTCTTTAGTTTGCTGTCTTTATCTTTAAAGATTAATTCAGGTATATCTTCACGTAAAATAGGTTTGTTTGTTGGAATCGTTACAACCGGAAGATGGTACGTTTCCCAAAATTCTTTTTTAGAAGGAGTTGCGCTTCCAGTCATACCAGCTAACCCGCTATATAGTCTGAAATAATTTTGGATGGTAATTGTAGCTTGGGTCACATTTTCATCCGTAATTTTTACACCTTCTTTTGCTTCAATTGCTTGATGCAAGCCCTCACTTAACGAGCGTCCCTCCATCACTCGACCTGTAAATTTATCAATTAACTCAATTTTTCCTTCTTTTACGATATAGTCCACATCAAGTTTTAGAGTGGCATGTGCTTTCAAGGATTGGTTAACATGTAAAAGAAGTTCCCTATGCTCTGGATCATAGAGATTTTCAATGCCAAATAATTTTTCAATTTTGGATGAACCTTCATCCGTCAAGTAAATATGTCTTGTTTCTGGGAACAATTCATATTCTTTTCCTTCTTTAAAGGATTTCATTATTTGAGAGGTAATTAAAAATAATTCTGCTCCTTCATTCGACTTGCCAGCTACTATTAGTGGTGTTCTTGCTTCGTCGATTAGAATGCTATCTACTTCATCGACAATTGCAAAATGATGCCCTCGCTGCACTTTATCTTCTTTACGGTATACCATATTATCTCGTAAATAATCGAAGCCGAATTCAGTACCTGTACCATATGTAATATCCGCTGCATAGGCATGCTTTTTTGCGTATGGGTTTAATTGTGAAACATTTAAACCCACCGTCATGCCAAGAAATTCAAGTACTTGGCCCATCTGCTCCTTATCACGAGCTGCCAAATATTCGTTTGCTGTGATAAGGTGAACCCCTTTTCCTTCTAGCGCGTGTAAATAACTAGGTAAAGTTGAAACAAGTGTTTTACCTTCCCCAGTATTCATCTGCGCAATCGATCCTTCGTGAAGTACAAAGCCCCCTATTAGTTGCACATCATAATGGCGCATCCCAAGTACACGTTTTGCCGCTTCTCGAACAACAGCGAATGCATCTGCTTGAATATCTTTCAATGTTTTACCAGTAGAAAGCATTTCTTTAAATTGATCCTTCATCCCGCGTAAATCTTCATCTGAAAATGCTTCATATTTGTTTTCTAACTCGTTAACTGTATCTACCATCTTGTTTATTCGTTTCAAATCTTTGGAACTATCATTAAATAGTTTTTTTATGCTTAGTAGCATTGAATGATTCTCCCTTTGTATTACTCTACTCATCTATTAAATTGTAATTTCCCATTCGCTTTATGAAAGGCAGTTAGACCCCATGGTGTATGGCAAATGAAAGTTTTATCCATGAGGTCTTTCTCTAATTATCTAACTAATACTTTTTTAGTTATTTTGCCAAATAGCACTGACCCATTCTGGGTGATCGATAAATGGGTTACGGTTGCCTTGCCAATTTTCGATAACATTGTTTCTGTTACGTTCAAACTCATCTACTGGGTCTTGTTTATGCCATTGTAGTAACACAGAAAGTTTTCCATGATAAGGATTGCTTCCATTGTTTACCTTTTCATTTAGCTCTAAATCTACTTTATCTCCTTGTTCATAGCGTGTTGCCATGTAAAATAGAATCCTTGCAACATCGCCCTTTACTCGATCTGGTGGTTCAAAAGAGTCTCCGTCTTTTTTACATGCAACACAATTCTTCACTGAACTACCACCGTTATCAAAATCTAAATTTCCTCGAGAACTATTCACTTGTGTATCAGTTGGACGAAGATGGTGAATATCCGTTCCGGGACCTATACTTGTCCCAAAATTACCGTGCGACTTTGCCCATGTATGTTCACGGTTCCAGTCTCCAACCATACCACCGTTACGATTTTTAGAACGTGACTCTCCCGTATAAAACAAAATAACATTATCGGGATTATTTGGATCTTCATCTGTTTCTTTTAAAGCCTCCCATGCCTGATCGTAAGTTAGCATGTTATGATCATCTATGATTTCATGAAGGGCTGCTTTTAATGCTTGACCTTGTTTTCCAAATGCATCTTGATAATATATATCTAGTGGTGACTGTTCTTCCGATTCAGTTCTTACTGTTATTGTAAAGCTCATACTAGCAGACTTTTCTCCATCTGTTGCTGTAATATCTACAGTATGACTTCCTTCTTCAAGCTCTAGCGTTAAAACAGAGTTTTCAATCGTCCCCTTTGTAGCCATAAATGTTAATTCATCATTGTCAGGATCAGAAAAGTATTCTGGCAAGTAGAATGTTAACACTTCTTCCGTTGTAATCGTTGCATTGGCGATTGCTTTTTCTATAATCGGAGCTTGATTTTCATCTGGTACAATAGGATTTCCCTCGATCAGATCGCCATTAACATTGAAAAAATGAATATTCTCTTTTGATGCTCCGTTTATGTAATCAATTTTTGTTTCTGCATGAAGGGCATGAATTTGTTTTACATTATTCCCGTCTATAATGATTTTTGGGATGATAGTATCATTGAAGTCAATAATTGCTCCTGAATTCAATGGTTTAATCCATAATGATGTATTCGTAAAACCATTCCCATTAAACTCTCCATAATCACCTGTAAATAGTACTCCATTTGAAATGTTAGTATTTTCAACTAGCGTAAGTGAAATACTTGGCTTCGTAATTACTAATTTATTGGTTGTTAGACTGTTGAAATAATATACTTTCTCAGCTGTGAGTGGTACTTCTTCTACTTCATCTTCTATAAACTCTATCTTAGTGGGTGATTTTAACCCGGACATTGCATGATAAGCTTCTAGACTACCAGTAATTTTTACTTTCTTCCCAATATGATCAGGGTTGGTGGATAACCCAAATTCCGATCGATAGGAGTTAGTGAGTTGTACTGAAATTACGTTACTGATATTTGTTTCTGTTGCATTATCTGCTAATACAAAATTTAAATCATCTTTAAATTTACTTTGATCATTTGTTATCGAGTTTGCCCCTGTTGTATATCCTACAATATAACCTTGAACTGTCGCGCTACCGCTATTATTAGCAATAGCTTCTGCTACTGTTATTGTCTTTTCTGCCGCTTCCGCTTGCTGAATATTATATGGGGTAACTAAACTTACAAATAATAGAAAGATCAACCCTACCAAAACTGATCGATTTTTAAAGTTTTTCATTATATTGCTCCCATCTACAAGTTTCCGATCTGAATAATAAAGAAGGAACCTCATAAATGAGGTTCACTTCTTAACCAATGAGTTATTCTGTTATTAATGTACCTTTAGTTTCTAAATAGAATTGTATCCTTAGATGCTCCGTTTTTGTATTCAATAATTGCATCAGAAGGTAGATTACGAATTTCTTTTACATTAGAACCATCAATAATAATTGATTTTACTTTTGTATTTTTAAAATCAATTATTGCTCCTGCATTTATTGGCTTAATCGTCAATTGTTGATCAGCAAATCCTTCACCATGAAACTCTGCATAATTTCCTGTGAATAGCACGCCATCCGTAATTGTGGAATTTTCTCCTAATGTAAGTGAAATACTAGGCTTCGTAATGATTAATTTTTTCGTTGTAAGATTTTTGAAGTCATACAGTTTTTCAGGAATGATTGGCGCTACAACTTCCCCTTCACCTTTTAAATCGATTTGTACCATTACTGGATCATGGTCACTTGCACGACCAGCCATATCTGTAAAATCTGCGTTGATATGCAGAATATCTGTTATTGTTTTGTTTACTAGGTTATTCGATACTAAGATATGATCGAGTACTTGGGAATTTCCTTGGAACAGATATGTGTAACGATCATTTTCTTCCACTTTATTAATCATATTTGTCATAAGCGTTCCCTCATGAATTTTAAGAGCATCCGTAAATTGGAAGTCATTAAAATCTCCAAGAGATACAATGTTTGCATTTGGGTTTTTAGTTTTGATACCTTCTACAAAGTTATAAACCACTTGTGCAATCTTTTTACGTTGTACTTCACTACCATAATTAGGTGGTTGTGTAGAACCAAATAATGGAGTGTCTCCTGACTTCGAGTTCCAGTGGTTTGCAATAACAATCACACTTTCGTCTTGGAATTCAAATTGTGCAGCTAATGGTTTACGGCTACTATTAAATGCGGAGTTATTAGGATCAATACGTCCTGGGTTATGTGTTAACTTACCATTTTCATACCCTACAGCTGTTGTTGCACTACCAGCAGTAGCACCTTCTGTTAACTTAACACGCTCTGGATTGTATAGGAATCCAACACGGATATTAGCATTTGGTGCTCCACCATCTTTACCGCTTTCAGGGTCGATATTTACGTATTTATATTTTACTCCACCAGCTTTTTCGATCTCAGCGATCAGCCTCTCATAGCTTTCGTTTGCTGCAGTACCTCCAGCTGCTGATCCGTTATTATCTTGAACCTCCGTTACACCGATAATATCAGGGCTTTGCATGTCTTTTGCAAATGCTCTAGCTAATTTTTTTGCTTTATCGTCTGGAGATTCATTACTAGCTTTGTTGTTCGAGAAGTTCTCTAAGTTATAGGATGCTATTGTTAACTTATCATTCGCTTTTACAATGTTTGTTGTTTCTGGTTTAGCATTTCCTTTTTGGTAAGCATCTTTCATGACTTGTAAATCTACATTTACTTTATAGTTTTGGAAACCATAGTTTACTACTCCTATAATTGGTCCAGTAAATTTGTCTCCTGTTGCTACCTCAAAGTTTCTTGCTTCATTGTTATCATACATTTTGAATTGGATTCTATCAGGATTTGCAGTTTCTTGTGTTAATTTTACTCCACCATGAAGTGTATTCGTTTCTCTGCTTTCTAAAACCGTGATTAGATCTCCATGTTCTTGTGGCGCTACTGCTTTTAGATTTCCAAATTGAACGCGCATACCTTCTAAGCTTTCCCAGAAATCAATTGCATCTTCTTCAGGATCAAATTTAGTAAGACCGTCATTGTCAATTACTTCCGATGGTAAATTAGTTTCGTCAATAACTATTGGTGTTGGAAGAGTTACGTTGGTTTCCACCACACTTACTTTTCCACCCTGATCATTTCTAGCACTAATTTGTGTCACTGGTAGGTCAGTTTCACCTTTTGTATCATTATATCCGTCAATATTGTATTCACTAACCGAACCTGATACGCTTACTAATTCCCCGACGTTTACATTAGCAGCCGTATTTCCCGTGAACACAACAATACCTTCTGAGGTTTTTGGATTACTGTCTGCTAACTCATCAGGTGTTTGCATATGGAAGTAGTTGTTTCCACCTAATTTATATTTATATGTCACTACACCCTCAATATTTTGGACAGTTTTACCTTTATACGATGAATCATGTCCTTCACCTTGGATGTGATGAACGTGAAGTTTATCTGTTACTTCATAATTAAATGTACTTACTTCACTAAACGTACCATCTTGTCCTTTTACAATTGCTTTTACAGTTGTATTTTTATCAATTGTAATTGGACCTGTATATTTAGCACTGTCGGCAGTTGGTGTATCACCGTTTAATGTATAATATATTTCTGCATTTGCAGTAGTTGTAGTTAACGTTACGTTTGTGCTTCCAGTTAATACCCCGCTACCTGGTGTAGCAGATGCTTGTGATATAAGGGAACTGTCTGCAACAATATCTTGTTTAGAACGTGGAATGATTTGAAAAGTTCCATTAAATTCTTGTACGATTCCTGTGATAGATTCGTATGTAGTGTCAGCAACTAATCCTAAGTTACTAGTTTCATCGCGAACAGTGAATGTGTCACCATTTGCATCCGTAGCTGTATAGTTTTGACTTTTTCCAGATATAGTTACACTATTAACTTTTGCTAACTTAGACTCATTTGATTCATCTACTTCAGCACCAGTTAGTAATACAGGGGTTGGTACACCTTTAAATACTGGTTCTCCTACAATCGTTGCATTTTGTAATTGTAATAATCCATTATATTCAGACAAACTACCTGTAACAGTAATTTCATCTCCAACATTTCCTTTAACTGGTTTTGGGAAGATTGCAAGTGCACCAGTTCCATCTTCAAAGTGAAGTGTATTTTTTAGTGAAGCTGTTATAATACCTTTTACAGTTACTTCCCCCGTTTTTTGCGCACGTGCTTCTGCGATAGACATTCCTTCAACTGGTGTTTCAGGATTTGTTGAGTCTGCTGCTGCAATTGCTACTGTTGCTTCACTTGTTATAGATGATTCCTTGTCACCTTTAACATTAACTTTAATAAATTTGCCTTCTTGTTCCACCGCTAATGTTAATGTTTCATTTGTAGCTCCATCAATATTTGTGTAAAGTCCCTCTTTTGTATCAGCCATTTGCCATTGGAAAGATACATTTGTCGCGCCTTCATTTACTGAAGCCGTTAAAGTTTCACCAACTTTCGCTGTCCCAGTAATTGTTGCTGTTGTAACCTCAACAACTGGATTTGTTGGATCAGACGGTGAGGAAGCATCCATTTCGTGTGAGCCTAGATTTGAAAAAGTATCTTTAGGATATTCAATCCATTCTTCAGATGAATCAAAAGAATTTGTTGTGTCCCTATCTCCTGAAGTAACATTGTTTTTACGGACTAGAGTAACATCCTTTAAATTCTCAATTCTTGAACCAACCTGTCCAATCGAATCTACGACTTCATCATTTTTCTTTAAAAGGACCGGGTCATCTCCACTAAAATTAATAACTGACGTATTTTTAAGATTTCCCTTACTAGTGATTTCAGTATTAGTAGAGTTATAAATTACATATGTCTTTCCATTTTCCAATGTACCAGTTAAGTTTAGTTTCTGACTTGCTGAAGTAGCACCATTAGAATAAAGTTCCAGAGTGTATTTACCTAAATCAATTGTAGAACCTGTTCCATTGTATAACTCAATCGCTTTGTTAGTACCACTACCTTCAACATATTCTGAAATAATCAAATCCGTTGCTTGAGTAGCCGCTACCACTGCAGATGGCATTGTAGGTACTACTACACCAGCTACTAAACTAGCTGATAATACAGCGTTTACTGGTTTTTTCCACTTATTACTCATTAAAACGATTCTCCTTTTAGTTACAGATTTTAATGAAGCGAATGTTTTATAAAGTCTATAAGCCTTCCGCCATTAACAGAAGGCTTATAATAGATTTTATATAGTTGTTTCTCCAGTTACCTCAATACCACTCAAGTTATAGACATCTGTATCAAGACCTGAAAGATCAAGATTGCCTTCTACTTTAATGTTCTCAAAGGAAGCATTCTCTGTTAGTGTACCTGTAAGAACTAGGTCACCTTTAACAACTACATGCTTAAAAGAAGCTACATCAGTCACAGATACTGTAACGTCACCAGAGTAAACTTTTGGTGCATTTTCTGTACCAGAGAAATCTTTACCCGCTATTTCTCCACCTGGTATTTCTGTTTCTGGTTGTTCTGGTTCCCCATTTACATCAATAATACGTCCTTCAATTTCAGTCGGAATTGCTGTTAATGAAACTAAAAGTTCTTTGAAATTTTCCCAATCGGACAGACCCAAGTCTGTTACACGACCTTCTGCATAAGCTGTTGCAAATACATCAAAGCCATCTCCACCTTTTGCAGTGAAGGCGTTTGTTGCAATAGTGTATGTTTTTGTATCTTCAAGTGCAGTTAACTGACCATTTGCATTTTTGTATTTGATGGATACTACACGCTGACCAGCAGGTTTAGTAGAATCATATTTTACTTCTGCTCCTGCAACATGCAAGAATCCACCGTTTTCACCTGGTAGTGATTTTAAGCTAATTTCAAATGCAGCTTTTAATTCTGCCCCTGTTACATCCATTGTTGCTAATGTATTCGCAAATGGCAGTACCGTGATAACTTCACCAACTGTGATAGGACCTGCATCGATTGCTGCACGAATACCACCACCGTTTTGTAATGCCATGATAACTTCCTTACCTGATACTTCTTTAGCTTTTTTAAGCATTCCGTCCGTGATTAAGTTCCCTAGAATTGTTTCATTTTTACGGACACTTTCACCAGTTGTATTTCCTGTATCTCCAGTACGTGGGTTTGTTAACGCAACTTTTGCTTCCACACCAATTTCTGTTAAAGCAGTTGCATCCACTTTTTGTTTATACTTTGCTAAGATAGCTGCAGCCTCTGGATCTGCAGCCTGACTACCAATAGCAATTAGTTTTCCTGCATGTCCTATAATTTTTCCTTGTTTATCAAACTCAACATCCAGTACACCTAAATTGCTATTAGCATTTCCAGTTTGAACGATTAATGTAGGTGTTCCTTCCGCGTCAACAACAGTTGGTTTACTTAATGTTGTATGACTATGCCCACCAACGATTACGTCAATGCCTTCAACTTCAGCAGCCAATGTCAAGTCATTGTCAATTGCTGCATTGTCATCGAATCCAATATGCGTAATCGCAATAATTTTGTCTACTCCTTGGCCTTCAAATGCTTTAACCGCTTTTTCAGCTTCTGCTTTATAGTCTTCAAAAGTTACTTTTCCAGGACTTGAAAGAGATGCAGTTTCTGCAGTAGTTAATCCGAAAATACCCACTTTTTCTCCATCAATTTCTTTTATAATTCCTTGATAGATTTTTCCTTCTTCCGGTTTACTTGAAATTACATCGCTAAATAATCCTGTGAACTTATCATCTTTCGAGAAATCTACGTTAGCAGATACAAACGGGAATTTAGCCGCTTCTACAAAATCTTTTAGAGCTTGAAGACCTTCAGCAGATGAACCTAGATCAAACTCATGGTTACCAAATGTCATTGCATCATATTTCATTAAATTCATAAATTCTAAATCAGCCATTCCTTGGAATTCATTAAAGTATAATGTTCCAGACATTACGTCACCAGCATCCAGTAGCAACGCATTTGGTTTCTCATCTCTTACTTCTTTTACAGCTGTTACACGTTTCGCGACATTGTCAAGACTAGCATGTGTATCATTCGTATGCATGATAGATAAGTTAAAGTTTTCTTTTGGAGTTTCTACTGGTTCAAACGTAACTTCTTTTTCTTTCCCAGTTTTGTCAGTTACTTTTAGAGATTCTCCCGACACTCCCTCTGCAAGTGTGATAGTTGTTACATTTTCGGGAACTGAAATTTCTGTTACATTGTTATTTTCAATCGTTATCTTTGTTGCATTCGTACCACTTAAATCAACTTTGCTATTTTGTGCCACTGGGTTTAGGAATATTGTGGCATTCTCAAGCTTGTTTCCTTTAAGTGCTACCGATCCTTTAATCTCGATATCATTAGCTGCGATATTTCCTAAACTAATAACAGGATTATTGCTAGCTGGATTAATAATTATTTTGGCATCTTTCAATGAACCATTAGCAGTTGCATCCAAAAGTTCAACTTGTTTTGTAATAACTACTTCACCTTTTAGATTAGTATTTCCTGAGAAATTCACATCTGCATGAGCTACTACTGCTGGTACTGATGCTAGTCCTACTAAAGCCGCTGTAGATAATACCGCGTATCCTACAGGTTTCTTAAATGATTTTCTTTTTTTGATTTGCATCTATTCTCTTCCCTTCTATTTCTATATCCATGGAGTCTTATGTGTTTTACAAAATATTTCTCTATTCGACAAATATATTAACTTAGTAATTAGATAACAGAAGAAAAGGGAGAAATCAGACTTCTCCCAATTCTTATCTTTCTAAACTTAGTTGAAAGTAGTGCTTCTTTCTACGTTAATACTATGGATGTTTAAGGTAACGTTAGCTTTATCTTTAACTATCAAATTTTTCACAGTTCCGTTTGTTAAAGTAAGTGCTTCTCCATTTGTCATACCTGTTAGATCAATTGTTAGTTCATCAATTGTCTTCCCAGTTAAATTGAATGTTGAACCAGTAGCAATATCTCCAGAGATTGTGAAAGCTTTAGCCCCTCCTGAGATTGCATTGTTAAATTCTGTTACAATATTTCCGCTATTCCCGTCTTATACTACATTTATGTAGATTTCGGTTCGGGCCTACACCGGACAAGCGACTTTCATCGCATACGGCGTGCCATCAGTAGTACTATTCTTCTTATTTCCCCATGAAAATTGTACCATTCTCCTTTTCTGAATAGTGTAAAACTACTGTAAGGAAATTGTAAATTATGTCAACCTATTGTTAAGATATTAATTAATTTTCTTTTATAATTCAGAGAGTAATGAGTAATTACAAACTACAAAAAGAAGAAATAAGCTATATTATGCTTATTTCTTCCTTTATGGTTCTATTTGTCTCTAACTAAACATTTATTATGTAACGTTGTGCTTTATGATCAACATTGCTAGACAATATAAAATAAGAAAAAGGAAAAAAGCCTCTTGATCGATTACTCGATCAAGAGGCTTTCTATCCTCATGCAACCTAAATTTCATAAACCGCTCAGAATTATTTAAGAACTTGCTACCCAGATTAACAGGGATAATTATACAATAATTTCTGGCGCTGGAACACTAATGAATTTATATTAGTTCTTTACTACAGTTACAGGCGCATACTGTTTGCCAGCTTTGCTTGAATCAGCGTCATCATTATTTGGAACAGTTACCTTAAATGTTTGTGTAGCCTCAGCAGTTCCTTTTTTAATCGTTGCCGTTAAAGTAACTTCTTTTGGAGCTCCGCTTCCTGGACGATTTATTGCTCCACTATTAGCAACCCAAGTAGTTGTATCTGAAGTCCAAGTGATTGTTGTTCCATTAATTCCGTTTTTAGGAAGGTTTAATTTTGGTGTACTTGTAGTAGCACTTTCTCCACCGATAAAACTAGGAGCTACAAGCGCTTCTTTAGCACCATTTACCGCAATAAGATTAATTTCCTGCTCGCTATTCCCCTCTTATACCACACCTCCGTGTGGCTTTCGATTAGGGCCTACACCGTACAAGCGCCTTTTAGCGCATACGGCGTGCCATCAGTCTTATGTTATTCTAGAAAACACCTAATTATGTATGTAATATAATGCATGTTAAAATGCCTATAAAATAACCAAAAAGATGGGACCAATCAATATTACTTGATTGGTCCTATTAACTTTAAAAAGCATATTTTGGGGAAATAAGCTTTTTTAGAATAATTACCACTGACTAGGTTCCTTCGCTCCCACTAGTTTTACCCTTCTCGTATGTTACCATACAAGTCCAAACGGCTAGTAATCTACACTACTATGAACCTGCTGCCATTCTCTTAGCTTCCATGGTGCTGATACACCTCTTCCAAGAGAACTTCAAACGTTCCGTTACGTCCATCCCTTATTTTGACAACCGTAGGTCTCCACTATACAGGAGTGAGAACGCTTAGTTTAACAGTCAATTATCCTAAGCGCCATTACATTATTTCATCTGTAAGGATGAATACCGAGCTCCTAGCATTCTTCACGATACTCACTACCTCACCCTGCCTACATGGATTCGTCTACCTGACCATAGTTGTCTTTTAAAGAGCCCCGCCTCATTCTATGAGTACGACTTCACCTGACTTAATCCCTTCTGCTTATCAGAGCATCACTGGATCCAGGAGGATTAGGCACTTGCTTAAAGACTGTTTAACAAGGATAGGAATTTCGCCCATCAATTGGAAGATAACAGTTAGAGAAAAAACTCATGTCTACTTACTAAAATCATAGAAGATAAACAACCAGAATTATAGGGTAAACATGAGTTTCTTTTCCGCTTATTTCATCGAATTAACGATTTATTAAGCAACGTTTCGTTTAGTTTTATTAAGGAGCAACTACGCCTGCATCTAATTTAACATCAGCAGATTTAGTAACGTTAAATGTTAAGTTATCTTGGTTAGTAATACCAGTAACAGAAACTAAAGTATTACCAAATCCAGTATTGTAGCTATCTTGAGTTGCTTTAGTTTCAACGTCAACAATCTTAACTTGTTTTGGTTGATTTGCTACAGGTGTTACTTTATAGAAACGAGTATATCCTTGATCGTCTTTTAAAGTGATTGTAGCATTAGAAGCAACTTTCAAGTTGTTATTTACTACTGTATCATTTTGAACAGTAAAGTTAATTACATCACCAATACCAAGTTTTTTATTGCCGTCAGTATCAGTAACAGTTAATCCGTTTGCAACTGTAGCAAAGTCTTGTTGGTAAATAGTCACTGCAGGAGAAGTGAACGCAGCAGCAGTAGAACCAACTGGACGAGAAGTTACAACAAATTCATTTTTAGAACCTTCTGTAAGGTTTAGAGAGTTAACAACCCAAGCACCATTAGATCCTACAGTAGTAGTTGCAACTGCATTACCTGTAGCAACTGTTCCTTTGTAAACTTCAATAATGTGTCCAGCTTGTCCTGTACCTTCTAAACGAGTTGCATTTGTATCTGCCGTAATTACGTCAGCAGGGTTAGTTACTTTCAATGCTGCATCAGCAGTGATGTCTGTATCAATTGTAAATGTAGAGATATTAGCTTTGTTATCATTGTAGTTAAAAGTAACTACATCACCTAAAGAAAGTGCTTTAACAAAATCAGCTGAATTAACTTCTACATTTTTGAAGAAGAATTTATCATTTGCATCATAAAGATATTTTTTACCATTGAAGTAGATAACACCATTTGTAGCGTCAACAGTTACACCAGTAACTGCAGCACTTACATTACCAGTTCCTGCAACTTCCCAGAAAGTAGTTTTTGGAGCTAATTTATAAGAACCATCTTCTACTCTAGTAATTTTAGGTTGTACTGTTAAAGTTGGAACAGCTGAACCATCTGCTACGATAAATGTAACTTTTCCATTGATTGCATCAACAGTATGAGTTATAGCAGCTGAAATTGCAGAACCATTTACTGATTTAATGTTAGCTTGAGTAGCTGCATCTGTAAGAACAGTTCCAGTTGAATCTAATAATTCAATTTTTACTTTTCCAGTATAAGCAGTACCGTCTGCTTTAGTTACATTAACAGTGTATGAACGTTCTCCACCGTTTTCTAAGTTTACTGCATCAGTTTCTACAACACCGATTGTATTGTCAGTTGCTTTTGCAGGAGTTTTAAATGATTTACCAGTAGCTTTACCTTGGTAAGACAATGCATACTCAGTATCAGCAGATTGGTCAATTGTTGTTAAAGTAACTGTTTTACCGTCAGCAGCTACAGAAGCTGATTGAACGACTAAACCGTTAGTGAAAGTAAATTGTCCAGCTGGAAGTACCGCTGCACCTGGTTGGATTTTAGTTGAGAATTTTACAGTTACAGTATTTTTGTTATCGCTAACAAGTGAAAGTACTTGTAGTGGAATTGAAGCTTCTACATCATTTACTGATTTTTGAAGTGCTTCTTCCCATACTAATGCTTCAGCATCAAGTAATGCTTGTGCTTCAGTTAATTTTTTAGCAGCATCTTCAAATTTAGAAGCTTTAACATCAGCTGCTGCTGATTTAGTTAGCATATGAACTGTTACTTCAGAAGCATATTCTCTAACTGTTTTTTCAATTGGTAATTTATATTCTTTAAGGATTTCATCACGAGTTGATTGACCATAAACACGGTAGTTAAGAACTGTTTGTTTACGGAATTCTTCAGTTACTACGTGGTAAGCTTTTTCAACTTTTTCTAAATCGCCTGTTTTAACTGCTGCTTCGAAATCAGCATTTTTAGCAAGGATTTTTTTACCAGAAGTGATAGCATCGATGTATGCTTGTGCACGAGAGATGCTTACTTTTGGATCTACTAATTTAGCTTGAGCGCTAAGTTTTTCAGAAGCTGGTAATTTTGCAATTGCATCTTCTGCTTTTTTCAATGCATTTTTAGCATTGTTATATTCAGTCCATGGTTCATTTTTGTAGTCAGCAGTACCTTCTACTGAAATAGCCCATTTAAGAACTGTACCTGCATTTTGTGCGTCTGTTACTAATTGATTTACATTTGTTGCTGCATCAGCTTGATTTACTGGTGCTACTGCAACGAATGCTGAAGCTGCTACTGCAGTTGAAGCTGCAATTTTGATAGCTTTTTTCTTCATAAACTTGTGATCTCCCTTCGCTTGTGTGTTGCAATTTTGTAGTGTGTAACGCCGGTCGCTTGATAGCGTCCAATATCATCACCCTAACTAATATATGAGTATACAAAACTCTTATGCTAAAATCAACTAGAAACCTCAAAGATTACCAGTTTATTTTTGAGGATGATGTTTTGAAAGCACCAAGGACTCTATTACATGTTCCATATTACAGGAATATTTCTTTTTATGCTACCTTTTTTTCTGATTAATTATTACCATTTTTAGAATGCTAGATTACCTACCCTTATTTTTTCAGTTAAATAGAATTTTCTTGCTATTTTTTTATTTATAATATAGTAGATTTCTCTTACTGAATTATTTTATTTTAATTTTCTTTGTATAAATGCGTGCATTTTTAAAAATTTGTGTTATGATGTACAGTATAGAAGGTTACTTATAGATGTGTAACGCCGTAAACTTGTTTGTACATTCATTAGTGTGCAGCCTTCTACTTCCTTCGTTTTATCGCTCAAGAAAAGAAGCATCTGAACTTCGGATGCTTCTTTTCTTATTTTTACGCCTTTTTGCTAATGCAAAGGGCGTTTTTTTTATATTCGTACCGCAAATACAAACCCTCTGAACAGATCTACAATAACTTTTACTGGTGGTAGGACAGGTGTTTTTGGGTGGATTGATGTAGGTCGGGAAACACGCTTAGCCTTCTTTTGTTTGAATTTCGATAATAATTAAGAGCATATTATGGTGCAACTCGTATCCAAGAGTGCAGATTATTTGGTGTTATTTAGCAAAAATTCTAGAGTAGAAAAGTTGTATATAATAGTTAAATCGACTTACTGTTTACCTATTCGAACTTTTCAGTAGTATTAAGCTTTTATTACTATCGTAAAAGAATAGTAATGTCTATGGCTCTAAAAATCCTTGTGAATTGCCTGTTAGGTGGCTATTCATATCTATAAAGTTTCCTAGAGGCATTGATTACTTTTTATATTTAGGGGAGTTTCTTCTATATAAATGTGTTCGTTTAGGATAAAAGATAAAAAAGTTATTGTTATTTATCTATTACAGAAGAAAACCACTAGATCGCTCTAGTGGTTTAATACTTTCGATAAGAAGTCTTGCGCACGTTGTGTGTCTGGGTTGGTGAAGAACTTGTCTGGTGCTGCGCGTTCGACGATTTTGCCGTCTGCCATGAAGACGATTTCATCGCATATTTCTTTAGCGAAGCCCATTTCGTGTGTTACGACGACCATGGTCATGCCGTCTTTTGCTAGTTTACGGATGGCATCGAGCACTTCGGTTACCATTTCTGGGTCGAGTGCGGATGTTGGTTCATCAAATAGCATGACGTGTGGATCCATTGCGAGTGCTCGTGCGATGGCTACACGCTGTTGTTGCCCACCGGAAAGTCTGTTTGGGTAAGAGGCGAATTTGTCCCCCAGTCCAAGTGAGGTTAGTAGTTCTTTTCCTCTTTTTTCAGCTGCTTCCTTTGAGAGTCCTTTTACTTTCATCGGTGAAATCGTTACATTTTCTAATGCTGTTAAAAACGGAAATAGGTTGAAGCTTTGGAATACGAATCCGATATTTAGTCGGGCTTTGTTTATGTCCGTCTTTTGGGCGTGAATGGATATCCCGTCGACCACGATTTCTCCATTATTGATTGGCTCTAGTGCATTGATCGTTCTGATGAGAGTAGATTTCCCTGCTCCACTCGGTCCGATTAGTGCGACTACATTCGATTTTGGTACTTCGAGCGAAACGTCGGTTAGGACGTGGTGGGCACCGAAGCTTTTATTGACATTTTTGATAGAAATCATTTGGTTACACCCTCCTTACCTTTATGCTTCGCTTTTCAGTAATCGTTTTTCGAAGAATCGAATGATCAATGATAGGCTGAATGTCATGATGAAATAGATTAGCGCAACGAATGTCCATACTTCGATGGAGGCGAATGATGTTGCTACTAAGTTTTTTGCGTTTAGCGTTAAATCGGTCGCCGCTATGATGGATACTAGGGATGAATCTTTAATGAGCATAATAAATTGCGATGCAAGCGGCGGTAATACGCGTCTAAATGCTTGTGGCAAAATAATATGTCTCATCGCCTTTCCATGTGACATCCCAAGAGAACGCGCTGCTTCCATCTGTCCTTTTGGTACAGCTTGAATACCCGAACGCACGATTTCTCCGATAAAGGCGCCAGCAAATATTGCGAGCCCCACAATGGAGCCCCAATACGATCCTAATCTAAACACCTGCCCTAGCACATAAAATATCCACATTAATAATACAAGTAGTGGTACTCCACGAATTATCTCGACATACGTAGATGATATAATTTGAATCACTTTGTTTTTTGAAATACGTCCTAGTCCGAAGATGATACCTATTGGAATCGCTAAAAGGATGGAAATCACTGAAATTTCTAGTGTTTTTAATGCCCCATCGATGAAGACGTCCATATTTTGCGGTATAACACTCCAGTTATAGTTATACATAGTTGGTCCCCCTCTAAGTTGCCAGAGTGTTTTATTCTTCTACTACTTCACTTAACCAATCTGAAGTTTCAAACCATTTTTCACGAGAAGTAAGTTCAGCAGGGCTTCCTAAGTAACTATCAAGGAATGAATTCACCCATTGAATCGTATCGATATCATTTTTCTGAAGTGCAATCCCTAAGTTTTCTGTAGAAATTAGATCTTCAATCGCTCTCACTGAATCACCATTTTTCAATTTCCAAACAGCGATTGCCGGTTCATCGTATACTACTCCGTCTGCTTCCCCTTGTGCCATCGCTGCTGCTGCAGATGGGAATTCTTCAAAGTCTAAGATTTGGGCATTTTTGAATACGTCTTTCGCAAGTAACGCACCAGTTGTTCCGATACCTACAGCGATTTTGTTGCCCGCTACATCAAGATCTTGCCATGTTTTCGTTGTTGTATCTGTTCCTGGAACCATTACAGCTTGACCTGTTTGGAAGTATGGATCTGAGAAGCTTACTGCTAAAGCGCGGTCCCCACGAATCGTCATACCTGCGAAAACCATGTCTACTTCACCTGTACGTAATGCAGGAACTAAACCGTCAAATGTGAATTGTTTAAATTCTACTTTAATATCTTTTCCTAATGCTGCTGCTAACGCATTCGCTGTGTCTACATCGTAACCAACGAAGTCGCCATTCGGGTCTTTCATATCAAATGGGAAATATCCTGGTGACATCCCGATAACTAGTTTTTTCTCTTTTAATACTTTTTGAATGGTTGAGTTTTCTGTTGATACTCCCCCACCTGAATCATTGCTACACCCTGCAATGATTAACATGGTAATCATTAATACTGCTGCTAACCATTTTTTCATGTTTGTGTCCCCCATTTTTCTCTAATTAATTCAGTTCCCCTTTTGAAACTAGTGAATTATTAGTAGTATAGATTATTATTATTCAACTGTCTACATAAAAAATAAATAGTTATAATATTATTATTATTGATTCTATTTGCAAAAAGGTGCAAAATAGAATTACTAATAGATTATATGTGAGGTAACTTTAACATATTATATGTTTTATTATTCTGGTAATTGTATATTTATTCGAAAAGGGGTTTTGTTATGGAGTTTCCAAAAGGAGAGATTGGTAAGCGAATACGCTATTTGCGTAGATTTCAAGGATTAACATCAGAAGAGCTTGCTAGACTAGCAGGAGTGAGTCAAAGTATGATTTCCCAAATAGAGAGAGGACTTGTATCTCCTTCGTTGGAGACACTATGGAAGTTGAGTCATAGTTTGAAGGTGCCAATCTTTTCGTTTTTCGAAACGGAGGAGTCTACTGCTGTTTCCATTACACGAGCTGGTGAGGCTAAAGTGGTGAAGCGAGTGCGTCCGACTGTGAGTTATGAGTTGTTGTCTCCAAGTACTGGCAAGCAGATGAGTTTTTTTAGGATGACTGTGGAACCTGGGCAGGATTTGGATACTCCTTTTGTGTTTCATGGCGGCGAGGAATGTGGGATGATTCTTTCTGGTTGCTTGCGTGTAGAACTAGAGGGTGAGTGCCATACACTTTGTCAGGGGGATAGTATTTACTTTGATAGTTCGCAGCCACATCGTTTTTTTAATGAAGGGGACGAGGATGCGGTGGCGATTTGGACGATGACTTCTAGTTTTTAGATGGCGGCAGCGTGCGGTTTGTCTCGTTCGTGAGGGAGTTTGTCGTGTTTGCAGGCGGGTTTGTCGCGTTCAGAGGGGGTTTTGTCGTGTTCGCGGTGGAGTTTGTCTCGTAAAGGATTATTTTGGATGTTAATATGTATGAAAATAGCTCTTTGGCTGGGCAAAGAGCTATTTTTTGTATTTAATAGGTCATGGTGTATTTTGTGCTTCTTGATTTTCCTGATTTTATTAACTTAGGATTCATGAGTATTCTTGTGGCATCGTGTTTGTCTTGTAGGTGGAAGAAGCGACGGCATTCTTGATTGTTGATCGTTTCTTTATAAATTAGAAAGAAGTCTTTTAGTGTTTTTTCATGTGCATGCTTGCTGAACTCCCTGCAATTCGGACAAGCCCAGTTTCTTCTGATTTTTTTCATTCCTATATAACCGCAGCTTGGACACTCGACTCCTGTTACTATGTCATGTGGATCTATTGCGTAATGTTTGCTTAATGGGAGTGAATTGTATTCGTTATTTTTGCGAAGTAGCCAGCTTTTGAGTTTGTCCAGTTCTTCTTCGGAAAGGAATTGTTTTTCTGTGTTTATGGATCGGATAAATTTCCGCAGTTCATTGGTAAGTAGAAATACACTATTTGTAGGGACTTTTTTTACATATGATTTTGCGAATGCGAATGTGATGACACCATAAATTGGGATATTTATTTTGTATCTTTGAAAGAGTTGGGATAGTTGATAGATATAATCTTCCAGTTGAGGGACTGGGCTGTTGATTGATTTCTTTTCTCCGGTTGGTTTGGTGTAGACGAGCATTGAGGGGTTGGTTTCAATTTCAATTTCTCCTGAAATATTCTTCACTTCTAGTATGAGTGCGTAATAAGGAGAAATTAATAGAATGTCCATTTGAAAACTGGTGTCAGAGTATAAGCTGAGGTTGTGAAAGATATAAAATTTGTGGGGTAATTTTAATTTTTCTAGTTCGCGCATTACTGTTTCTTCACCAATTTCACCTGCATTTTTTTGTAACATGTCCTCACGGATTTTGGGGTATTTCGGATTTGTTTTGCGGAGTCTCCTAGTGAGCGCTACAAGTGCTTCTGCATGTTTGGTTTTTGCATAGGGTTTTGCCATCAATGATAATCACCTCATTTCTATATTAACATATTAAGTATGTGGTATATACTAGGAGACTGAATTTTCAGTATTTGTCACAAGCTTTCCCAGATAGCAGAATCAATGGATTTTTTATACCACCATACTTGCATCTTTTAATGCTTCGGTACGAACTAGCTCTACAAAATCGTTTACTACTTTTTCGTTTTGTTTTTGGCTGCCCATCTTCGATAAAATGCGTCCAATGAAATTAATACCTTCATTTTGACCCGTGTAAATAAATCTAGTTGTTTGTTCGTCGATTTGTATTAAGGTAAAGCCTGCTTGGATTTTAAAGAGTTTTGCTAATGTGAACTCGATTTTATTGTGTTTTTTATGTGTGGTGTTTTCATATTCGATGTCTGTTACGATGTACGTTTCCGTTCTTTTTCCTTCTCTGTAGGTTTGCTGATAAGTGGAGCCAACTACACCTTCTTTTATTTCTAGCGGTTTGTGTTCTACTATGTTTGGCATGATTCTTTGGATGTTGTCGAGGTCAAATAGGTTCCATATTGTTTCGATTGGTGCTTGAATCGTGGTTTCTTTGTGCCAAGTTAGCATGTGTGCGCTCCTTTTCATATTCGGAATAGTTGGTGAATTCATCTAAAGTGTACCATATAGTTGGGTGATTGCAATGGTTGTTTTTTGGCCTTTGTTTTGGTTTTTGGGTTTGTCGTGTTGGACTGAGAGTTTGTCGGGTTCGGAGGGGGTTTTGTCGCGTTCGATGGTTGGTTTGTCGTGTTCACGGTGTGATTTGTCTCGTTAAGGTTTATTATGGAATTTTACATGGATTTAATTTTGCTTTTCGGTTTGTCGCTCGTTTGTGAAAATTGAAAAAGGACCGGCCTATGGAATAGGACGGTCCGGTTGTGAATAGCGGTTCTCTGAGCGCTTTAATTCAAGTATTTTTGTTCTACATTAATATAGAAGAAAGTATGTTTACGGCTTGGTCGATTTCTTCGTTTTTAACAGTTAGCGGTGGCAGGAGTCGAATGACGTTTGGACCCGCTGATACTAGTAAGAGGCCTTCCTGTTCAGCTTTTTCAATGATTGGTGCTACATCTTCTTCGCATTTGATTCCTAGCAGTAAGCCGGAGCCGACGATTTGATGATTTGGTAGTGCTGTTTTTAGTTTATCCAAAAAGTACGCAGATTTTTCATTGACTGCATTTAAAAATTCAGTCGTGAACACATTGTCGAGAACGGTTTGCGCGACAGCTACTGCTAGTGGGTTTCCACCGAATGTGGTGCCGTGTGTTCCGGGACTGAATGTGTCGTAGAGTGCACTTGTGCCTAGCATAGCTCCGATTGGAAAGCCGCCGCCGAGACCTTTTGCAAGTGTCATGATGTCCGGTTTTAGGACGGTTTGCTCGTACGCGTAGCGAGTTCCGGTGCGTGCGATACCTGTTTGAACTTCGTCGATGATTAATAGAATGCCTTTTGATTCGCAGATATCCGCAATTGCTTGTGCGAATTCAGGCGATATTTTGTTTATACCGCCTTCCCCTTGGATGACTTCGAGCATGATTGCTGCTACATCATTGTCGATGGCAGCTTCTAGGGCCTGGATGTCATTGAAAGGGATCGTGCGAAACGTTTCTAGTAATGGACCGAAGCCTTGGCGTATTTTGTCTTGGCCGGTTGCTGACATGGCGCCAAATGTTCGACCATGGAATGATTTTTCAAATGTGATGATAATGTTTTTGCCTGTGTGTTTACGCGCCATTTTGATCGCAGCTTCGTTTGCTTCTGCTCCACTGTTGCAGAAAAATGCATGCGAAAGATGCGTGTCTTTTACAAGAGTTGCGGCTAGTTTTTCTTGTTCAGGGCTTTCGAATAGATTCGAAGTATGCCATAGTTTTTCACTTTGTTGTTGAATGGCTTGCACGATTGCAGGGTTCGCATGGCCTAGACTTAGTACTGCGATGCCGCTTGTGAAATCGAGATATTCTTTTCCTTTGTCATCTGTCACAATGGTGCCTTTGCCTTGCACGAGATGAACGGGTCGGCGTGCGTAGTTTTGAAATAATGCACTCATGCGTAAACCTCCTGCTGTAAAATGGTTGTTCCTTTTAATGTTTCGCCGACGATTTGGACGGATGGGATACCTTCTGCAAGACAATCTAGTGCTGCAGTTACTTTTGGAATCATTCCACCGTATATGTCCTCGGATGTGATCCAGTTGTTTATTGCTTTTACGGTGACGACTTGCTGCACTTCGCCGGCAATTTTGATGCCTGGTGTGTCAGTTACTAGTAGTAGACTCTCTGCTTTAATTGCCAATGCGATTTTGTTCGCTACGATGTCTCCGTTTATGTTGAGTGGTATGCCGTCATTTGCGCAGCCGAAACAGGAAATGACCGGCATGATGCCATTTGCGAGCAGGGTATCGAGTAATTGGCTGTTTACTTCTTTTATTTCCCCGACGAAGCCATATATTTCTTTGTCTAGAAAAGTGCAGGTTAGCAAGTTGTCGTAGCCGCTTAATCCGATCGCGGTTATCCCGCCTTTATTAAGCTGGTGAACTAGTGTTGGGTTCACTTGACCGATCAAGGTCGACTGTACGATGCTTACTGCTTCTTCTGACGTTACTCGGATTCCACCTACTGTAGTAGAAGTGACGTTGTTTTTTTCTAGCTGTTTGTTGATAGCAGGGCCTCCGCCGTGAACGATAATGACATCGAGCCCTTGTTCTTGCAGGCTTTTGAAGTTTGCAATATGGGTTTCATTTAACCGTTCGAGCATACTTCCGCCGAGCTTGATAACGATGCGTTTAGGAGCGATAGGTTGCGTTGATTTGGACATAGTCATATGTTAAATCGCACCCCCATGCTATCCCCTGGCCGTCACCAGTGTTTAGTTCGACGGTAATTTTTACTTCATGCTGCTTTAAATAATTAAATAAATCTTCCTCAGAAAATGGTACTGGTTCGCCTTTTTCAACTACGTCAGCATCACCGATTTTGA
Source organism: Psychrobacillus sp. NPDC093180 (assembly GCF_044754065.1). NCBI lineage: Bacteria > Bacillati > Bacillota > Bacilli > Caryophanales > Bacillaceae > Psychrobacillus > Psychrobacillus sp. NPDC093180. The sequence goes on along the minus strand of NZ_JBIVOJ010000003.1, from coordinate 324,255 downwards.
TTTTGATCGCAGTTGGATCGATTTGTGCACCACTACGCCCTACTGCGGCGATAATTCTTCCCCAGTTTGCATCACTTCCGAAAATAGCTGTTTTAACAAGTGGTGAGCCTACTACTGTTTTGGCAATTTTTCGCGCTTCCTCATCGGACGCTGCTCCATTCACTTCTACTTCAATCAGTTTTGTAGCACCTTCTCCGTCTTTTGCGATCATTTTTGCTAAATCTTGAGAGACTGCATGGAGCGCCTGGATAAAGTTTTCCCAGTCTGGATGTTCAGGTGTAAGCGTGTTATTTTCCGCTAGACCGTTTGCCATAACGAGAACCATGTCATTTGTCGATGTGTCTCCGTCCACTGTGATGGAGTTGAACGTTACGTCGGTAATCGATTTAAGTGCAGCTTGCAGATGATTCGATTCAATGTTTGCATCGGTTGTAATAAATCCAAGCATCGTCGCCATGTTCGGCTCGATCATTCCAGAGCCTTTTGCCGTTCCAGCAAAGATGACTTCTTTTCCATCGATCGTTGTTTTGTACGATGTATTTTTAGTAACTGTGTCTGTTGTCATGATTGCTTGTGCGAACCCCATGGCTCCTTCGAGTTCGTCGATCGGATGAAGTTTTTGAATGCCTTCAAGTAAAGGCTCCATTTTCATCATTTCACCGATTACCCCTGTGGATGCTACACCTACTAGGTTCGCTTCGATACCTAGTTTTTCAGCAGTTTTTTGTTGCATCGTGTAGGCATCAGCCATTCCTTGTTTGCCAGTACATGAATTAGCATTTCCTGAATTGACGATGATTGCTTGCATCTTGCCCGTTTTTTGCACGACTTCTTTGGAGACAAGAAGTGGTGCTGCTTGGAACACGTTCGTTGTAAAGACGCCCGCAACGCTTGCTGGAACATCGCTTACTAGTAAAGCAAGATCTTTTTTCTTGTGTTTTAGCCCGCAGTGAATACCCGTAGCCTTGAAGCCTTTTGGTGATGCAATATTTTTATATGAAATTGATTTCATCGTAGTTACTGTTGTCAAATGAAATTCCTCCTAGTTTTAAATGAAAAGTGGGACTTGCTGGAGGCCTGACGTTTGATCCAAACCGAACTGGACGTTCATGTTTTGAATCGCTTGCCCGGCTGCTCCTTTTACTAAGTTATCGATCACCGAAACGATAGTCGCTCGGTTCGTTCTGGGGTCTAGTCTCACATGTACATCACAGAAGTTGGAGCCGTACACTTGGTTTGTGCCGAATTTGTTTGACTTTTTGATGATACGGACAAACGGATGGTTGGCGTATGTTTCTTCTAATGCGTTTATGAGCTGTTCTTCTGTCACCCCGGAAGTTACTGGTGCATAACTAGTTGTAATAATCCCTCTTGTCATCGGTACTAGATGAGTTGTAAATGTTACTGGCGCTGTTTGGCCCGCAAAGTTGCTGATTGCTTGCTCGATTTCCGGTATATGCTGGTGTTCATGAATTTTGTAAATAGCTGTGTTTTCATTCGTTTCACTGAAATGCGTCATTTGGTTCGGCTTGTTTCCTGCTCCGGAAATTCCACTTTTCGCGTCGATTACGAGTCCAGATGCGTCGATTAGGTTTTCTTTAATAAGTGGTAATACAGAAAGTAGGACAGCCGTTGGATAGCAGCCTGGGTTTGCAATCAGCTGCGCTTGTTGGATTGCTTCTTCGTTCCATTCAGTTAGCCCGTATACGCTTTGTTCGACTGCTTCTGCCGGTGCTGGTGTTTTTTTATACCACTGTTCGTATTCTGCTGCATCTTTTAGACGGAAGTCCCCTGACAGATCGATGAGTTTAGGTCCCGCTCCAATTAATGGAGGCAAAAGTTCCGTGGAAACTCCTGATGGCGTGCTTGTGAAAATGACATCGTAGTTTGCTAGTTTATCATTTTCAATTTTTTGTAAGGGCTGATCGTGAATATTCAATAAATGTGTATATTTATTCGAAAACTGTATTCCCTCTTCCGAAGAAGTGAACAAATCAATGCGTTCAACTTCTTGGTGGTTATGAAGAAGCCGGATCAGCTCTAGCCCCCCGTACCCTGTTGCACCAATAATACCTACCTTCATTTTCGTTCACCTCTTCGTTCATGTTAGAAATAAGTATAATACTGCATATTTATAAAGTCAATTGTATTTTTATATATTTCGAAATTCGTAGTTTTTAGGGATTTATCGTATTGGAGGGGGGGCGTGTACGCGCTTTATTTTGTCTTATTTAAAAAAATTATTCAAAAAAGAGGACGACCCGTTTGGGTGCCGCTCTCTTTTTGGTGTTCTATTGCTTGTTATTATTGTTTCCTTCTTTATTCTTGTTGCCTTGATTATTGGATTTTTTGTTTTCCTTATTGTTGGCATTATTATTTCCATGATTGGTATGAGGCTTATTTTCATTTTTACTGTTTTCATTTCCTTGATTATTATTGTTGTGCTCATTTCCCTGATTACCGCTATTTTTCTTATCTGCTTTTTGTTCTGCTTTTTCGGTTTTCTTTTGTAATTTTTCTTCTTGCTTCTCTTGTTTTATTTCTTGTTTCTCTATTTTCGGTTGTTGGCTTTCCTTAGGCGGAGCCTGCTGCTTCTCTTGCTTGGTTTCTGGAGTAGACGGTTGAACCGGTGTTGGTTTTTGCTCTTTCTTTATAGCTGGTGCTTGTTCAATTTTTCTTAGCTGTTTGATCGTTTGGTTGTTTTTGTTTGCTTTCGTCCGTTCTTCTTTTGTGCTTTCGGATACGTGCCAAGTTCGATTAGCGTGCTCGTTTTGCACGGTACGGACTGCTTCTTCGACGATTTTCTTTGTTTCCGCTGGTTCTTCGTTTTCGTATATCATGATGATTTCTACTTTTTCTACTTTCGGGTTCATCTGGCTTACAGCTTTATCGAGGACAATCGCTAAAGGAAGTTGTTCCCATTCATCGATTGATATCGGATCATTGACTAGAGATCTTAGAGAGACGACGTTACCTTCGTGATTTACACCTAGTTCAAGTGCCGTTTCTCCTTCCAGCTGCACGTAAGCTGCTAGTGCACTACTCGATTTAGGAATGAATGATGCTACCAAAAATACAAGTAGGACCGCTGCGACAAGTGCTGGTCCGATGAAAAAAGGTTTGGCACGCTTCTGTTGAAGAGCCCCTGTTACTAACTGAAATTCCACTTCTTCCCCAATTTCGGAATTTGGAATAATGGGAATACCACGTAGAAACTTACCTTCTTCCGTCAGGAAAACCGAGTATTTACTTTTCTTCTCGCAAACAATGCCCTTGTATGTGCGCATCATATGATTTCTCCTTTTACGTACTCTTTTATATAAACGAAGTCACTGTTTAACAGTAAGACAACGGCAATCATATATTTGCGATGCCGTTCCAATGTTTTTCGAGATACCTCGACAATTGCTTCGATTTCTTTCAATGGTAGTTGTTTGGTTTTCATTAAATGGTCATAGAATTCTTCGGTTTCAGCAACTATTTGCGCTATTTGAAATGCCGTTTTTCTTGCATCCGCATGCTTTGGAGCAACTTTTGTAAGCTCGTCAAATGATAAATGAAATGTCGCTAATAGTTCACGGTAACGGATCAACTCTTCCCTTCTTGTAGCGGTTCGCTGTTCTTCTATGTATGTATGGATAGATTGTTTATCTAATAGAAAATATTGTTCTGATGTAGCCGCTTCTTCGTCGGCTTGCATGAAGAGCTCTTTCTCGTTTCTTGTAGCTTCTTTTCGGATGAAATCGATCATACGTCTTTTGATGATAAGATGCGCAAATGTTTGGATGGAGGCATCTTTTGACGAATCAAAACCCATCACCGCTTCATGAAACCCATTCATCGCTACACTAAACTCCTCATCATGCTCATCAATCGGCCTTTTGCAAATAAAGGATGCCGTTTTTTTTATAAATGGGGTAAAGGCAAAAAGGAGGTCACTGAGAACCTCCTCATCGCCTGCTTTCGCCTTGTGAGCAAGCTCGTTCATTGTTTGTTTTGTTTTTGTTTTGAATAATCCTTGAATAATGGACAAAAGCATACATACCCTCCGTTCTCACCTTGACCGGTCGTCCCTTATTGTAATAGGCAGATCGGTAAATGAAAAGCGGTTATTTTGCGAAATGATTAGTCTTCGTTTTTTTTGTTCTTTTTGTTTTCTTGTTTTTCAGCTTTATGTTCTGCTTGTAATGCTTTGCGTTCTTCTTTGTGCTCTTTTTTCAAAGCTTTACGCTCTGCTTTTTGTTCTTCCTGAAGTGCTTTACGTTGTTCTTTTGTAGATGTCACTTCTTCCACAGGTTTTTTCTCAGTTGGTTCTTCTGCTTTAGGTTGCTCTACTTTTGGTTGTTCTACTTTTGGTACTTCCGTTTTTGGTGCTTCTACTACTGGTTTTTCAGTTTCTGGTTGTTCCACTTCTGGTTGTTCTGTTTTTGGCTCTTCGATTTCAGGAGTTTCTGACTCCGCTTGTTGGGCTGCTTCAAATTTTGCAATTGCACGTTCTGCATTTCGTTTGATTGCCGCTTTAGCAGTTTCATTGCCGGCATTTTCATATGCTTTTGAGAGTGCTTCTAAGTTTCCAGCTGGATAATCTTCTGGAATTTGAATATCCAATCCTACCGTATCTCCCGTTGTTACTTCACTCTTGGAATCTTCTGTGGTTTTTGTAGTAGTTTCAGTTGTCTCTTCTGTTGTTTTTGTTAATTTACTCAAATCAACCGTATCAAATAGGTTTTCATTTGCCCATGCGTATCCACTACCTGTTACCGTTAGTGTTGCAACTAATAATGCTGCGCTAGTTTTCTTCCATTTCATCTGCATATTCCAATCACCTCGAATAGAATTTTGTCCTTGTTTCTATGTTCGGACACTCTATTATTCGTAGGTACTTTTCTGTTTATGGGGGTTATGTTAGAAAAAAGAATATTACAGATATATTACAGGTGATCGGCACAAAAAAAGAACGACTTTTAGGAAGTCGCTCTTTTTTTTCTATATTTCTTCCACATATCTTCTGCCGCTCCAGATCCGAGCATTACGCCTATTATGATGAGGAACAGGCCGATGAAATGGCGTCCTGTTAATATTTCGCCTAGGAAAATGGCAGATAGAATTAGCGAGAATAATGGATTTAAGTTCATGAAGATTGCTGATTTCGTTGCGCCAGCTTTGCCTACTGCGTAGTTGTACATCATGTGGCCGATGGCAGTGCAGATAATAGCCGATGTTAAGAATAATACCCAAAACGTCGGATTTGTTTCTGCAAACACGGAGATTCCTCCAGGTTCTTGTATAAAGCTTATGATGACCAATACTACTGCACCGATCAACATCATATATGCAGTAAGCAATCGTGGGTCAAGTGTTGCTGCTGCTTTACTCACGACCATATAGCTGAGTACTTGCGCTAATATAGCGAGAAATACGTAGAAGTCTCCAATATTTGCTCCGTTCGACTCGCCTCCTCCTACTAAAATAGATACACTTACTCCAGCGAGTCCGAATACTAGACCAAGCCACTGAAATTTCGTTGGAAAGTATTTTAATATAATAGCTGCAGATATGGCTGTTAGCATTGGTCCCGTACCTAAAATGAGTCCACCGTGGGTACCACTTGTGATGGATAAACCGATATTTAGAAAATAGTGGTGCAAGACGACATTTGTTAAAGAACCTAGTAATATATACTTCCACTCTTGTTTTGTCGGTTTACGGAGGAGTTTCATTTTCCATAAGATGATAAATACTGCTAAACTAGCGCATAGTATTCGAATAGCCGTTAAAGAAACGGGTGGTACTACGGTTACTAAATATTTTAATATAGGAAGGTTGGCTCCCCAAACGAACATAACGAACACGAGCATGGCGTAAATTTTCCATTCTTTCACTTGAGGGCCTCCTTGTTAATAAATGTATTTGGTTTTCTTGATCAATAAGCTACATGCCACATAAGCAAGTAGTGATAAAATAACGGGCAGCACGACTGTGTGCACGCCGAATAGATTGCCGTACGCTTCATTATAAAAGTGTAACGCAATATAGGAAATAATTCCAGTAAGCATGGATGCGATGGCTCCGTATTTATTGCCATACGACCAGTACAGACCGAGCACGACTGGCCAGATGAATGCTGCTTCTAGTCCCCCGAATGCAAATAAGTTCAGGAAAATAAGTAAGTCAGGAGGATCCAATGCCAATAAAAAGACGATGGAACCTAATAGAGTTGTTACCCCAAAGCTCAACCGTTTAATCGATTTCTCGCTTGCATCTGGCTTTATGTAGTTAATATATACATCTTTTACAATAGAGGAACTCACTAAAATGAGTAGCGAATCGACCGTCGACATAATGGCTGCAAGTGGGGCAGCTAGTACTATTCCCGCAAGCCAAGCAGGGAGCACTTTCAGCGTCACAAGTGGTATTACTGAATCCGCAATTTCCACACCAGGTAATATTGGCCGAGCAAATATCCCGATTAAGTGCATATTCAGCATGATAAAACCAGTGACAATCGTTCCGATCACTAGTGCTCGGTGCATCGAGCGTGTGTTTTTATAGGACATTGCACGCACTGCCATTTGCGGTAGCCCGACGACACCTACACCGACAAGTATCCAAAAGGATGATACATATGCAGCGGATAAATTTCCTTCATTGCCGTATGGCGTCAAGAGTCTTGGGTTCTCTGCAAGTAGATCCTGAATAATATTCGGTATGCCGCCGCCTGCGATTATGACGGCGATCAATAAAATAAGCGTTCCGATGATCATTACGACTCCTTGCACAGCGTCCGTCACTGCAACCGCACGGAAACCTCCTATTATGACATACACAAGCACCGATATAGCAAAAATAAATAAAGCCGTCGTATATTGCACGCCAGTTAATGATTCGATCAAACGACCACCACCGACCCATTGTGCGGTCATGGATGAAAATAAAAAGATAATCATACTAATCGCCGCGAGTAACACAACCACAGAGCTATTATAGCGCACTTTTAAGAAATCAATTAATGTGATTGCATTGTACTTTCGAGCTAAAATGGCAAATTTCTTCCCTAACACAAGCAATATAAAATACCCAGTGACCACTTGTGTCATGGCAAGCAGAACCCAACCAAAACCCATTGTATAGGCGGTTCCGGGTCCACCTAGAAAACTAGATGCACTTCCATATGTCGCTACCATCGTCATCGCGAGAACAAATCCACCTAGCTCTCGTCCACCTAAAAAATAGTCTTGTAAAAATCCGCCAGTGGGCGATCCCGCTTTTTTACTGGACCATAAGCCAATGATAAAAATAACTACTAAAAAAATAATAAGCGGAATGATCACCCCAATATTCATGACTCATCCCCCTCATTCTCAAACGACACATCTTTTAAAATATACTTTGCGAGAACTATCACCGTTACCGATATGAGGATGAACCCTATGATACAGCTATAAAAAAACCAATCTGGAAAGCCGAGGATATACGTGTATTCCTCTACCGGCCGCGAGCCTAGCCCATATGCAAAACCGAACCACCATATAAAGTGAGCAACCGCCAGCCCCACTCCGATCCATGCCTCACGGTGGGCAATTTTAAATCTTGGATCCATTAATATCCACCTCTTGCGTTTATATTATTACATTAGTATAGCGAAGTTATTTTGAGTTGTTAAGGGGAGATTTTGTTAGGAGATTTGGTGGAATCGATTGAGGGAGATTGGTTGTTTGTCCAGGAAGATTGATTTATTGTCCAGAAATAGACTGCGATTGTCCAAGTTTCGCATAGGATTGTCCAAATTTGGGCAGAGATTGTCCAAGTTCTAAATGATTGTCCAGCTTTCTTGCGAGATTGTCCATCTATCGGAGGGGATTGTCCAGGTTTTGCTTAGGATTGTCCAACTTCCGGGAGTGATTGTCCAAGTTCTAATGATTGTCCAGCTTTCTTGCGAGATTGTCCAACTATTTGAGATGATTGTCCAGGTTTTGCATAGGATTGTCCAACTTTGGGGAGAGATTGTCCAAGTTCTAATGATTGTCCAACTTTCGTGCTTGATTGTCCAACTATTTGAAGGGATTGTCCAGGTTTTGCATTGGATTGTCCAACTTCAGGGAGATATTGTACAAGTTCTGAATGATTGTCCAACTTTCGTGCTTGATTGTCCATCTATTGGAGATGATTGTCCAGGTTCTACATAAGATTGTCCAACTTCGGCGAGAGATTGTCCAAATCAATGTTGCTCACACCAAGCGCAAGTAACAACCCTAAAGCAAAGAAACCAACTGTTGCGCTTAGTGCAACAGCTGGTTTCTTTTATTTGTAAGTTAAATATCTTGCGTAGTCTTTCCATCCGATTGCTTTGATGCTGTTCCAGGATGGTAGGTCACGTGGGAATGGCAGGAAAGCTGGTGCTTCTTCGGTTTTTGGATCTCCGTTAAGTACGATGCTATCGTTTTGCAAGCCTTCTGATAGAATCGCGTGTTTTTTCAAGTCAAATGGTACGGTTACTTGTGCTCGCATGATTTTTCCATCTGCTGAAAGGGTGTATACTTCGGCAGTTTCATCTGATCGGTTTAGGAGCCAGTTTGCTTTCACGTGCACAGCATTTTCGGCTTCATTTGTGATGAGGACGGAGTTGATGTTTGCTGAAAACGGTAGTGATTCTAGTTGTTCTTCTAGTTGGATTTGTACTTCGTATACAGGTTCATTTGGATTCTCACCAAATTGCTTGTATGCTTTTAGCCACTTGGATTCGTTTGCTGGTACTTGCGTTTTGGCTAAAACAGTTCCCTCTACTACTCCTTCTCGGTGGGCAGAGTAGTTGTTTACTCGTTGACCTTCGTTGATTTGGTGCCATTCATCTTCTTTTGCATACGTGATGACCGATTTTTCATTTGCATAAATAGTGATGAAATAGCTGCCATTTCGTTCTTCAATTGCAGCAATGCTCCCTTCTATTGGGCTTAATAGTGCTGTTTCACCGGAATTTTGGCTAAGTTGGGTGCTGACAATTTGTAGCTTGCGGTCTATTTCGGCAATTTTTTGTTCTGTTTCAGCAATTGCTTGGGAGAAGTTTCCTTCAGGAGAAACGTTTACGTCGACTTGCACATTGACGGTCGTTTCATCATTCCCCGCTGATTGGTTGCTAGTCGAGTTGGAGCCGGCTCCGTAGCGCTCCGATTCGAGGTTGTCCATAATTTCATGGAGTCGCGATTGTTCTTCCGTGTATGCCTGTTGCTCAGATTCCCATTGCACACGCTGTGCATCGGCTGACTGTGTATTTAAAGTAGCAAGCTCCGTTCCTTCTTGTACCATATCTCCTTCTGTCACGACGATGTCAGAAATAGCATCTACATCAACGGTGACGGTCATTTCATTGGTAGGTACGACAACGGATTCTTTTTCCAGTTCTTTCGTATATGTACTTTCGTGTACGCGGTCGTATTCATGGACGTAATACGTTCTTTTTATCTCGCTTTTCTCCGAAAGCAAAAGAATGGCATTGGAAGCAACGAATGTAGATACTACAATGGCAATACCGATTGTTATCACTTTGTTCATGCGGATTGCCCCCCTTCGAACCATGCTTCCAGTGGAAGAACTTGGATCCCTGCTACGAATAAAGCAAGAACCAGTTGGATCACTAGTAATATAATAAAGAGATTGCGAGCCGACATTTCGGTAAATGCTCGTAAAAAGTGAAACTGAATAGCAATGATTAATCCGGTAATCAACGTTAATTCATTGAAAAAGTAAGTGAAAAACTCATTGTTTAAAAATGTTGCAGCAAGCGGGCCGAATGACAAAATGGAAAAGTCCGTTGTATATCCTACGATTGCATATAAGAAAAAAGTAAATGCTTTTTCCATTAACAGTAGTGCTACGACAAATAGCTGGATGACCGCCACTTTCGACAATTCAATTTTCGTTATCTTATGTAATAGAAAGGCAATCCCAAAGAAATGGAACGCCATGTAAAGAAAGGACCAAATAATTGCTCCTATTAAAGATGTCGCTCGCGCAATGACGAATGTATCTTCAAAGCCACCCACAAATAGGGAAGTGAGTCCTTCTGTGTGCATACCCCATATATCACGAAGTGCAAAAAGGAGGACTCCAAGTATTGCGATTAGCCAAACACGCTTTTCAAAGCCGCGCATCTTTGTATCTTCTAGTGACTCTATTAACTCATTTCGGTTAAAAAGGTATTTCCAAAATCGAAATTCAAAAAACATTCCATTGTTCCCCCTCTTATGGCTGGACAGTTACTTCCACGTAGGCACCGTTTTTCATCATTTCTCCTGTTTCTGTTTGGAATGTTGGATGAATGAGCAGTAAGTACGCTGCTCCTTTTTCAAGCGGTGCTATTGGTGATAATATGACCTGATTCTGCGATTTTTGCTTGATGTTTACTTGTACATTGCTCGCAGTTCCTAGTTTAACTAACTCTACTTTTTGCTGTTTGCTTGTTGTTACAGACTTAGAGAATGTAACCGTAAATTCTTTTGTTGTTGGTACCTTTTGTAGTGTTGGCATTTTTTTGTAGGTTTTATTTGCTTCGAGAATGGCATCTAGATGTGCTTTTGCTAGTTCGTGTCCGACCGTTGTCGTTATTTGTGGTTTGACGCCGGTTTTATGGATAACCGTTCCTTTTGGTCCCGTGAAGTTTGCGACCGTCAGTTTTAAATAGGAACCATCCGACAACTCGTAAAACGTTTGCATCGAACCTTTGCCATATGTCGTTTGGCCGTATAGTGTTGCCGATTTCTGATCGAGTAATGCTCCAGCAACCATTTCTGATGCACTGGCACTATATCCATTTATGAGTACTTTGGTGTTTGCAGGGAAAAGGGATGGTTGCTGCACGGATTTCACTAACCCATTTTGTTTTTTCATATGGAGTGCATAGGCATAAGGACTTTTTGGAAATAAACCAACGAGTTCCTCTGCAGTATGTACAAAGCCACCACCATTATTTGTTAGATCCATGATAAATGAAGTTGCTCCTTGCTTTTGAAGCTCCTCTTTTGCTTTTAATACAAGTGTTGCGCCATCATCTGAAAATGTATTGAGTCCAATATATCCGATATTTCCATACAAAAGTTGCTTCGTTACGGCGGGAACAGTGAATTTGTTGCGTGTTATTTTGTATGTTTTTGTTAGATTAGTAGATTTCAACACTACTAGCTTCACCGTCGTCCCTTCCTTGCCAGTAATAAGGGAAGATGCCTGTTGAATCGACATACCTTTTGTCGTCTCACCGTCAACCGACAAAATAATATCTCCTGGCTCTATCCCTGCAAGTGCGGCAGCCGCTCCATCCAACGTGCTCACTATTTGGATTCCCTTTTCATGTTCTTCAATTATAACACCGATACCAGTCGCTGAATTGTTGATAGAGCCTGTATATGCCTCAAATTCTTCTTTTGTAAAATAAGAAGAATACGGATCCAGTTTTACAATAATGTCATTAATCGAAGTCATGCTCTGTAAATTCGAAGGAAGCTCTCCCATATAATGTTCACTAACTAGTTGCTTCACCTCATCAATCGGCGCAGCCGTTGCTGTCATTGGAGCCAACAACAAACCAATTGTCATCAGTATTGCACCAAATGCAGAAAACCTCTTCATACCTATTCCCCCTCTCGTACTCTATAAACCTATATTACCCCAAAACCTACCATTTTGCAGAACTTTCTACGATCAATAAATTGGTAATAATTTATAGCACTCCTACTAGTTATGGAATTGGCGCTTTCACCGTTTTCAAACAAAATAATCGTGAATAGGATGCATTCACGATTGTTTTGGAAAAGTTAATAATATAGAACAGCTTATTTTAATAGTTGTAGTATGGATTGCGCTTGTTGCATATGCATACTTAGTACATATTGTCCTGCTTGCGCAAGGATGTTCGCTTTTGTAAGTGCCATCATCTCTTTTGCGATGTCCGCGTCACGAATCCGAGATTCCGCAGCGGTCAAATTTTCTTCCATGTTCACTGCATTATTGTAAGCATGTTCTAATCGATTTGTATATGCACCCATTCTAGAACGCTCACTTGATACTTTATTAATCGCTTTGTCTAGTTCGCCAATTGCATTGTTAGCTGCTTCTCTTGTAGAAATAGAAAGATTCTCTATTCCAATTGTGGCTGCTCCCATGTCGCCAATTACCAATTCTATTTGTTGTCCTGCATTTGCACCAGCTTGTATTTTTAATGAAGTCTGAGAACCATCGAGTAATGTCTTTGTGTTAAATTCTGTATCGGTAGAAATTCTTGAAATTTCTTTCTTTAGCTCATCAAATTCGATTGCCAATTGGTTCCGATCATTATCTGTTAATGTATCGTTGGCAGATTGTATGCTTAGTTCCCTCATTCGCTGCAAGATAGAATGAGTTTCATTTAGTCCGCCTTCTGCTGTTTGAAGCAGGGAAATACCATCTTGAATATTACGAGCCGCTTGACCAAGACCGCGAATCTGTGCACGCATTTTCTCTGAAATAGCAAGTCCTGCGGGATCATCTGCAGCACGGTTAATACGATAGCCAGAGGAGATGCGTTCCATGGACTTATTTGCTATCGCCCAATGTGTATTCATGTTTCTTAAAATAGACAACCCAGTAGCATTCCATTTCCCTAGCATCGACTCAGCTCCCTCCGTGCTTGCATTTCTTTTTATATCGGCAATTTTTGCATAGTATTGAGAGAGTTTTGTTTCAGAGGTTACAAGTACTTGGTACATGTAACCCCTTTGTAATATGGTGCTAGTAGTTTCGTATAATTTGTTAGGTTTTAGGGGATGTTGCTTAAAACTTTTCAAATAATTTTAGACTTACACATTCAATCGAGTTATTTCCCGGGAAATTTACATAGAAAGGAGTCGAAAGTATATGAAAATCGACAAATGGACAGGTTTCAGTTGAGGGGATATTTGGTTTGGGGTGCTTGGATCAAGTGGTTTCGTATTGTTTTTTCACTTTTTCATTTCGTTTTAGAATCACAAAAACACCTATCATTTTTTTGTGTTAGGTGTTTCTATGTGTTCGTATTATTCAATTGGGAAACCCCCATTAAATTCTTTATATTGTTGTAATTTGTTGAATAAGCTAACGTCTCTATGCAATAATGCATAATCAATCATACGTTCATAGTTTTTTTCTTCTAGCTCCTGTATAACTGTAGCAGCATTTTCTAGAGATGAAGAACTTAAATTCATATGGACATTTTTTTCGATGATTGCTTGTAAATGCTTATGAACATCTGAAACGACTAATAGTTGATAGAGTGGTAGACGGATATATCGATTTCCTTTTTGAAAAACAAAAATTTCTGCTAGGTTTTCCACTTGCAATGTTTCTGCATTAACAATGATTTCCTTCCCTTCGACCGGTATGAAATGGAACAATTCATCATCTTTACGGATGGAGAAGTATTGGTATGCAAAAACTAATTTTATTCGATTGCCTTCTTGCTTTGTGTAAAATGGTTTCATTAATTGTACGAGTAGCATGTCATCCCCTCCTTATATTAGAATTTTCTGATTAATATTAGTTTATCATATTTTTCGTTTTTCGTGTAGTGCATCTCCTGTGTTTAGTGAAGTTTCACGCATAAAAAAAGCAAATGCAGATCGCATTTGCTTTTTTGGTATTCATCTTTTTTCTAATAAAGCAGTCGGTTCATTTCTTCCTTTTGCATAAGAGAAAAATCCGACCTTTGTAGGACCATATCTAATCGCAAACGTCTTAAATACTTTTTGTAAAATTTCCGGTTCGTTTAGATCATTGTCGTTTTCTAAATAGAACGTAAACGTTTCTGTTTCAAAATCTAACTCCAAATCATAAACTGTGAATTCTTCCGCTACAATTTGTTTAATACATGTTTCTACTTCTGAGGGATTATTACTTAAATACTTTAAATTGCTTGCTTTCGCACCAACCAATTTTATTTTTTCAGATTTCATTGTCGGTTGGCGAGTTAGAATACCTAATAAATTAGGTATATGCAACTGTATTCTTTCTATTATCTACACGTCCTTCTTATCAGTTTAACCCCAATTCCCTCCTAATTATAGTAACATACTATTCCCTAAATAATACAAAGATTAGGTTAATTATTGTAAATTTTCATCATTTAGTAGATAATGATCTCTTGTTCCTTTTCATGAAGAATACTATTACCACTGACGTCACTAAAGGAATAGTAAAAACCGTAAAAAACGCCTTCCAAATAAACGTACCATTCATTTAAGCTTTTCTCTATTAAATAATAGGTACGGCTTTTATTCTCGTTCGATTATACGTATAATGGAAGGAAAGCCTTTTTTCTTAGGAGAGATTCCCTTGAACCTTACTTCTTACCAAAAACTTGCCGCGCATTATAAAAAATATATTTACCAATCAATGGACATGATTGAAAAGAAGCTACATCCTGCTATTTTAGAGGACGAAGAGCTTGTTCGACGTGCCACTTTTTTTGTGCGCAATGGGGCAGTTTCTATTTCTAATTATTATCCGCAAGAGCACAAAATTGATTTCACGGTTCGAGACGTTAGTAATATTGACATATCTTATGACCTATTACAAAATCGTTTTAACTGTCCTTGCCCAATGCAGAAGCCTTGTCGGCATATTGTGGCGGCTGTTTTTTATTTGTATCAACAAAATGATTCGTTGTCGACATGGATTTCGGAGTGGCGTGCCAATGATGATATGACCCAGCTAACTTTGTTAAAAGATGAACGTAGTCCTCGAAGTTGGGAGCTAATCGTCGAAAACTTCTTCCGGAAGTTCATTTCTCAATATCCACCGACGAGTTTTTATTTATTAGAATTCGCCGTGCATGATTTGAAAGCGCAAATTAAAAAATCTCGCCCTTTTGAAAGAGAATGGCAGCCGATTTATGATGTGTATGTAAATCTGTCGATTCTTGTTAAAATTTGGCCTTATTTAGAGCCATTTGCCGATTCAAATATGCGCAATCGTGTTTTTCATTTTTTACATGAGTATGTAGATGAACTGGATGATTCTTTAGCCCAGCTAGCTTCCAAGCCGAGAATGTTCGCAGCAGATCCTTTTTACGACGACATGATGAAACGTGTTCGTTCTTTTTATTTTGAAACGGAGTCCCTTTTTCGTTTTCGAAAGCACGTATATTTAGCATTTTGGGATGCCCTTGTGACGGATAAAAAGACACGTCTAGAAGAAGTAAAATATTTAGAACAACTGGATCAAACAGATGAGGATATTCCTTTGAATATCGTGTTGCCATATTTCTATCTTACGTTATCGATGACTACTGAGTTGCTTGCAGCAGCTGAGAAGATGGAAACGGAGCAATTATTAGAATGGTTGGAAGTGTGCGAAAAAGCGCTTCACACAACCAATAAAGATATGGTAAATAATCTTGCGCGGAAAATATTGCCGCATGTTTCCCGATATCTAAATGAAGTGGTTACCAATCCAACACGCGTTATGCTCATTCGACGGTTAGAGTTGTTATTTGCATCAATCCAACTGGAATCAGAAGAACTTGAAAAGCTATATCAATCATTTGGGCTGTATGGAATACAGTCTTATTCGACTTTGTTATTAAAAGAGAAACGTTACCGCGATTGGATGGCGCTACATCAGTCAGCAAATTCATCGCTCGAATATGCGGAGGCTTGTGGCTTGCCTGTTGTAAAGGAAGAAGCTCCAGAAGTATTGCTTCCGCTTTACCATCATTATGCGATGCGTTTTATTCAAGAAAAAAATCGATATAGCTACAAACAGGCAGTCCGTATTTGGAAGAAGATGAAACAAGTAGCCAAGAAATCAAATGACACCGATTATTGGAATGCATATGTTGAAAACGTACGTGAAAAATACAAACGTCTTCGTGCATTACAACAAGAAATAGAGAAAGGAAACTTGCCATTATGACCCAGCCTTTATCTATTACAAAAGATTTTTCACTCCATATTCATGCCACTGAGAATGGGAACTTCCATTTAACAACGGCAATCAGCCCTGCAGAACAATGGGTTCCCTATTTATATATAGACCACCGAGAAAGTTATTTCGGACTTAATGCACAAGTGGAAGACAACGCTCTTATTGCTTCTCCAGTTGAATTAATTGAACTTTTTTCCGGAAAAAAACATCCTTTTATCACTTTTTCCGGCGTAAACGAGGATTCTAACAATTGGTTGCAAACATTTAAAGAAGCAGCAAATGTTTGGGCAAGTCCAAACTTATGGGACCAGCTTCAACTGAAAGACAATCGATTTGAAGTGAAAGCGCCGATTGATGAAGAAGCAAAGGTGCTTATTTCGAATGCTGTGACACAAAAGCTTTATCAAGCCGGTCTTGCGATGGAAGATATACCTGCACTTATCCCGTTTTTTGAACAAGGCGGATGGCCGATCAAATCGCAAACGAAGCATCCAAATATACTCGTTGCATTACGATTATCCGAACCAGAAGCACTTGATGACACATGGTTACTTGAAACAGTCGTTCGTGGAAAGAAAAGCAGTGTATACTGGACACCGGCTTATCGTAAAAAGGCACTACCTATCAAAGAGGCTTTACCTGATAAATGGAGTGAATTTAGCAGTTTTATAGAAGAAATACAATCGAAAATGTTTTCTCTAATTTCTTCGATTGATAGCTTGAATCCGGACATATTCTTCTCCTCCACTTTATCGGATGAAGAAGTTCGCATATTCTTGCGAGATGACTTAGTTAAACTACAAGCGCTCGGATTTGAAATTGTACTTCCTGCATGGTTAAAAGCAGTAAAAGATACGAAAATGCGCGTCAAAACAATTGCCAAAACGTCGAATACGTATAAAACTACTGCTGGGCTCAATGAAATTTTGCAATTTAACTGGAGCTTCTCTTTAAATGGCCAAGAAATTTCTACAGAGGATTTTCAGCGTCTTGTAAGTGAAAACCGATCTTATATTCAAGCCGGAAATGAATGGTTCCGCATAGATGCTGCATGGATGCATGAAATACGCGAGCTAATGAAAAAATCAGAGGACGAAAATTGGACAGTGAAAGAACTATTATTCCGAGAAATACCGGAAGAAATGGCACTGATGCTAGATGATGACGAAGAGTCTGATGAGGATCCATTATTCCAATTTGAAATGCAAAAATCCCTTCAAACACTTATGGAACAACTTTCAGAGAAAAAAGGATTTCCTGCAGTAGCTGTTTCTCCTAATTTACTAACTACGCTGCGCCCTTATCAACAGCTTGGTCTAGAATGGCTTGTTTTCATGCGTAACGAACAATTCGGAGCTTGTTTAGCGGATGATATGGGGCTTGGAAAAACGGTGCAATTAATATCCTACTTATTGCATGTACATGAAAACGAAAAGCGAAAAACTCCTTCGCTCATCATTTGTCCGACTTCCGTTTTAGGAAACTGGCAAAAAGAGTTGGCAAAATTTGCGCCTTCTTTAAAAGTACAAACGCATTATGGTTCTGCTCGTACAAAAGAAATAGATTTGACTGCAGATGTTGTCATCACAACATTCGGGACTGCCATGCAAGATGCAGAATCACTTGAAGAAATTGTTTGGTCTAGTATTACACTTGATGAGGCACAAAACATTAAAAACATGCATACAAAGCAGTCTCGTGCAATTCGAAAGCTTAAAGGTGCACATCATATCGCGTTAACCGGTACGCCGGTCGAGAACAGATTATCGGAGCTATGGTCTATTTTCGATTTTATCCATAAAGGTTATTTAGGTTCGTTCGGTAAGTTCCAGGAAAACTATATCGTGCCGATTGAACGGGATAATTCTAATGCTACTAAACATAAACTACGGGTAAAAATTCAGCCTTTCTTATTAAGAAGAACGAAACAAGATCCAGAGCTTCTGCTCAACTTACCGGAAAAACTAGAACAACGTGAATATTGTGCGTTGACTACCGAGCAGGCTGCCTTATATGAATCGCTTATTCAAGAAACAGTGAGTAAACTAGATACACTTTCTGGTTTTGAGAAAAAGGGACTCATTTTAAAAATGCTAAGTAAATTAAAACAGCTATGTAATCATCCCGCTCTTTATTTGAAAGAGCCGTTCGATGATGCGGAAGATATGCTTGAACGCTCTGAAAAACTTGCGCAAATCGTGACGCTGGCAGGTGAAATTGCAGCTCGTGGTGAGCAATGTCTGATTTTCACACAATATATTGGAATGGGACATTTACTGCAGCATTGCTTGACCGAACTATATGAAGTCGATGCACCATTTTTAACTGGAAGCATGCCGAAAAACCAACGTGATCACTTAGTAACAGCTTTCCAGGCGAAGGAATTTCCTGTATTCCTTTTATCATTGAAAGCTGGTGGAACTGGTTTAAATTTAACTGCTGCAAGCCATGTTTTGCATGCGGACCGTTGGTGGAATCCAGCTGTCGAAAATCAGGCAACCGACCGAGCATATCGGATTGGTCAAACAAACTTTGTGCATGTGCATAAGTTTATAACGATTGGTACTATCGAAGAAAAAATCGATAAGCTACTAGAGGAAAAACAAGCATTATCGGAAGAATTGATTCATTCAAGTCAGTGGATCACGGAAATGTCAGATGCGGATATAAAAGATTTATTAACATTGTCGATTTGATTTTATTTAAAACCTGACCGAGCTTCACCGGTCAGGTTTTCCTCTTTTGTAACAGCAAAGTTTTGCGGTCTTCGCTTTCTATACTGGAAGTTGATTGGATTGTGTTGCTGGAAACTCGAAATCGGTTTCTTCATTCTTGGAGTGTTCATGTGTAGCAATCGATTGCATATCGTTTTGTTCTTCTTCGTCTCGTTTTTTAGTCACTAGAAATCGGATGTCCTCCACAACTACCTCTGTCACAAATACTCTTGTTCCATCGCCTTTGTCATATGATCTCGTATTTAGCCTACCTGATATCCCAACAAGTGAGCCTTTCCCACAATACTTGACCGTTGTTTCTGCGAGCTTCCCCCAAATCGTGCATAGCACAAAGTCCGCATCATCATTTTTATATCCTTTATTTACGGCAAGGACAAAGCTTGTTTGTAACCTTCCTTCCGATAAATACTTGAGCTGTGGAGCTTTTGTCATTCGTCCGATTATCGAAACCGTGTTCACTTTTGTCACCTCCTTTTGTCTCAATGGCAACATCATAACGTCTCTTTTAATTGTTAGCAAAAGCCAACAATTTCATTTACCTGGGCTTTTCTTTGTGGAAATGGTATTTTGTATTTCCTTATTAGCTTCAGGTACTAATAAACTCTATAAAAGAAAAAACCAAAATACAATTTTGGCATTTCCGTAAGTTTTTTTATGGGGGGCGACTGCTATGTTATAATGGGTATTAATAAACCCTGTAAAGGTGGATGGACTGTCTATGAAAACATTCAAAATGATTTCCGTTGATATTATTCGAGAAAGTAAAGAAACGCAGATTGCACTGGAAGATGGAATTGTTATCAACCAGGAGAATACAAGTCGGTCATGGATATTAGAATTATTTATCGATCAAAAATATGAGGATTTTTTTAATGAATTGAAAACCTCTGGCGAATTATTTAATGCAAAGGTGGTTATTTCTTATCCAGAAAACGAACCGGCACATTTTGAAGTGGTAACTTATTCAGTGAAACAAATCGGGGATCATTTATCGGTGTTATTGCGTGGTACATTGAAACGTGCTAGACGAAAATATGCAGAGTCTCTGCTTTCTGATTTAATCGAAGAAGGATTGACCGGAGAAGAACTTTTAGCAAAATTTGAACATGATATGAAGACGAGACCTACTTTAAAAAGGGATCAATAATAAATTCAAAAAGAGCTGACTCCCAATAAAGGAATCAGCTTTTTTTATTACTTGTTGTCGTCATCTTTTCGAATAACGCCTTCATTTGTATTCATATCTGCATTATTCCCCGTATCCGGTTGTGCAATTGGACCGTCACTTACATTTGGAACGTTCTCATTTTGCATATTCGGCTGCATATCATTCACACCATTGTTTGCTCCGCCGCCAGTATTACCATTGTTATCAATGTTATTGTTGAAATTATCATTTCCATTTTCGTTTGTTGGCGATGGTGTATTTACATTTGGATCTGGAACTATTTTGTCCACACCTTCACGAACATCTTCCATCGGCGTTTCGTTATTATTTGGAACGTTATCATCGTTCATATTACAACCAACTAACAAAACAGAACTAAGAGCCACTACCGGCAAAGCTTTTTTTAGCATTAAAAAATTCCTCCTTCCTGGATTATGTTCATCACATTTTGTGACTTACGATAGGTTGTCCAGGAAAAGAAGGAACTATGCCATGGCAAACTTGCCTGTTTTTACATGTTAACTAATTGTATTTTTAAGCGAATAAAGGAATACTATTATTAAGCATTCTCTACTACTGGACCTAATGCAAATAGGATGTCTGCTTCACAAACAAGCTCACCGTCTACTGTTGCAATACCGTGGCCTTTGCCCATTGCTCCGCGTAATCTTGTTAGTTCCACTTCTAATTTTAATTGATCGCCTGGTTTTACTTGTCGTTTGAAACGGCAATTATCAATGCCTGTAAAGAAAGCGAGTCTTCCTTTGTTTTCAGGAATTTGTAAAACAGCTACCGCACCTACTTGTGCAAGAGCTTCAACGATCAATACGCCTGGCATTACTGGGTATCCAGGGAAATGACCGTTAAAAAAATCTTCGTTTATTGTTACATTTTTCAATCCTACTGCTCGTTTTCCTTCTTCTAATTCCAAAATACGATCTATCATTAAAAATGGATAACGATGAGGTAAAAGTGCTTGTACTTGCTCAGTTGTTAACATAGAAACGTCCTCCTATTTCCCATCTTTTATATCTAAAATATGTTGGTATGTTTCCCATTTTAGTGCATCTGTTGGCTTGCCGTCACCTAAAACACCGTATCCTACCATTAATCCAGCAGCGGCTGCTGCTGCAAAAAGTATGATGCATAGTAGTATACGCAGCCAAATAGGAAACATACGAATTTGTACCCAATATGTTTTTTTAGGTTCTGCTGTTTGATCTTGTTCTTTCTCTAATCGTCGCTGTCGTCTGCCAGAGATTTTTACTTCTTCTGTCATTAGTTTAACTCCTTACGGAAATGATTATCTTATTCCATTGATGAGACCCATCATTTGGTCTGCTATTGTAATGGAACGCGCATTGAATTGATACGATCGTTGCGCCGTCATTAAATCGGTCATTTCCTTTGATATATCCACATTTGACATTTCAAGTACTTGGTTTGTTAATGCAATTTCGCTTCGCTCAGCACCTTGGAGATCCGTCATTACGTCCTCTGCATTTACACCGAGTTCATCAAAATTAGTAGGCATCCCAATATATGTCGAAGAGATTTGTTCCATTAACTGTGGTTTTTGCAATACAGATACGGCTAGTTCACGCTGAACTGTTGTACCATCTGGGTAGGTTGCTTTAAGGATTCCTGTTTCATTGACCGAAAAGCTTGAAACGTTTTCTGGAATTGTAATTGCTTGTCCGGCACTATCTGCTACTGGATAGCCATCGCCATTAACGAGCATTAATTGACCATTTTCAAGTGGTGATACATAAAATGCGCCTTGGCGTGTGTATACCGTTTGTTGTCCATTTTCGCCATCTGGCATTAGCACATTAAAGTATTGTTTCGGTTCTTGAAAAGCAAAATCTAGATCTCTACCAGTAGATTGCAAGCTTCCTTGTTTCCAATTCATCTGTGCTTGAGCAAGAGAAGCTCCTACTCCATAACGAATTCCTAAAGGCGATTGTCTTTCAGCTGTATCTAACTTGTCGTTATTGTATTGCTGGTAAAGAAGCTCTTGAAATTTTACATCTTTTGTTTTGTAGCCATGGGTACCTGAGTTGGAAAGGTTATTTCCAATAATATCTAGTTGGCTTTGTAGCTGAGACATCGTGTTAGTTGCAGTAATCATTGTACGTAACATGTAAGTGGACCTCCTTCCTTCATTAGTTTACTCTTCCAACTTCGTTCACTGCTTTTTGCATGCTTTGGTCGTATGCTTGCAGTACTTTTTGATTTGCTTCAAATGCACGGTATGCGGTTAAAAGTTCCGTCATTGTTTTTTGTGCATCGACGTTTGAACGTTCAATATACCCTTGCTGCATAGAGAAGCTCACGTTCGCTGTATCATAAGCAGATGGTAGGTTTGCGCCGTCTGCCGTTTGGAATAGACCATTATCTTGTTTTATTAACGTATCTGGCTGCGCTGCAAATGAAACACCGATTTGTGCAACGGAAGCATCATTTACAAAAATCTGCCCATCCTCGGCTAATCGAAAATCATCATTTTGCAGTTGAATCCGCTCCCCGTTATTATCCAGCACATATAGTCCTTGTGCATTCGTTAAAAAGCCTGCCGCATCTAGCGTAAAATTACCATTTCGAGTGTAGGCTTCTCCTTCTTCAGGATGTTGCAAACGATAAAATACTGCACCAGTTTGACCAGTTTCCTCGTCTACCGGAAGTGCTCCATCAATCAAGGCAATATCCGTATTTAACTCGGTTTGTTGCAATTGACCTTGTGTTAAGAGTGCAATTGTTTCTTGCATATATACACCTGTTCCAAGTCCACCAATTTCTGCTGCATACTTTCCATGTATAGCATTTTCCGTTGGTATTTTAGTTGGCCCAAGCCTAGACATCAGCATTTCCGGAAAAGAACGAATCGTCGTTTGATCTGCTTTATATCCTGGTGTATTGGCATTTGCCATATTATTAGTCAGCAACTCTGTTCTACGTTGTTGCGCAATCATTCCCGATGCAACTGTATGAAATCCACGAAACATGAGAAAGCCTCCACTCTAATTTGTTTAATTCTAATGTCTAGTTGCAGCGCCTTGCTCCTGCGCACAGCTCGTCGCAGAAGAACGTTGCCCCTCGGGGTCAAATGTGAAAAAGCTGTGGTGGCTGAAGAGCTGCCTCCTTGGCCCGCACGATGCGGGTTATGTCTGCTTTGCCACAGGATGTGGCGTACTTTGCAGACCTACCACGTCCCCATTTGCCAGTCGTGGCAGAGATAGGCGCTTCCACTTTTCTAACTAGCGTCTAGTTATTTTATCGATATTATCTAACATAATTCCGGTTCCAATTGCGACACAATCCATTGGTGCTTCTGCAATAAATACTGGTACTTTCAGTTCTTCCATGAGTAGGTGGTCCATACCATGAAGCAAAGCTCCCCCGCCAGTTATAATGACACCGCGGTCAATAATATCAGCGGATAATTCAGGTGGCGTTTTTTCAAGCACATTTTTGGCA
Source organism: Psychrobacillus sp. NPDC093180 (assembly GCF_044754065.1). NCBI lineage: Bacteria > Bacillati > Bacillota > Bacilli > Caryophanales > Bacillaceae > Psychrobacillus > Psychrobacillus sp. NPDC093180. Next base: position 300,948 of record NZ_JBIVOJ010000003.1, on the reverse strand, counting down.
GCTTGTACAATAACAGAAACTGATTCTCGTAATGCTTTTTCTATTTCTTCTGAATGGATCGTTATCGTTCGCGGAAGTCCTGTTACCATGTCGCGCCCGCGAATATCCATTTCTTCCTTACGGCTATCTGGGAAAACTGTACCAATCGTCATTTTAATATCTTCTGCTGTACGTTCCCCGATTAAAAGTTTATATTCTTTTTTAATATATTGAAGAATATCGTTATCAAAAACATCCCCAGCAATTTTAATGGATTCGGAAGTTACAATATCGCCCATTGATAGCACCGCAACGTCAGTTGTACCGCCTCCTATATCCACAACCATATTTCCGCTCGGTTGGAATATATCCATGCCGGCACCGATCGCCGCCACTTTTGGTTCTTCTTCTAAGTATATCTTTTTACCGCCAGATTTCTCTGCAGCTTCACGGATTGCTTTTTGTTCGACACTTGTAATGTTTGTTGGACAACAAATTAAAATGCGTGGTTTGGACAAAAATCCTTTTACATTCAAACTATTGATGAAATACTTGAGCATGGCTTCGGTTATATCAAAATCGGCAATTACACCGTCTTTAAGGGGTCTAATCGCTACGATGTTACCTGGAGTTCTCCCAACCATTTGACGAGCTTCTTCGCCTACTGCAAGCACTTTTTTAGTATTTCTATCTATGGCTACAACGGAAGGTTCGTTTAATACAATCCCTTTTCCTTTTACATGAATTAGTACGTTCGCAGTACCTAAATCTATTCCAATATCCTTCGCAAACATTAACAGTGTTTCTCCTTCCCTGTCAGAACCTTTTATATGTATATTTCCATACGTCTCTAACTTATTATTTTATCATAGTTTTGTCAGAATTACACTTTTTTTAGAAACGTATTAGGTAGAATTTGTGGGGAATGACTGGGGGAAATAAATTTACGGAGGAGGGTAATTAATTGAGGAGTGGTAGATGATATAACTGGGAAGAACGTCGGTGCTTGATTGGAAATGAATGGATAAGGTCAACCAAATCGGGCGGAGAGCAACCAATTAGGTCCTGAAAGCAACTAGATCTCTGTGAAAGCAACCAAATCAACTGAAACTCTTGGCTACAACGAGAAATCTCAGCAAACTCAGGATTTCTGTTGATTTATTTGAAATAAATGGATAAGGGCAACCAAATCGGGCGAAGAGCAACCAATTGGATCCTGAAAGCAACTAAATCTCTGCGAGAGCAACCAAATCCTATGGTAGAGCAACTAGTTTGCGAGTGAAAGCAACCAAATCAACTGAAGCTCTGGGCTACAACGAGAGATCACAGCAAACTCAGGATTTCTATTGATTTATTTGAAATAAATGGTTAAGGGCAACCAAATCGGGCGGAGAGCAACCTATTGGATCCTGGAAGCAACTAGATCTCTGTGAAAGCAACCAAATCCTATGGTAGAGCAACCAATTAACAGAAACTCTTGGCTACAACGAGAAATCTCAGCAAACTCAGAATTTCTGTTGATTTATTGGAAATAAATGGCTAATGGCAACCAAATCCTATGGTAGAGCAACTAGTTTGCGAGCGAAAGCAACCAATCTAGGTTTTCTCTCTGCTCACTCCATAAGAAAAAGCCGTGATTTTACAAATCACGACCTTTTCTATCTTCCTTTTTTGACTTCCATTTTCTTTTCGTAGCTTCTCCACCTCGCAAATGCCTGACCGATTTATGATACGCAAGAATTTCTTTCACTTCTTTTGCTAGCTGCGGATCTACTAAATGAAGTCTTTCCGTTAAGTCCTTATGAACAGTACTTTTGGAATGACCGGTTGTGCTCGCGATGGCACGGACAGTTTTTTTCGTTTCAATGACCATTTCACCTAAACGTATACATCTATGACGAATCGTTTCGTGCACCAACTCTTCCTTTCGTTAGTAAAGGAACACTTTTCATCACTTTATGCATACGTATAAGGTATTATGAATTAAAAAGCTAGTAATGATTCCGGATTAACAAGTACGCCGTTTTCAAGTACTTCAAATTGCAAGTGGTTACCTGCTGTTGGATTCCATTCATTCTCTGATGTAGATGCAAGAGGTTGCCCTTGTTCTACTTCGTCTCCAACTTTTACTAGAATGCCAGTGACTGAGCGATATTTTGTTTGCATACCATTTGCATGTGATAAGACAATTTCATCTCCTACAAATGGATCTAAATTTACCTCTTCTACTTTTCCACTCATAGCAGCTACTACTTCGAAAGGTTCGCTATTCATAGATAGGGAGACACCTGTGCTTGTTCTGTAAGTTTGATTGAATACGAGTAGTGATTTTTCACGAGTCGTTTCATCAGCTTCCATGTCGTAATAATGTTGTACAACTTCCACTTTGTCAAACAGTGCTTCTTCAAATGGATATTTCAGCGTTTCTGTTTGAGCATTTGTTTCAATTGCTACTTTATCAGGTTCTTCACCAGTTTTGCTCCATTCAGCATCCTCTGCTGAATCATTGCTCACATAGACATTGTACCCCCAAATCATTCCTACGAATGCTACCGAAAAACCAGTATACACTAGTGGCCAAAACCATGGCTTTTTCGGATTGTTTTTCTTCTTCTGAGAAGTCTTGTTTGATTGTTCTTCTCTCATTTTCATCACCTCAATTGCATTGTTGGCAAATCAAGGAGATTTTAAACATGCTGAAAAACTTTTTATTTCTGTTCCTTTATAATAGTGCAATAAAATGTCGTGAGCACTTACGTTATTGTTCGCAAGCACCTCGGCCCCGTACTGGCTCATCCCTACCCCATGCCCATATCCCACAGTGTTTACTACCACTTTATCATTCTGAAAAGTTACTGTGAAATCAGTGGAAGGTAGTCCAAGTAGAGCTCTAACTTCTCTACCAGTCCATGTCTTGCCGTTCATTTGAATCGACTCCACGCGATTTGTATCTGTCTTTGTAACTTGAAAACTAGTTGCTATGTTAGAAGACCACTTTATACCAAAAGCCTTTGCCCACTCTCTTTGGGTGAACTCAAATTGCTTCTTTACATTCGGTGCATATTGTTCTTCCGCCTCGCTTTGTACGGAGACTAAATAAGGAATTGCATATCCACTGTAATTTTCCGCGCTTTCTGTTTGGCCGTTACTAGAAGAAAAGAACATAGCAGTGATCAATTGATCTTGGTAAACAATAATTTCTCCTTCTGTTGCTGCGATAACCTTTTGAAGCTTGTCCTCATATGCTTCGAAGGAGGCCCCCCATTTCTTCTTGCGGTCTTCAATTGTTGCGTATACTTGTTTTTGCACTGTTTTGTCGATCGACTTTTCCCCATAGTTTGTTTCTCTTAGCACATACGTCCTTGCCGCGATAGATTGCGCCTTTAACGCTTCTTCATGGAAGGAAACAGGCATTTCTGCAGCCACGACACCTAGTACGTATGTTTCAAGAGGAATTTTCTCCTTGACCCCTTCCACTTCTATTAGTATTGGGCAGTCTACTTCTAATACTTTATCGACTACTGGTGCAGGTTTAGCGTCATGCTTTTCTTTGATTAATAAAAAGGGTAATAACAAAAGACCGATGCATAGGATTAGTAGTAGGATATTTTGTTTCATGGGACAACTATATGCTAAGGAGGGAGTTCTCATGAGTGGATTTTTTCGCGTACAGTGAAGGTCGAACTGAATTATTAACAAATATCGGCGAAGGGCGACTATTTAAATGACGAAAACAACCAATATAAAAAAATTTATGGCAAAATTGATTTTTTGATGCTTGTTTCCATTCGGAATGCAATTTCTACTTCATTCCCTTGTAAAAAACAATGCCAAAACGCTGTTACTGCAGTTTCTAATTTTCCCATAGATTATGCTAAGCTATTTGCGAGGTGATATGATGATAGCCAAAAACTATTCGGCTTCGCTATATGCAGAAGCTTTGCAGGCTCTATATAAAAGAACTCCTAAAAACCATTTAAAATTTTCTAAGATTCAGGAGGAATACTATCAAATAGCTGCTGGTAATATTGGAGAGGAAGCTGTGATGAAAGTGATAGAGCAGCTAGATTTACCGTATAATTTCTACATTTTCCATGATGTATTGTTGGATTCCGAAACTCTTTTTCAAATGGATATACTAATTATTACCCAATACTATGCGATAATTTTAGAAGTAAAAAATATTAAAGGAGAAATTACATTTACAGATCAACAAATGATTAGAACACTTGCAACAAAGGAAACACATGCTTTTGACAATCCATTTCTTCAATTAGAAGAATACGAAATCCAATTGAAACGACTCTTTCAAGCAAATCATATTTCATTACCTGTCTTTAGCGCCGTCGTTTTCCCCTTTTCTTCTAGCATTATTAAAGACCCTCCACGAAATAAAACGATATTATTCCGAAGAGGAATCAAACCTTATATACGGAAACTCAAAGCTAGTCCTTGCATTCTATCTCCCGCACAGCTAGAAAACTTAAAGTATTTACTTCTAAAAGAAAATATCGATTTTCATCCATTTCCCTTAACCAATCATTTTGATATAAATCCCAGCTCACTTCGAAAAGGAGTTGAATGTTTGCATTGTGGATTGATTGGAATGAAAAAAGTAATTAGAAATTGGTATTGCCCAAAATGCAAATCCTCTCATCGTTATGCACACGAATCCGCACTAAAAGATTATTTTCTCATCTATAAAAGCACAATATCTAATCGGGAATGCCAACAATATTTACAGCTGAACAATAAGTATGAGGCAACAAAAATTTTAAACAATCCCATGCTAATCAAAACAGGACAGTCCCGAAGCAGAAAATATACGATGAATTTTGATAAATAATGTGGCCCAGTAGGAAAATCAAGTAGCTTATCTTCTAATAAGTGGCAAAGGGCAACCAATCTGACTGTGACAGCAACCAGTATCCACCTCAAAGCAACTAGTATGCAGCCGAAAGCAATCAAAGCTCCAATCAAAGCAACCAATTCTTCGACTAGAGCAACCAACTAAAAATAATAAGTACTTAGTAGCTGGACATTCAGAAAAAGTGGCTCGTCGTCTAATATATGGCAAAGGGCAATCAAACTGACTGTGGCAGCAACCAGTATCCGTCTCAAAGCAACTAGTATGCAGCCGAGAGCAATCAAAGCTCTGGTCAAAGAAACCAATTCTTCGATCAGAGCAACCAACTAAAAATAACAAGTACATTAGTAGCTAGGCGTTCGGAAAAAGAGGCTCGTCTTCTAATATTTGGCAAAGGGCAACCAAACTTACTGTGACAGCAACTTGTATCCGCCTCAAAGCAACTAGTATGCAACCGAAAGCAACCAATCCCCTAGCGAACGCAACCAGTTCCCAATCAAAAGCAATCAAACACAAAAAAAGCACTATTCACGAATACATGAATAATGCTCTACATATAATATTACACAAATTGTATTGCTTTTTCAGGGTTCTCTGTTCCAATACGTTCGATGTCTGCACCAAGTGCTGCAAGCTTCTTGTCGAAGTCCACATAACCACGATCTAAATGATATAGTTCTGTTACACGTGTGATACCATTGGCAACTAAGCCTGCGATGATTAATGCTGCTGCTGCACGTAAGTCTGTTGCACCGACTTCTGCACCTTGAAGATTAGATGGAGATTCCATGATAACGGAACGTCCTTCAATTTTCATGTTGCCATTCATGCGGCGGAATTCTTCTACGTGCATAAAACGATTTTCAAAAACCGTTTCTGTAATAATACCAGTTCCGTGTGCAGTCATCATTAATGCCATCATTTGTGATTGCATATCAGTTGGGAAACCAGGATGCGGCATTGTTTTAATATCAACAGATTTTAAATCGCCACTAGCTTTCACACGAAGTCCCTGTTCCTCTTCTGTGATTTCAACACCCATTTCTTGCATTTTCGAAATTAGAGCAGTCATATGCTCAGGTACGGCATTTTCGATAATTACATCACCTTTTGTAATAGCTGCTGCTACCATAAAAGTACCTGCTTCTATACGATCTGGGATGATATGGTGTTCTGTGCCGTGAAGTTCATTTACTCCTTCGATACGAATTGTATCTGTACCAGCACCTTTGACTTTACCTCCCATTTCGTTGATGAAGTTAGCTAAATCGACAATTTCCGGTTCTTTTGCAGCATTTTCGATAACAGTAGTGCCTTTTGCAAGAGCTGCTGCTGTCATAATATTTTCTGTTGCACCGACGCTTGGTACATCTAGATAAATTTTAGCACCTTGTAAACGACCATTTGTTTTTGCTTCAACAAAGCCATTACCAAAAGAAATTTCAGCACCCATTGCTTCAAATCCTTTTAAATGCTGATCAATTGGACGTGATCCAATCGCACAGCCTCCAGGTAGCGCAACACGAGCAAAACCATTGCGCGCCAAAATAGGACCCATTACAAGAATAGATGCACGCATTTTGCGCACATACTCAAATTGAGCTTCACTCGAAAGTCTATTTTGTGAATCAATAATCACTTCATTCTTCTCCGGATTATATACTACTTCTGTATTTAAACTTTTTAAAACCTCGTTTATTGTCAAAACATCTGCAAGTGTAGGCACATCTTTAATAACGTTTTTTCCGTTTGTAGCGAGCAATGCCGCAGCAAGTACTGGTAGAACTGCATTTTTTGCACCTTCTACTCTAACTTTCCCGTTTAACGTTTGGCCACCTTTAACAATGATTTTATCCACTTCGTTCCCTCCGCGTTCTTATCCTCATTTGCTTTATATAAAAGAAATATGTATGATGTCATATTTAGGTATTCAAAACAATATTCATCATACAACGTAATTCGACTATATACAAGCATCAAAAACACTATTTTCAATGTCTAATTCAGTATATTTTCTTGTTCTATTATACGTAATACCCAGGCTTTTCGTGTAGATAATTTTTAGTACCCTCTAAAGCTTTGACTAAAACCTATTCGACAAACTATTTCCCAGGAAATACGAGCAGATTCTACATGCTCATACAAACTTGTCCAATATTTGCATGAGCATATAGGATCTGTTTTTTTAATTAAATAAAAATTGTAATTGATCTGACCATGCAGTAAGGTTCAAGAAAAAATTTGCGACAGTTGAGCCTATTGTAATGCTAGCCAAAATGAATAAAAGCTGTGCTTGAAACACATGATTCTTTTTAATTATTCTGTCCAGCATAAGTGCCTGTAATGCATAAAAAGAAATTCCGATAAAAAAAATATTTGCTAAAATCGCAAGTACTGCTTGTTCGCTATTTAATAAACTCATTTTTCATCGTCCTCCATTTTGTTTTCCTTCACTTACTAGTTAGTTACGAATAAAACACTAGATTAGTATTATAACATCACAAACTATGTATTCAAGAAAAAACGGGCAGAACTTTATCTGCCCGTTCCATAATACAAAATATAGTTAAATGTTACCCTCATAAACGTTGATACGATTCATCGCACGTTTCAATGAAAGTTCTGCACGATTAAAATCTGTTGCATCTGCTTTTCCTTGAAGACGTTGTTCTGCACGTTTCATCGATTCTTTAGCACGAGCTACATCGATATTGGAAGCAACTTCAGCTGATTGTGTTAGAATCGAAACCTTTTCAGGACGAACTTCAACAAATCCGCCGTTTACTGCTACGTACTCGGATTTCCCATCTTTTTTCAGTTTAACGGCACCTATAACAAGTGGCGCAACTGTTGGAATATGTCCAGGTAAAATACCGATTTCACCGGATGCTGTTTTAGCGATGATCATGTCGACTTGAGAATCGTATACCGGGCCGTCGGGAGTGACAATATTGACTGTAAGTGTCTTCATATTTTTACCTCCTGGTCCGATTTATTATACTTCTACGCCCATGCTTTTCGCTTTTTCAACTACTTCTTCAATACGTCCAACTAGACGGAAAGCATCCTCTGGAAGGTGATCATATTGTCCTTCAAGAATTTGTTTAAATCCTTGAACTGTTTCTTTAACTGGAACGTATGAACCTTTTTGACCAGTAAATTGTTCCGCAACGTGGAAGTTTTGAGATAGGTAGAACTGAATACGACGCGCACGGTTAACCGTTAATTTGTCATCGTCCCCTAATTCATCCATACCTAAGATTGCAATGATATCTTGTAGCTCTCTGTAGCGTTGTAAAGTATATTGCACTTGGCGTGCTACTTCATAATGCTCTTGCCCTACGATTTCTGGTGAAAGCGCACGAGAAGAAGAAGCTAAAGGATCCACAGCTGGGTAGATACCCATCTCAGATAATTTACGCTCTAGGTTTGTTGTTGCATCTAAGTGAGCAAATGTTGTTGCTGGAGCTGGATCCGTATAGTCATCGGCTGGTACATAGATCGCTTGGATAGATGTAACCGAACCAGTATTAGTAGACGTGATACGCTCTTGTAATTGACCCATTTCCGTTGCAAGTGTTGGTTGGTAACCAGCAGCAGAAGGCATACGACCTAATAGTGCGGATACTTCCGAACCAGCTTGTGTAAAACGGAAAATGTTGTCGATGAATAATAGTACGTCTGCACCTTGTTCATCACGGAAATATTCAGCCATTGTAAGACCAGTTAATGCAACACGCATACGTGCTCCAGGTGGCTCGTTCATTTGACCGAATACCATTGCTGTTTTCTTAATAACGCCAGAATCGCTCATCTCATGGAATAAGTCGTTTCCTTCACGTGTACGCTCACCAACACCAGCGAATACCGAAATACCACCGTGTTCTTGGGCGATGTTATTGATAAGTTCTTGGATAAGAACTGTTTTCCCTACACCGGCACCACCGAATAGACCAATTTTACCACCTTTAATATATGGAGCAAGAAGGTCTACTACTTTAATACCTGTTTCAAGAATTTCAACTTCTGTTGAAAGATTTTCAAATGTTGGAGCTGAACGGTGAATTGGATCACGACGATCATTCACTGAAATTTCTTCTCCTAAGTCGATAACTTCACCTAATACGTTGAATACACGTCCTAGTGTTACGTCACCAACAGGAACAGAAATCGCTGCACCAGCATCAATTACTTCCGTACCGCGCTTAAGACCATCAGTTGATGCCATTGCAATAGTACGAACAGCGTCATCTCCTAAGTGTAAAGCTACTTCTAGCGTTAACGTAGTAGGCGCTTCGTTTGGACGTTCAATCGCTACAGTTAAAGCGTTATAAATAGCTGGTAATTGTCCGTTGTCAAACTTAACGTCAACAACTGGACCCATTACTTGTAGTACTTGTCCTTTGTTCACTACTGTTCCCTCCTGTCTTACTTTCTTTCATAGACTATTCAAGAGCCGCTGCACCGCCGACAATTTCCGTAATTTCTTGCGTAATTGCTGCTTGTCGTGCTCGGTTATAAACTAATGTTAAGTTACCAATTAAGTCAGTTGCGTTGTCTGTTGCAGACTTCATCGCGGACATACGCATAGCATGTTCACTTGCTTTACCATCGAGTAATGCACCAAAAATTAGGCTTTCCGCATATTGTGGAAGTAACACTTCTAGAATCGCTTCAGCTGAAGGATCGAATTCATAAGAAGCAGTTGTGCCTGTTTCTACTGCAAGATCCGTAAGTGGCAGTACCTTTTTCTCTGTAACTTCACTAGAGATGGCACTGACAAAGTGGTTATAGTACATATAAAGTTCATCATATGTACCATCCGTGAACATACCAACAGCTCTGCGCGCTATTTCTTTAATATCAGAAAAAGCAGGTTGGTCTGGTAAACCTATTACATCTCCGATTACATTCGAACCACGTTTCACGAAGAAGTCACGTCCCATACGACCAATTGCAAAGATAACATACTCATCCTTCGAAGAATGTCGCTCCGCTATGCTATTTGCTGCTGCACGAATAATATTACTATTATACGCACCTGCTAAGCCACGATCCGCCGTTATAACAAGATATGCAGTCTTTTTCACAGGACGAGAAGTTAGCATTGGATGCGCTCCATCGCTTGTTCCTGTTGCAATTGCACCTACTACTTCTTGAATTTTCGTCATGTAAGGAACGTATGCTTTCGCATTTTCCTCTGCACGATTCAATTTAGAAGCTGAAACCATTTGCATAGCTTTCGTAATTTGACTTGTTTTCTTTGTTGACGTAATTTTACCTTTAATATCGCGTAATGATGCCACTGGTATTTCACCACCTTATCGTTTTTTTTCACTTAGACTTTAGAATTACTCAGATTTAGCGAAAGTCTTTTTAAATGCATTGATTGCATTTGACATATCTTCATCTGAAGGAAGGTCTTTAGTCGTACGAATATGATCTAAAACGTTTGTGTGGTTTGAATCTAACCAGCTATTAAGTTCTGTCTCGAAACGAGTAACATCTTTTACTGGAATATCATCTAAATGGCCACGAGTTAGAGCGTATAAAATCATAACTTGTTTTTCCACTTTGATTGGGTTATTCAAGTCTTGTTTTAATACTTCTACTGTACGCATACCACGGTTAAGTTTTGCTTGAGTTGCAGCGTCAAGATCTGATCCAAATTGAGAGAATGCTTCTAGTTCACGGTATGCAGCTAAGTCTAGACGTAGTGTACCCGCAACTTTTTTCATTGCCTTAATTTGAGCTGAACCACCTACACGAGATACGGATAAACCAGCATTGATCGCTGGACGTACACCCGAGAAGAATAGGTCAGATTGTAAGAAGATTTGACCATCTGTAATTGAGATTACGTTTGTTGGAATATAAGCAGAGATATCCCCAGCTTGCGTTTCAACGAACGGTAATGCAGTGATTGAACCTGCACCAAGTGTTTCATTTAACTTCGCAGCGCGCTCTAGTAAACGGCTGTGTAAGTAGAATACATCCCCTGGATATGCTTCACGACCTGGAGGACGACGAAGAAGTAATGAAAGTTCACGGTAAGCAGCAGCTTGTTTAGATAAATCATCATAAACGATTAACACGTGCTTGCCTTCGAACATAAATTCTTCTGCCATAGTTACACCCGCATAAGGAGCTAAGTATAATAATGGAGCTGGTTGTGATGCTGATGCAGTAACAACGATTGTATAGTCTAACGCACCTTTTTTACGAAGTGTTTCAACTACATTACGTACAGTCGATTCTTTTTGACCGATTGCAACGTAAACACAGATCATGTTTTGGTCTGCTTGGTTAAGGATTGTATCAATTGCTACAGTTGTTTTACCTGTTTGACGGTCACCGATGATTAACTCACGTTGACCACGACCGATAGGAACAAGTGCGTCAATCGCTTTAATACCTGTTTGAAGTGGTTCATGAACAGATTTACGTGCCATAACCCCTTGTGCAGGACTTTCGATTGGACGAGTTTTTGTAGTTGCGATAGGACCTAGTCCATCGACTGGTTGGCCAAGTGGGTTTACTACGCGACCAATCAATTCTTTCCCTACAGGAACTTCCATAATACGGCCAGTTCGACGTACTTCATCGCCTTCTTTGATGTCAGTGTATGGTCCAAGGATAACGATACCAACGTTGTTCGCTTCCAAGTTTTGTGCCATACCTAAAACACCAGTTGAGAATTCTAAAAGTTCTCCAGCCATGACGTTGTCGAGGCCATGAGCAAGGGCAATACCGTCACCAATTTTGATAACTGTACCAACATCGCTAACTTTCATCTCAGATTCATAATTCTCAATCTGCTGTTTAATCAAGACACTGATTTCTTCAGCTTTGATGCTCATGTATGTCACCTCTCAAAATTCATAATATTAACCGATCAAATTACGTTTTAAACGATCTAGCTTCGTGCTAAGACTGCTGTCGTAAATGCGGTTTCCGATTTGAACACGCATTCCACCAATAATGGATGGATCTACAATGTTTTGAATACGTAAAGATTGTTTTCCGACATTTTTCGCAAATACAGCTGAAACGTTTGCACGTTCTTGTTCTGATAACTCGCGAGTCGTATATACTTTTGCGTCCGCAATGCCTTGTGCATCGTTCGAAAGCGCCATAAATTCAGTAATAATATCTGATACTTCACCTAATCTTTTCTTATCGATCAATACTAAAAGTGTATTAATCACAATCGGATTAGCATCTTTGAAAATCTCACGGATTAACGATTTTTTCTTATCTAGTGATAGCTTCGGTGAAGTGAATAATGTCTTCACTTCTTTGTTGCCATTCCAAACAAGCTTAAGTTCACGTAAATCATTTTCAACAGATGGAATTTCGTTTTTTTGTTGTGCTAGCTCGAATAATGCGATTGCGTATCGTTTTGCTGCAGTTGAATTACTCAATTAGCTTCCCCTGCCTTCGCAATCGTTGCCTCGATTAGCGCACGATTATCTTCTTCCGAAACTTCTTTTTCAAGAACTTTCGACGCTGCAAGTACAGAAAGTGAAACTACTTCTTGTCGTACTGCTGCAATCGCTCTTTCTTTTTCTGTCTCGATTTCACGAACAGCTGATTCTTTCAAACGCACAGCTTCGGTACGAGCAGTCGTGATAATATCTTCACGAGATGCTTCTCCTTGCTTCTTCGCATTTTCAACAATCGCTAATGCTTCTGTACGCGCTTCTTTTAGTAAGTCACGTTGTTCTTCAAGTAAACGCTGTGATTCTTGGCGACTATTTTCAGCTGCTTCGATTTCACTTGCGATCAACTCTTCACGTTGAGTCATAATTCCCATAAGTGGACCCCATGCTACTTTCTTCAAAAGAGCCATAAGTAATAAGAAGAAGAATAGTGTAGCGATGATATCCCAAATGTTTAATCCGTCATGGCCACTAGCACCAAGGACTAGGTAATCAAAAGACACGATTGTTTCACTCCTTTCAAACGCTATTAAGAGATCTTGCTTTTAAAATCTTGCTTTTATCATGTAAATAATTTATTATTGTTTTCTAATTCATAAAGAGAATGGCGGATTAGTTTCCGCCATTATAGACTTGTCTATATTTATACTATTGGTTTAATACGATGAACGCGATAACTGCAGCGATGATTGGAATCGCCTCAACTAATGCTACCCCGATGAACATAACTGTTTGTAGAGCTCCACGAGCTTCTGGTTGACGAGCGATACCTTCTACTGTTTTTGAAACGATTAGACCGTTACCAATACCTGCACCAAGTGCACCTAAACCGATTGCTATAGCTGCTGCTAAAAGACCAACTGAACCTACCATTGTTTAATTTCCTCCTTGGAATGTTGTTTTGTTTTATTTTGCTTAAAAATCAAGCAATTATATTAATGGTCTGCCGACACTTTGTGCGACATATACACCATTGTTAACATAACGAAAATGAACGCTTGGATTCCGCCTATGAATAGAGAGAAACCTTGCCATGCCATTGCTGGGATAATTGCACCAACAAAGCCGAAAAAGCCATAACCTGTTGCTAAGCCTGCAAGTAGTCCTAATAGAACTTCTCCTGCATAGATGTTACCGTAAAGACGAAGACCGAGTGTCAACGTGTTTGCAAATTCTTCAATAATTTTTAAAGGTAATAGGAATGGTAGTGGCTTTAAGAAGTCTTTCCCATATTCCGACAAGCCCTTCATTTTTATACCATAATAGTGCGTTAATAGAAGAATCATTACTGCTAGTGTCATTGTTACTGTTGGATCTGCTGTTGGAGATTTCCACCAAAGTACTCCATCATACGAAATAGAAAACGGAAGTCCTAGTACGTTCGCTACAGCGATAAACATGATTAATGTAATACCAAGAATATGGAATCGTCCACCAGTTTGCCAATCGAAGTTACTTTTAATAATGCCTTTCACGAAGTCCATAATCCACTCCATGAAATTTTGCATACCAGTTGGCTTAAGTTTCAAGTTTCTTGTCGCTATGTAAGCGATCAAAAATACGATGAGTGTAGTAACAGCAAGCATTAAAATGTTGGACCAGTTACCGTACATCCCTAGAAACTTAAATGTGGGATTTGCATGTTCCACGATTTGTTCACCTCTCTTTCACATACTCATTACTGATTTTTTGAATGAAACATAACTCGTTCTACTAAAAGCAGAACATAGGGAATCATTAAACCAATTACCGTGCTAATAAGATGAATATATTGTGGAAGGGCAAGTGCAATTGCAACAGCTGCAATACCAGATCCAAAGCGGAATACTGTTCCTAAACCTGCTCGTCCTTTTTCACCAGATAACACTCGATCAAATTTCTCCATTCTACGAGTTAGAATCCAGAAATTATACAAACCAAACAACGAACCTAGTGCTAAGCCTGCAAAAATTGTCGAATATGGGGTGAATCCCCAACCTACCGCACATACTGCGAGCAAAAAAAATATGTATTTCTTCTGCTTCGTAAAAATACGTTGCATTTCTAGCATTGTTCATTAGTCTCCTGAATTATATTTTCGAATGGTAGTAATAAGCGCTAACACACCAGACATAAGACCTAGTAGTAAGCAAATTATTAAAAAAATTGGAGTGGTTCCATATGTTTTGTCTATCCACATTCCTGTGAATATTCCTATTAATATAGAACCTACAAGCTGTGAGAGAATCGCTGAATATAATGCTATCCCTTGTAACGGACGTCTTGTGTGACGCATAAATAGAATCCTCATGTTTTCCTGCATTAAGTAAAAACTGTGAATCTAGTAGAAAGTAGATGTGACAAGGTGTTTCGCGCATGAAACCCCTATCATTGACATCCTTTGTAAGCATACAATAGGGGCAATTTGATGTCAATTGGTAAGAGTGAAAAACTTCACAAATACTTCTTATTTGACATCGGTTTGACAAATTTAAAAGAAATGTGGAAACTACTTGCTTGTCAGCAGACCATTTTTATGGCCAAGCTACTTTCATTACTAGCTTTTCACTTAAATAGGGTAGAGTTTTTATTTTGTTCCGAACAGACGGTCTCCAGCATCACCTAAACCTGGTACGATGTAACCATGGTCATTTAATTTTTCATCAAGTGCAGCTATGTAAATATCTACATCTGGATGGGCTTTTTGTAATGCTTCTACACCTTCTGGAGCTGCAATTAAACACATAAACTTAATGCTCGTTGCACCGCGGGTTTTAAGAGAATTAACTGCCTCAATTGCAGAACCACCTGTTGCAAGCATCGGATCCACTAAAATGAAATCACGTTCTGCCACATCTGCTGGAAGTTTTACATAATACTCCACTGGTTGTAATGTTTCTGGGTCTCTGTAAAGGCCGACATGTCCCACTTTTGCCGCTGGGATTAATTTCAAGATTCCGTCAACCATCCCAATTCCTGCACGTAAAATAGGCACGATTCCTATTTTCTTTCCTGCTAATACTTTTGATTTCGTTGTTTGTACTGGAGTTCTTACTTCTGTTTCCTCTAACGGTAAATCACGTGTGATTTCGAAAGCCATTAGTGTAGCAACTTCATCAACAAGTTCGCGGAATTCTTTCGTTCCCGTTTCGATATTGCGGATATATGTTAGTTTGTGTTGAATAAGGGGGTGATCAAATACAAATACTTTTGGCATATTTTTGTCTCCTTCGCGGTTTTATTTAAAATTCTATTAATTATAACAAAAAACGCAGGTAACATACTACTAATAGCATATCTTAATATTGCGTCTATTCACACTGGCGTCATTAGTTTGTAAAAAAGTATTTCTTGACCGTGGTTCCAAAATATAGCTCGATTAAATGGCCTCTATGATTTCTCCTCTAGCGTCGGAAAGTTACTCGCTAAATTAGTATCTTCGCCTCTGTAAATCTTACTATTTATGTAGCTTCTCCAAAATGGTCTTATTCCATCCAAAATACGGCTAGAGATTTGGAGTTGCAGGGTGCCGGAATGGATCTGCTTGTCCGGTTTGTCGTGTTTACAGTGAAGTTTGTCCCGTTAAACCACTTATTGGCAAAAATTGAGCGGAACCCATGTCTCCTGAAAGCGCATGTACCATAAAAAAAGTAAGCTACCTTTCTATGAAAAAAAAGTAGCTTACTTTCAATTTATTGTATTAATTGTACAATGGATATTTATTTGTTAGAGCTGCAACGCGGTCTTTTGCCTCTTGGATTACTTCTGCGTCTTCGTGGTTTTTCAGTAGTTTTGCAATGATTGCTGCAATTTCCTTCATTTCCTCTTCTTTGAATCCACGAGAAGTTACCGCTGGTGTTCCAAGACGAACGCCAGAAGTGATGAATGGACTTTGTGTTTCATAAGGAATTGTATTTTTGTTAACCGTAATTCCAACTTCGTCCAGAACGTGTTCAGCTACTTTACCTGTAAGATCAAGTGCAGAAACGTCTACTAGCATTACGTGATTGTCTGTACCACCAGATACGATACGAAGACCTTCTGCTACTAAACTATCTGCTAGTGTTTTAGCGTTTGCGATCACTTGTGCTTGGTATTCTTTGAATGCAGGTTGTTGTGCTTCTCCAAATGCAACTGCTTTTGCTGCGATCACATGCATTAGTGGACCACCTTGAATTCCAGGGAAAATTGTTTTATCAATTTTCTTGGCGAATTCTTCAGTTGTTAAGATTAATCCTCCGCGTGGTCCACGTAATGTTTTATGTGTTGTTGATGTTACAAAATGAGCATGTGGAACTGGGTTTGGATGAAGACCTGCAGCAACTAGCCCTGCAATATGAGCCATATCTACAAATAGGTATGCGCCGATTTCATCTGCAATTTCACGGAACTTAGCGAAGTCTATTGTACGTGAGTATGCGCTAGCTCCTGCAACGATCATTTTTGGTTTGTGCTCTAATGCAATTGCTCGAACTTCTTCGTAATCGATTAGTTCTGTCTCTTTACTTACACCGTACTCGATGAAGTTATATTGAATTCCACTAAAGTTTACAGGGGAACCGTGTGTTAAATGCCCACCATGTGATAAATTCATTCCTAAAATTGTGTCACCTGGTTGCAAAGCTGTCATGTAAACCGCCATATTCGCTTGTGAACCTGAATGGGGTTGTACGTTGGCATGCTCTGCTCCGAAAATTTCTTTCAAACGATCACGAGCAATATTTTCTACTACGTCCACATGTTCACAGCCACCATAGTAGCGTTTACCTGGGTAGCCTTCTGCATATTTATTAGTCAAAACTGAACCTTGTGCTTCCATAACTGCTTCGGATACAAAGTTTTCAGATGCGATTAACTCGATATTGGATTGTTGACGTTTTTTCTCCGCAAGCATCGCTTCGTATACCGCTGGATCTTGTGCTAAAATTTTCTGCATTTCTCATTTCCTCCTCTAATATCAACCGTAAAATGCACGTTCTCCACCAATTAGTTTCGGACGTGTGTTTGCAATCGTCACGATTGCTCCCCCAATTTGTTTTGTGGACACGCGAATTGGAACAGCTACAGGTTGCAGTTGCATACCAATAAGGGTTTGTCCTATATCAATGCCGGCACGCGCCTTTACATGCTCGACTACGACTGGGTCTTGGAATTGTGTGTACGCATAAGCAGACATGGAGCCGCCTGCACGAACAACTGGAATAACAGAAACTTCCGGTAATCTATAAAGCCTTTGCGTTTTTCTTTCCAGTGTTATAGCGCGATTGATATGCTCGCAGCCTTGAAAAGCTAAATGCACACTGTTACGCTTCGCAAATGCTTCCAATGGTCCATATAAGATTTCCGCTACTTCTAAACCACCGGCAGTTCCTATTTTTTGCCCTATAATTTCTGAGGTTGAACAGCCGACAACAAAAAGATCATCTTCGTGAAAGTCAATTTGCTGCTCTACTTCCAGCAGAAGCTGTTCTATTTGCTCTTTCCACAAATCTTTTGCTTCCATCTGAAAATCCCCTTCTTCCTCAGTTTTCTAAAGCTGTTATTTTTTCTACACGGCGCGTATGGCGTCCGCCTTCGAAATCTTGTGCAAGCCAAGTTGCAACGATTTCTCTTGCAAGTCCTGGACCAATTACTCGTTCTCCCATTGCAAGTACGTTTGAGTCATTATGGCATCTTGTTGCCTTTGCCGAAAATACATCATGCACTAACGCACATCTAATACCTTTTACTTTGTTTGCCGCAATTGACATACCAATGCCTGTACCGCAAATTAAAATACCACGATCAAATTCCCCACTTACTACACCTTCTGTTACCGGTATTGCATAGTCAGGATAGTCAACAGAATCATCACTCATTGGACCAAAATCTTCATAAGAAAGTCCGAGCTCTTCTAGTTGTTGTATAATTTCCTTGCGAAGATTATTTCCACCATGATCAGAAGAAATTGCAATTTTCAATTTGTTCCCTCTTTTCTGTTTTAGTACTCCACTTCATCATACCATTTATCTGCAAAAAAAAATACAATTCACGCTAAGTGAATTGTATTTAAAGTATCTATTTTGACGAATTTCTGTCAAATTGCGAAATTACCTTGAATAATTCTTCAGATTGTTGCTTTAATCCGAACGATAAGCGATCAATTTGTTCGATTGATCGTGCTTGTTCATCTGTTGCACTTCTTACTTCTTCTGCTCCTGCAGACGTTTCTTCAGCAATCGCTGCTACTTCTTGGGACTGACGGGCAGTATTTTCGATATTCGTTAATTGTTTTTCTACCAATGAAGAAATTTCGGCAACGGATTGCGCCATATGATGGATTTTATCCGACATTCCTTCTACAGCCTCATTCGTTTCAGAAACACGTTTCGCTTCTCCCACTGCAAAGTTTACTTGATTGGTCATTTGATGAACAACCGTTTGGACATCAGTTTGAATGGCGTTGATTAAGGAAGAAATCCCTTGAACAGCTTTCCCGCTTTCATCTGCTAGTTTACGAACTTCCTCTGCCACGACCGCAAAACCTTTTCCATGTTCTCCAGCACGCGCAGCTTCGATTGATGCATTTAATGCAAGTAAATTCGTTTGAGCCGCTATATCACCTACTAGTTGAATAATATTTTCCACTTTTCCGGCGTTTACTTCGAGCTGCTTTACATTGACTAAAGCCGCTTCGCTACCAGTAGCAACTTGTTGGATACCATTTACAAGCGATTGAATGACTTCGGTTGTTTGCGACAAGCCTTGAATCATTTCTTTAGACTGTACGTTGGACTTTTCTGCACGCATATTTACTTCAGAGGCTAGTACTCGAACGTCTTCCACAGACTCTACCGTTTCTTGTACAGCGACAGCCGAATGCTCCGCCCCTTCGGAAATTTGTGCAATCGTTTGCGCAATCGCTTCTGCCTGATCAGCGGCTACAGAAGATTGCTGTGATAATTGTTGCACCGAATTATTCGTTTTCTCAAAATTATCTTCAATGCTCTGAACCATATCTCTTAAATTGACAAGCATTGATTGAAAAGCGATTGAAACAGATTGGATTTCATCTTTCGATTTTGGTACTTCCACGTCTACACCGATTTTACCTTCTGACGCAAGTGTTGCTACCTTTTCCAAATGAAATAAAGGTTTAATAATTAGTCCACTGAAAAAATAAGCAAGTATACCGGACCAAATTATTCCTAATGCATACATAGCAATCTCAAACGCAAGCGAATTTGTCGCATTTTCAAAAAGTAACGGCTGTACAAAATTGATGAATAATGCACTCGTTGTGTATGTAACCAACGCTAGAACTGTAACAAATAAAACAATTTTCTTTTGAATTCCAAATGAGTAACGCTTTTTTTCGGTTGTCATCCTAATCCCCCTGGAGTTTTTTCACTAGTCCGTCTGTAAGTGTGTTTAGTTCTTGGAATGTGTACTCATATGTACGTAAATCGCCTCCATAAGGATCGGACACATCTTGTGCATTTTCAGGTGTCACAAACTCCTTGTACATATACACTTTGGAAATAGCCTGTGGAAATGAATAAATAATCGCTTGCTTATGTGATGCAGTCATTGTTAGAATGAGATCCGCCCAATCCATTAATGCTTCGTTCATCGCAGCGGACTCATGGGTAAAAGGTATATTCTCTTTTTCTAAGACTTTTTGCCCATTAAGAGACATTTCTCCCCCATCCATCGCATAAATACCTGCGGAACGGACCTGGATATTCTCTATATCTCTAGCCTTTAAGATCGCTTCTGCCATTGGACTTCGACATGTATTACCTGTACAAACAAACAAAATATTCATCGTAACATTTCCCCATCTCTAGTATATAATAATTAGCCTCAAATATTGTTGTAAATTGTTAAATATTTCGTAAAATTATAACCCCTAATATTAAAATCCCGACTCCCGCCAACTTCATTATAAGTCCTCTATTCAGAAAAGCATGCTTGAAAATTACTTTTTGGGCAATAAATACAGCCAAATAAGAAAATATGCCCGAACTTAAAATGAATAGAAACTTTTCTACTTTAAGCATACCAAATGAAATACTTACTGAAAAGGTATCAATGCTTGCAACAACCGCTAGTAAATAAGGTGATAGCAGCGGCACTTGTTTAGGAGACCTTGCTAAAATCATCTGTAAACCAACAAGTATTAGTAAAAATGAAGATAAGTACGGACTTGCAAATTTCAAATAATTTTGCACTACTGCTCCCGCATAGTAACCAATTAACGGAAAAAGCATATGTAAAGATGCGACCCACGCTGCCAGTGTAAATATTTGCTTCCGATATAGCACGAGTGAAAACAAAATCAGGACATCTACTGACATTAATCCACCCGCGACAATTTCACGCCACAAAAAAATCTCCCCCGTCCTTTTGCATAATTAAATGTATGCAAAAGGATGGAAGAGAATACACCTAGATCATAAAAGCAAAGGGCGTACTTTAAATTTTAAAACTGTTTCTATTGGTTTCGAAGGACTCTGGACAGACATGTTGCTATATCATTACCGAATGATTTCTGGAGAGGCAATCTTATGGCAGACGTCTGTCCTTCTCCCTTTTGAAGACATAAAAAAACAGTTTAAACCTTTTTGGATAATAAGTGAAAAGCTGCTTTCCAATACATATGTTTAAGGGAAGACAGTCTAAGTACGCGACATCGTGTCGCAATGACTGTCTGACCCGCATCGTGCGGACCTCCGAAGATGCAATTTCGGGAGCTCTCGCGCTTTCTATCATGCGTTCCTTACTTACTTTTGAAAAGTGAAATGCTAACAATCTGTTGACACTATATTAGAATTGGATAATTCCTTCTAATTGAAAAGGCCGAAATACAATAGAGAAGTACAGAGCAGCCAAAATTGTATCTTTGGCTGCTTTTCTCTCGATAGGAAAGTGATTATTCTTTCGTTCCCAAAAGCTTTCACATCAAGGATTCTCGATAATCGTATAGAACTCGTTCAGTTCAAAGCTCTCCAAAAGCACCTATACATAAAGTATCCTAAATGGCATTAAAGTAGTTAACTCTCAAACCAATTCCCATTAGCTGCTTTTTCCAGTCTATTCATAATAGCTGTTCCCACACCCTGTTTCACAAATATTGGGACTAATATAATATGTGCGTCTGTTTCATCACAATTTCTTAGCGCTTCGTATAGCAAGTGAGCAGCATCTTCTAGTTGGTGTTCTTGTCCTAATGAAAAATAATAGTCCGCTTTTGTGAAAGTGAACTGTTCGGTTGCAATTAACGCTACTTTTTTTTCATCCTTATGTATTTGTTCAATCGCCTGTTGTACTGTTGAAATGGATGCTTCTATTAAATAGACAGGAGCATCCGGCGAATAGTGTGCATACTTCATCCCTGGTGCACGAGGTGCTTCTGCTTCGTCTGTAAGTTTTGACTCATTTACCGGGCCTATTACTTTTTCTAGCATTTCTTTCGTTACTCCGCCTGGGCGTAAGATTGTTGGTACTTCCGTTGTAAAATCTAAAACCGTTGACTCTAATCCAATTCCAGTTGCTCCGCCATCTAATATAAGTGGAATTTTCCCGTTAAGGTCATGATATACATGTGCAGCTTTCGTAGGGCTAGGTTTTCCGCTTTTATTTGCACTTGGAGCAGCGACAGGTTGTTTTAAACGTCTAAGTAATTCTAGCGCTACAGGATGATCCGGCATGCGAACACCAACTGTATTTAATCCAGCTGTCACATTTTTAGCAAGCGAATCAGTTTTAATAGGTAATACTAGCGTAAGTGGTCCTGGCCAAAATGCATCCATACATATATTGGCTAGATTCG
The DNA here is from genome assembly GCF_044754065.1 of Psychrobacillus sp. NPDC093180. NCBI lineage: Bacteria > Bacillati > Bacillota > Bacilli > Caryophanales > Bacillaceae > Psychrobacillus > Psychrobacillus sp. NPDC093180. The sequence continues at coordinate 278,867 of NZ_JBIVOJ010000003.1, read as the reverse complement.
GAACATTTTGTGTAAATGTGGATAGTTCTTCTTTTGAACCAATATGAACAATAAGTGGATTATCCTGCGGTCTACCCTTTGCTTCGAAAATTTTAGACACCGCATTTTCACTCGTGGCAATAGCACCTAAGCCATAAACAGTTTCAGTTGGAAACGCCACTGTTTCTCCCGCACTTAACAAATCCACAGCTTGTGTATAACTAAGATCTCTTGTTAAAAAGTTATCCACACTCATTATTTCAGTTTTCATGTCGTATTTTCTCCTTTCCCTCTACTTTGTCCACAATTTGTTGATAACTTTCTGAATTTTGTGGGTAATTATGTGGAAAACTTCTTTTTTAACCATTCCCATACCCAAAATTTCGGCTTTTCTTCTTTTTCTACTTCTTCTTTATAACAAACCTTAGGAAATAGCGAGCACCACCAGTTATCTCCACGTGCATTTCCAATAGATATTACGATTGATTCGACATTCGTTTGGGAAGTAATTCCTTCATTCCAAACTTTAGGTGGAAATAGAGCTATACCTGTGGATAGATGAATCTCTTCATTTAACTTTTCTGACAACTTATCCACAGCTTGTTCTAATTCGCTATATGCTTGTTGCTGATCTAGATTATATTTCAGTAAGATCGGTTCAATTGTTTTTTTGACTTCTTCTTTTATTTGTTGGTCTTGGACGGTATTACTATTGGCAATTAAACGAAAGCGTAATCCTTCTGCCTCTTCTCCTTGTTGGAAAAGAAAAAATAAACAAAACTGAATAAGTAGCAACATCCATATAAAGAAAATAACTGCATCTATTTGCCCGCCAATTCGCGGTGCTTTTTTTATCTCGTAATCTGGTAACATGTAACATTCCTCCCTTAGGAATATTGTTACCAATAGATTCATAACTTATACATCGATTGTGCAAAAAACAAATCTATTTTTTTGATTAATATCTTTTACAATTTCTACAGTTGCAGTTGGAAAAGCTGTTTGTAGCATACTTTGTACAGCAGGTCCTTGGGCATAACCTATCTCAAAACCTATGAAACTAGGAATTTTCATCATTTGTGGGAGTTGCTCCGCCATTTTTCGGTATAATTGCAAGCCGTTTTCTTCCGCAAATAAAGCAAGATGTGGCTCATAATCTAGCACTGTATCAGACATCTCCACCGCTTCTTCATTTCCTATATAAGGTGGATTCGATAAGATGATATCCCATTTTTCATTTGCAATTGGGGCAAGTAAATCCCCTTGTTTGAATGCTATTTCCACATCTAGCCTCTGTGCATTTTGTTTAGCTACTTCTAGTGCATCCGCTGAAATATCCGTTGCTGTAACGCTTGCAGTTGGCATTTCTTTTTTTATCGTAATGGCAATTGCGCCGCTGCCAGTCCCAATATCTGCGATTTTCGGTGCCATTTGTGCGCCGAATAGTTTTTTCGTTCGATTTTTTACTTCTATTATTAACTCTTCTGTTTCAGGTCGAGGTATTAAGACATGTTCATTCACTAAAAAGCTTCGGTCATAAAATGTTTCTTGCCCAATAATATATTGGAATGGTCGACCCGTTTTATGTTCCTCCACATATGACCAAAAGGTTTGAAAATCTTCTGTGGATATGTCTTCATATAAGTCTTGCATTAGTTGTGAATAACTTTTTCCTAAGACATGCTGCAGCAGAAAACGTGCGACTCCTTTTTCCCGATTATTCTCCTCTAAAAAAGAAGAAGCCCGGGTAAGGGCCTCATAATTTGTTTTACACATTCGTATCATTCATTCTTTCTAATTTTTCTGCTTGATCTTCCACGATTAACGCATTAACGATCTCGTCCAGCTTACCCTCTAAAATTTGGTCAAGCTTTTGAATCGTTAATCCAATACGGTGATCCGTCACTCGGTTTTGTGGATAATTGTATGTGCGAATTCGTTCGGAGCGGTCCCCGGTACCTACTGCAGATTTTCGAACCGCATCATATTCCGCTTGCGCTTCTTGTAAGAATTTATCTGCAACACGAGCACGAAGTATTTTCATCGCTTTTTCTCTGTTTTTGATTTGTGATTTTTCATCTTGCATCGACACAGTAATACCAGTTGGTAAATGGGTCATACGCACAGCAGACATCGTTGTATTAACCGATTGTCCCCCTGCACCAGAAGATGCGAAAGTATCAACTCGAATATCTTTTTCATGAATTTCTACATCTACTTCCTCTACTTCTGGAAGTACCGCAACTGTTGCTGTTGATGTATGAATACGACCACCAGACTCTGTTTCTGGGACACGTTGTACTCGGTGCGCCCCGTTTTCATATTTCATCTTCGAATAGGCATTGTTTCCGTTGATCATGAAAATAATCTCTTTATAACCACCAAGTCCTGTAGGGGAAGAATCCATTACATCGATTTTCCAATTTTGAGTTTCCGCATAACGACTATACATGCGGAATAGATTACCCGCAAATAGTGCTGCCTCGTCTCCACCTGCAGCTCCTCGAATTTCCATAATAACGTTTTTATCGTCATTTGGATCTTTCGGGATCAATAAAACACGAAGTCGCTCTTCTAATTCCACGATTTGTGACTCCAGCTCATTCACTTCTTCTTTTACCATTTCTTTCATGTCTGCATCTAGCTTATCTTCTAGCATAAGCTTCGCATCTTGAAGCTGACTTTTTACTTCTTTGTATTCGCGATATACATCTACTGTATCTTGTAAATCGGATTGTTCCTTCGAATATTGTCTCAATTTTTTCGTATCATTTACGACATCCGGGTCGCTGAGTAATTCATTTAATTTATCATAACGATCTTCCACCGACTGTAATCGATCAAACATCGACCTCACCTCGTTCGTTTAAGTCTATATCATTCCTATTATAAAGAAAAATCATGGCTTCCGCTACTTTTTCTATCTTAGGCAACTTAACTGCAAGAAAAAAGAGCAGCTTTAGCCACTCTTCGTAATATTATTTCTGTAAAGTTGTTGTTCCAACAGGTACTTCATGGTGGTGGCGGCATCTAGGTTCGTACGCTTCCGATGCTCCAACTAAAATGATCGGATCATCTGCACCGGCAGGTTGTCCATTAATTAGCCTTTGAGTTCTACTTGCTTCAGATCCACAAACTGCGCAAACAGCATGGAGTTTCGTTACGTCCTCCGCCATACATAAAATAGCAGCCATAGGTCCGAATGGCTTGCCACGGAAGTCTTGGTCCAGTCCCGCTACAATTACACGATAACCGTGATCTGCAAGTTTTGTGACAACATCCACTATTCCTTCGTCGAAAAATTGCGTTTCATCTACTGCTATTACATCGATTTCATCTGAAATATGTTCCCATATTTCCTCGGATTGTTGAATCGGAATCGCGATTGTAGATGTTCCATCATGGCTCACGACTGCCTCTTCACTATACCTATTATCAATCATCGGCTTAAACACGGCAATTTTCTGTTTTGCAAATTGCACACGTCTAATACGACGAATTAGCTCTTCTGATTTACCAGAGAACATACTTCCACATATAACTTCTATCCAGCCCATTTGGGATGTAATAAACATTTAAATACTCCCTTTCAAACAGTCTTTACTCATCATACCGAAAAACAAATTAAAAATCTTGTCTTTTATTTATCATAAAAATGTGCTTTAGAAAAATTGGTTTCCAAGCACTTCCACTTTATCATTAATAGTTTATGATTTTTTCACTATCTATTTATAACATACACAGCTGTACTTCTTCATTTAAAGAAATATTTTCACTTTTTACTTCAGCGTTATTCTAGCGAATAGCTATACGAGAATATGTATCACACAAATAAAAATACCTGTAAAGCACCATGTGCCTTACAGGTATTTTGTTATTAGTTTTCTTCTTTAATACCGTATTTTTTGTTGAAGCGATCAACACGGCCATCCGCAGCTGCGAATTTTTGACGTCCAGTATAGAATGGGTGACATTCGTTACAGAACTCGACTTTAATGTCTGATTTAACAGAACCTGTTGTAAATGTGTTACCACATGAACATGTTACTGTTGCTTCTTTGTAATCGGGATGAATTCCTGCTTTCATCTCTATCTCTCCTCTCGCCCTGAACCATCTGGAACAGAGTTGGTTATGAAAACTGATACCTTACACGATCCGATTGATGTCAACCGCATATGTAGCAGAAATGTATGATGTTACGTTAAATATAGTATCATCTTTAACATTCACTTGCAACTATTTTATTTTATAGCGTTACTTTCCCACTTCGATGTGCTTTCATTTCTTCTGCTAGTTGCTCGAAAAATGCTTCGTTTGTTTTTGTTTGGCGAAGTTTTTTCAAGAAACGCTCTGCAAAATCAGATGAGTCGGAGAATGTTTTGCGGATTGCCCACAATTTATCAAGCTGCTCTTTAGGGATGAGTAGCTCTTCTTTTCTAGTTCCAGATCTGCGAATATCGATGGCTGGGAAAATTCTACGTTCTGCGAGGCTTCTATCTAAGTGAAGTTCTAAGTTACCTGTTCCTTTAAATTCCTCATAGATTACTTCATCCATGCGGGAACCTGTATCTACTAAAGCTGTAGCAAGGATTGTTAAGCTACCGCCTTCTTCAATATTACGCGCCGCTCCGAAAAATCGTTTCGGACGATGGAAAGCAGCAGGGTCAATACCACCAGATAATGTACGTCCACTTGGTGGAATTACTAAGTTGTACGCACGAGCAAGACGTGTAATAGAATCCATTAAAATGATTACGTCACGCTTATGTTCGACCATACGCATTGCTCTTTCTAAAACTAATTCCGCCACTTTCACATGATTTTCTGGTACTTCATCAAATGTGGAGCTCACGACATCAGCTTTTACAGAACGCTCGATATCAGTTACTTCCTCAGGACGTTCATCTATTAACAGAACAATAAGTTCTGCGTTTGGATGATTAGTTGTAATAGCATTTGCGATTTCTTTTATCAATAATGTTTTCCCTGCTTTTGGAGGAGCAACGATTAATCCGCGTTGACCGTATCCAACCGGTGCTACTAAATCCATTATGCGAGTAGATAGCTTTTCCGGAACAGTTTCTAATTTAATATGACGATCTGGGTATAGTGGTGTAAGTCCGGGGAAATGTACACGTTCTTTCGCGATTTCCGGATCTTCTCCGTTTACTAGTTCTACATGTAGAAGACCGTAGTAGCGCTCACTTTCCTTTGGAGGACGCACTTTTCCTGTAACTTTATCTCCGTTACGCAGATCAAACCTTCTAATTTGAGAAGCAGAAATATATATATCCTCAGAACTTGGAGAATAGTTAATCGGACGTAAGAATCCGAAACCTTCCTGCTGAATAATTTCTAATACACCTTCCATAAAGAAGAAGCCTTCTTGTTCGGCACGTGATTTTAATATAGCAAAAATAAGTTCTTTTTTTGTAAGTTTACTATAAGCAGCCACTTTGTATTTACGCGCAAGAGCATATAGCTCTTTAAGCGTCATGTTTTCTAATTCATTAATTGTCGTTTGTGTCATCGGCAACGCACCACTCTTTATTATATTTTGTTGTGAAGACTTTTTTCGGATTTAATAGGAATGAAGTTTACCCCGGTTTAACATGCTGTATTTCCTCCTCAACTTTTGCGAGAGAAAAATAGAGGGAGAAACAGCCTGTAAATCCCCGATTGGTTTAACTAACCATCAAGTAGGGGTGAAGAAAAACCCCCACTAATGGAAGTTTCACTTTATTATGAGGATACCCGGTACATAATGACCGGGTATACTTAAGAGAAGTTTCACTTATAGAACTAAATTCGGTTTTTTGTTCAAGCTATGGCGTCCTTCTACAAAACGAATCGTACCTGATTTTGCACGCATAACGATTGAGTGTGTAGAACCAAAAGCACCTTTAAATTGTACACCACGAAGAAGTTCTCCATCGGTTACCCCAGTTGCTGCAAAAATTGCATCGTCGCCTTTTACTAAGTCTTCCATACGTAAAACCTTGTCTACATCAAGACCCATTTTGATACAACGAGCTAGCTCTGCTTCATCCTGTGGTACAAGTTTCCCTTGAATTTCTCCGCCTAAACATTTTAATCCAACTGCTGAGATTACTCCTTCTGGAGCTCCCCCCATGCCAAATAAAATATCTACACCAGTGTTATCAAATGCTGTATTAATTGCTCCTGCTACATCCCCGTCATTGATTAACTTGATGCGAGCACCAGCAGCTCTAATTTCATCGATAATCTTTTGGTGACGTGGACGACCTAAAATCGTTGCCACAACATCTTGAATATCTTTGTTTTTTGCACGTGCTACTGCTCTTAGGTTATCAATTACAGGTGCGTTTATATCTACTTGCCCTACTGCTTCAGGACCTACAGCTAGTTTGTCCATATACATATCTGGAGCATGAAGCAGATTTCCGCGATCAGCAATAGCAAGTACTGCTAATGCATTCCAGCCACCTGAAGCTACGATATTCGTACCTTCTAAAGGGTCTACAGCTACGTCTACTTGAGGTCCTCCAGTTCCATGTCCGAGCTTTTCTCCGATATATAACATCGGTGCTTCGTCCATTTCCCCTTCCCCAATTACAACGACACCTTCCATTGGGATTGTGTCAAAAACTGTACGCATTGCTGTAGTTGCTGCATCATCTGCTTCATTTTTTAATCCGCGTCCCATCCAACGAGCTGATGCGATTGCTGCTGCTTCTGTTACTCGGACTAATTCCATTGATAAACTACGTTCCATCTAATTATATGCCTCCCGTTTTACGGTAAATAAAATCCGGTCTATGTTTCTTCCTGCTTTATTGTAGCATATTTTATAAGAAAAACGGAAGCACCTATGTCATGCCAAGGAAGCAGACCTACTCGTTGTTGACTTCTACTTCCTTTACAGTTACACGGCGAATGTCTGCTCCGAGTCCTTGAAGTCTTTCAATAATTGAGCTGTACCCTCGTTCAATATGAAAAATATCTTGAATTTCGGTTTCTCCTTCTGCTAGCAAACCGGCAATAACGAGTGCCGCTCCAGCACGCAAATCACTAGCTCGAACCGTTGCCGCTTCTAGCTTCGCTGGTCCCGTAATGATGGCTGTTCTACCATCGACACGACCATTAGCATTCATGCGTCGAAGTTCATCGATTTGTTTAAATCTGGCAGAATATATGCTATCCGTAATAACCGATGTGCCAGTTGCTTGTGTCATTAACACCGAGAATGGTTGTTGTAAATCGGTTGGAAAGCCTGGATATACAAGCGTCTTCACATCTACCGCATGCAAACGGGTTGTTTTTGGAATGAATATCTTTTCTTCATATTCTTCTACTTTTACGCCCATTTCCCGCAGTTTCGCAGTTAATGCTTCTACATGGAATGGGATGACATTATCGATGGTGACACCATCTCCTGCAACCGCTGCCATAATCATAAATGTCCCTGCTTCGATGCGATCTGGAATAATTGTATGCTTTGTACCATGCAGCTCTTTTACACCATCAATACGAATGACATTCGTTCCGGCACCTTTTATGTTTGCTCCCATATTGGAAAGAAGCGTTGCAACATCAATGATTTCCGGTTCTTTCGCAGCGTTTTCAATGATAGTTCTTCCTTTTGCAAGTACTGCGGCAAGCATAATATTAATCGTCGCTCCAACACTTACGACGTCTAAATAAATTTTGGATCCTACTAACCCATCTGTACGCAAATAAATTGCGCCATGCTCATTGGATACAGTAGCTCCTAAAGCTTCAAAACCTTTAATATGCTGATCAATCGGACGTGGGCCGAGGTGGCATCCACCCGGCAATCCGATTGCTGCTTTGTTAAATTTCCCAAGTAAGACACCCATTAAATAGTAGGAGGCGCGTAACTTTTTAATATTGCCATTTGGAAGCGGCAAATCCACTACTTTTGTTGGATCGATCGTCATCGTTCCGTTCTCAAAAGTAACATCTGCTCCTAGTTCCTCTAAAATTTCTTTTAGCGTCCACACGTCTAATATTTCTGGTAAGCCTTCTATTGTAACAGGTGAATTTGCAAGTAGCGAAGCTGGAACTAATGCAACCGCACTATTTTTCGCTCCATTTACTTTAATCGTACCTTTTAGGCGTTTTGCACCTTTTATCTTATAAACTTCCATACGTTTCTCCTTCGACTTGTTACTCGCTTTTACGATTGTTCCAATCCGCTAGAAACCCTTCAATCCCTTTGTCTGTTAAAGGATGGTTAAATAATTGCTTTAATACTTTAAATGGAGTTGTTGAAATATGCGCGCCATTTAACGCAGCATCTGTAATGTGCTGTGGATGTCTAATAGAAGCCGCAATGATTTCTGTATCGATTTGATGCATTTCGAAGATCTGTGCAATTTTAGCGATCAACTCCATACCATCATGCCCAATATCATCTAAACGGCCTAAAAATGGAGATACATATGTGGCACCAGCGCGAGCTGCAAGCAATGCTTGGTTTGCACTGAAAATCAGCGTTACGTTTGTTTTAATATTTTCTTTTGTGAATACGGCACAAGCTTTTAAACCTTCTGGCGTCATTGGTAGCTTCACTGTAATGTTTGGCGCAATTGCAGCAAGCTCTCTACCTTCTTTAATCATTCCTTCTGCATCTAGTGCAATTACTTCAGCACTGACTGAGCCATCCACAAGCGCTGTAATTTCACGAAGTCTATCATGAAAAGAAATGTTCTCTTTTGCAACTAGCGATGGGTTCGTTGTAACACCAGATAAAATCCCCCATGCGTGTGCTTCTTTTATTTCTTCAAAATTTGCTGTATCGATAAAAAATTTCATTGTAGTATTTCCTCCTCATGATGGACAAATAGGAGAAGGTCCTTTGGATGAACACTTCTCCCTTATAGTAGTTTGTGTTGACTCGTTTACGCTTTGTTTGAGCTTCCAAATTCGCGCATTTTGCCGATTACAGTTGTTTTAATCGCATCGCGTGCTGGAGTCAAGTATTTACGTGGGTCATATTGCGCTTCATTTTCCGCTAAGTATGTGCGAATCGCTTTTGTAGCAGCAATTTGGTTTTCCGTGTTCACATTAATTTTCGCTGTTCCAAGAGAAATAGCACGTGTAATGTCATGTGTTGGGATTCCAGTTCCACCGTGTAATACTAATGGAAGGTCCGCAAGCTGAGAGATTTCTTCCATTTCCTTGAACCCTAAATTTGGTTCTCCTTTGTATGGTCCGTGAACAGAGCCTAACGCTGGAGCTAAACAATCAATTGCAGTACGTTTAACTAGTTCTGCACATTCTGCTGGGTCTGCATAAATAACACCATCAGCTACTACATCGTCTTCTTGACCTCCAACTGTGCCAAGCTCTGCTTCTACAGAAACGTTGTGTGCATGTGCATAATCTACCACTTTCGATGTAATTTCTACGTTTTCTTCAAAAGGATGATGAGATGCATCTATCATAACGGATGTAAATCCTGCGTCAATTGCCGCTTTACATTTTTCAAAACTAGAACCATGGTCTAAGTGAATAGCTACTGGTACTGTTGTTTGGTAGTCTTCCATTAATCCCTTTACCATATGCACTACTGTAGTAAAGCCACCCATATATTTTGCCGCACCTTCGGAAACGCCTAAAATAACTGGAGACTTTTCTTCTTCAGCAGCTTGTAATATAGCTTGTGTAAATTCTAAATTGTTAATATTGAATTGTCCTACTGCATAGCCTTCTTTTTTCCCTTTTTCAAGCATTTCTTTCATTGATACTAAAGCCATTTAAATGGGCCTCCTCTATTCACTATTTCATAATGTGTTTTTACCCTATATCCTTTTCATCATATCAAAAAAAGGCGATGCTTTCCACTGCCTGCTAGGAAAGCTCCTTAATTCAATAAATTAGTTACAGCATCGCGCACTTCAAATATATCAAAGGGCTTTGTGAAGTAGAGAGATGCTCCTAAATCCATCGCTTCTTGAATTAAGTTCAATTCCCCATAAGCAGTCATCATCATTACAGGTAGATCGGGCCATTTATCCTTCAGTTTTTTTAAGATTTGAATACCATCCATCCCGGGAATCTTCATATCTAATAGTACACCGTCAATTTGCCCTAAATTTGCAATTTCTAATGCTTCAAAACCATTTGCTGCTAAACTTACTTCGTATTTTACTTGTGAAAAAACTTCTTTTAAGAGCATTCGTATTCCGAGCTGATCGTCTACAATTAAAATGTGTTTCATGATGAACAAACCCCTTTTTTGAATTTCCCACTTTTATACTACTATTCGATACATAGCTTCCTATTCCTCCTTTTTTCCTAATTATTTTTCAAACTTTCATTTGATAGGCATAAAGGCGACCTTTTTTTGACTTTCCGATATAATGACAAAGAGGTGAATAAAGAATGAAAATGTTAACAACACAACTCACTGGTCTTTTTCAGCGTATAGCAACTTCGGAGGAAGAGAACATAGAAGAAACTGCTCGACTATTGGCACAAGCAGCTGCAAGAGAAGGTAATATCTATTTTGCAACATTTGGAGAAATGGCAAGTATTGCTGTAAATGCCCAATTTGCTGCAGAGCCTTTTCCAAGTATGAAAACTTGGACACCAACCGTTCAGCTTACAAGCGCAGATCGCGTTTGGATTATCGCTCGCTCTTCTGAAAATGAGGAAGTAATGGAGCTTGCCGAACGTTTAAGCGAGGAATTTATCCCATTTAGCGTACTTGCTGCAGAGCCTGCAAGCGAAGAAAATAAGCTAGCCGATCTTGCCTATACATATATTTCTTTGAAGTTAACGAAAGGTTTGCTACCTGCAGAAGATGGGTCCCGTATGGTTTTGCCATATGCATTGGCGGCAATGTTTGTGTACGAAGCTGTGAAGATGAAGCTAGATGAAATGCTATTAGGTGAATAGTGATGGAGAGTGCCCAAAGACATTTCTTTGGGCATTTTTTTGGCTTGGTTGCTTTTGTTAGGGAAATGGTTGCTTTCGCCTACTATTTGGTTGCCCTCTCACTGAGTTGGTTGCTTTGGCCACGGATTTGGTTGCTTTCCCACGCTATTTGGTTGCCCTTTGCCATTTACCTCCATTTGAAAACTGTCTCAATCGAAGTCGACTTATTATTATGAGATTTAGTTGCTCTCACGGTCAAATTGATTGCTTTCGCCCACTATTTGGTTGCTCTCGTGCTGAGTTGGTTGCTTTAACCGCGAATTTGGTTGCTTCCCTTCGCATTTGGTTGCCCTTTGCCATTTACCTCCATTTGAAAACTATTTCAATAGAAGTCGTCTTATTATTATGAGATTTGGTTGCTCTCACGCTTTAATTGATTGCTCTCGCCTATCATTTGGTTGCTCTAATGCTGAATTGGTTGTTTTGACCGCGGATTTGGTTGCTTTCCCACGCTATTTGGTTGCCCTTTGCCATTTACCTCCATTTGAAAACTGTCTCAATCGAAGTCGACTTTTTATTATGAGATTTAGTTGCTCTCACGGTCAAATTAGTTGCTTTCGCCTACTATTTGGTTGCTCTCGTGCTGAGTTGGTTGCCTAGAGCGCAGATTTGGTTGCTTTCCCAACTATTTGGTTGCCCTTTGCCATTTACCTCCATTTGAAAACTGTCTCAATCGAAGTCGACTTATTATTATGAGATTTAGTTGCTCTCACGGTCAAATTAGTTGCTTTCGCCTACTATTTGGTTGCTCTCGTGCTGAGTTGGTTGCCTAAAGCGCAGATTTGGTTGCTTTCCCACGCTATTCTGTTGCCCTTAGCCATTCTTCTCCAATCCACTGCTCCAATTGGTTTCTTATTGCCAATCATCCCTTTATGCACACTAAAAAAGCAGCTCGACTATGTCGAACTGCTTGTTTTATATTATTCACCTACTGATGCTTTGATGAATTCTCGGAATAGTGGTTGTGGACGTCGTGGACGAGACACAAATTCCGGATGGAACTGAGAAGCTACGAAGAATGGGTGCTCTGGAAGCTCGATGATTTCGATTAGACGACCATCTGGGCTTGTACCAGAGAATACAAATCCTGCTGCTTCAAATTGTTCACGGTATTCGTTGTTGAATTCATAACGGTGACGGTGGCGCTCATATACAAGTCCTTCTCCGTAAGCTTCGAAAGCTTTAGATCCAGGAGTTAGTTTACATGGATATAATCCAAGACGCAGTGTACCGCCTAAGTCTTCTACATCTTTTTGTTCTGGCAATAAGTCAATGATTGGATGTGCTGTAGTTGGATCCAGCTCTGAAGAATGTGCACCTTGAAGCTCTAAAATAGAACGTGCAAATTCCACTGTTGCCAATTGCATTCCTAAACAAATACCTAGGAAAGGCACATTGTTTTCACGAGCGTATTTAGTTGCAGAGATTTTCCCTTCTACACCGCGGTCTCCGAATCCACCTGGAACAAGGATGCCGTCTACATCTGAAAGAGCTTCTGCTACATTTGCATCGTTCACTTCTTCTGCGTTCACCCATTTTACTTCGACATCTGCATCGAATTGGTATCCTGCATGTTTCATTGCTTCTACAACAGAGATGTAAGCATCTTGAAGTTCAACATATTTACCAACTAGACCAATACGTACTTTTTTCGATAAAGATTTTACTTGATCTACTAATGCTCTCCAGTCCGTCATATCTGCTTCTTTTGTAGTTAGTTGGAAGTGATCTACAACGATTTGATCTAAATGCTGCGCTTGAAGATTTAATGGGATTTCATATAATGAATCCGCATCGATACATTCAATTACTTCTTCAGGTTTGATATCACAGAAAAGACCGATTTTGTCTTTCATGTCTTGAGGAACTGGTGCTTCTGAACGAAGAACAATTACGTTTGGTTGAATACCAAGGCTACGCAGTTCTTTTACACTATGTTGTGTTGGTTTTGTTTTCATCTCACCAGCAGCTTTTATAAACGGAACTAATGTACAGTGAATGTACATCACATTATTGCTTCCTACATCACGTTTCATTTGACGAATCGTTTCTAGGAATGGAAGAGATTCGATGTCTCCAACCGTTCCACCGATTTCAGTGATAACGATATCTGCTTGTGTTTCTTTTGCAGCTAAGAATAGACGTTGTTTAATCTCATTTGTAATATGTGGGATTACTTGTACAGTTGCACCGTTATAATCACCACGACGTTCTTTTCTTAAAACGGAAGAATACACTTTCCCTGTTGTAATATTGGAATACTTATTCAAATTAATATCCATAAAACGCTCGTAATGACCTAAGTCTAGATCCGTTTCTGCACCATCATCTGTAACGAAAACTTCCCCGTGCTGATATGGACTCATTGTCCCTGGGTCCAAGTTAATATATGGATCAAACTTTTGAACTGTTACATTTAATCCTCTATTTTTCAATAAACGACCTAGTGATGCTGCAGTGATTCCTTTACCTAATGAAGATACAACCCCACCAGTAACAAAAATAAATTTAGTCAAAATGTGTTCCTCCTAGAATGTTAATTAGTTCTACAATAACAAAAAAGCGCCCCGCCTGCTAATTTGGCAGGGGAGCGCTATATGCACATGAGTAACGTCTCTTTAAAAAGAGCCCAATAGAATCTTATAGCGATTCTAAGAAGATGTCAAGAATTATTCTTCTTCCTCTTCTTCTTCATCTAATTCTTCGTCATCGATAATGTCGAAGTCTTCTTCATCCTCATCGATTAGATCCTCTTCGATTTCTTCATCGATATCTTCTTCAAAGTCAACTACGACATCGTCTTCTTCATCTTCTTCTTCGTCTTCAATAAACTCATCGAATTCTTCCTCGAATACGATTTCATCTTCATCTAAATCTTCTAAATCATCATCATCCACTGCTTTTGCTTTCTTTTTACGTACTTTAACAGTAGGAGCAGTTTCTTCTTCAATTTGTTCCACTGGGTACCATTCTCTTAGTCCCCATTGGTTTTCAGCAATTGCTAAAAAGCGACCGTCGATATTCATATCTGTATAGAATTGTGGTTTACGAGCAGCCATTTCTTCATCCGTGAATCCATTTAATTTTTGTATTTCATCAAATAGATCTGTTAGTGTTAATGCATTTTTCTTATCTTCTAAAATCGCAAATCCTAAATCTATTAGCGATTCTTCTTGTAGTTGTGCTGTTGTCATTTCACGAAAATTCAAATCGTGCACGTCCTTTCTATGTCCGTTTGCATACTTTCCATTATATACAAACCATTATGTTATATGCTACCGTCATTTATTCTTTTTGAAAAGAGAAAACTTTTCTCCTGCCAATAAAAATAAATAAAAAGAGAGCAAGAGTAATGGAATAGAAGCCAGTCTTCTATTATACAAAAAAATAGTAAGTAGTAGGAGTATAATAATTAGCATTATTTGAATTGGTTTTTTCACGCTTATTCTCCTCTACTACATAATCTACCTTACTTCATTATACAAAAAAGTGTCCCGATAATACATCGAGACACTAATTCTTTTTACATATTTCTTCGGTACTGTCCGCCTACTTCATAAAGTGCGTTGGTGATTTGTCCTAAGCTTGCTTTTTGGACTGTGTGCATCAGCTCTTCGAAGATATTGCCACCAGATACTGCTACTTGCTTCAGCTTGGCAAGTGCAACGCTTGCTTCTTCTGCATGCTTTGTTTGGAATTCTCGAAGATTGGTTATTTGTGATTCTTTTTCTTCTGTTGTTGCACGGGCAATTTCCATATTATCGATATCCTCCGCACTTGCTGGATTAGGATTTAAGTACGTGTTAACTCCAATAATAGGTAATTCGCCTGTATGTTTTTTCATCTCGTAGTACATTGATTCTTCTTGGATTTTCCCTCGTTGATATTGCGTTTCCATTGCACCAAGTACTCCGCCGCGATCGTTAATACGGTCAAACTCTGCAAGAACGGCTTCTTCCACTATGTCTGTTAGTTCTTCGATAATGAAAGCACCTTGCAGTGGATTTTCGTTTTTCGATAGACCATGTTCTTTTGTAATAATCATTTGAATAGCCATTGCACGTCGAACCGATTCCTCTGTTGGTGTGGTAATCGCCTCATCATACGCATTTGTATGAAGTGAATTACAGTTGTCTTGCAATGCCATTAATGCTTGAAGTGTCGTGCGAATATCATTAAAGTCGATTTCTTGCGCATGTAAGCTTCGACCGGAAGTTTGCACATGATATTTTAGTTTTTGACTTCGTTCATTTGCACCGTATTTGTCTCGCATTACCACTGCCCATATACGACGAGCAACCCGGCCAATTACCGTATACTCAGGATCTAGGCCATTTGAGAAAAAGAATGATAGGTTTGGTGCAAAATCATCTATATGCATACCACGACTTAAATAGTATTCCACGTACGTGAAACCATTAGAAAGCGTGAATGCCAGCTGTGAAATCGGATTGGCACCAGCTTCTGCAATATGATATCCGGAAATCGATACGGAATAATAATTTCGAACCTTTTGGTTGATAAAATATTGTTGAATATCACCCATCATACGAAGGGCAAATTCTGTTGAGAATATGCAGGTATTTTGTCCTTGGTCTTCTTTTAAAATATCTGCTTGCACCGTTCCACGAACGACTTGCAATGTATTTGTTTTTACTTCTGTGAATTCCTCCAAAGTCAAAGTGCGCCCAAGTTCTGCTTCTCGAATCTTCACTTGCTGATCGATTGCTGTATTCATGAACATCGCTAAAATGATTGGTGCTGGCCCATTAATCGTCATCGATACCGATGTCGAGGGTGCACATAAATCAAAGCCATCATATAGCTGTTTCATATCATCTAGCGTACAAACGCTTACGCCTGATTCTCCCACTTTCCCGAAGATATCTGGACGGTGATCCGGATCTTCTCCGTACAAAGTTACAGAGTCAAATGCAGTAGACAATCGTTTAGCATCATCATCTTTTGATAAATAGTGGAAACGACGATTCGTACGTACTGGTGTACCTTCTCCTGCAAATTGACGTTTCGGGTCTTCTCCTTCTCGTTTGAAAGGGAAAACTCCTGCTGTATATGGGAACGATCCCGGTACATTTTCTTTATACACCCATCTTAAAATTTCCCCGTAATCGGCGAATTTCGGAAGGACTACTTTTGGTATTTTAAGCCCCGATAGGCTTTCGGTACGAAGGATAGTTCGAATCTCCTTATCGCGAACTTTGGTGATAAATTCATCTCCAGCATAAGCTACTTTTAAAGCAGACCATTTTTCTAATATACGTTTAGATTCTGCCGTTAATTCGTCACGTACACCTGAAGCAAGTGATTCTAGGGAACTTACTAGCGCGTCATCTGCTGCTTTTTCTTTTACCGCTTCAAGGGCACCTTCTAATTGGAATAGTCTTCGTGCAAAAGCTACTTGTTCTTCAGATTTTTTATGGTACCCACGAACTGCATCGGTAATTTCACGAAGATAGTAGCGACGTTCGTTTGGAATGATAACGTTTTGTTTTTGTGTTTTCACAAACTGTTCGTAGGATGTCTCCCAGTCTGTACCTGCTTTATCATTTAATACCCCGATTAATGCTGCAAATAATGAATTCGTTCCTTTATCATTAAATTGGCTCGCTATCGTCCCGTAAACTGGCATTGTATCTAAATCGTCATGCCATAATTCACGGCTTCGTTGATATTGCTTTTGCACTTGGCGAAGCGCATCTTCTGAGCCTTTTCGTTCAAATTTATTGATGACGATTAAGTCTGCATAGTCAATCATGTCGATTTTTTCCAGTTGAGACGGTGCACCGAACTCGCTTGTCATTACATACATCGAAACATCTGATACATTGGCAATTTCAGCGTCCCCTTGTCCAATACCACTCGTTTCTACAATGATCAGATCGAATCCTGCTGCTTTTACGACATCCAGCACATCCGATATTGCACCGGATAATTCTGTACGAGATCCACGTGTTGCAAGACTTCGCATAAATACTCGTTTATTGAAGATGGCGTTCATGCGAATACGGTCACCAAGTAACGCGCCACCAGTTTTTTGCTTCGTTGGGTCAATAGAAAGAACTGCAATTTTTTTGTTTGGCAAGTCATGAAGGAAACGGCGAATTAATTCGTCGGTTAATGAACTTTTCCCTGCTCCCCCTGTTCCTGTAATACCAAGCACTGGTGTACCTTTTGTAATACTTTTTGCATGTTCAATCATCGCTTTTGCTTCGACATCTCCCGTTTGATGTGCTTCTTCCGCAACGGTGATTAAGTGCGCAAGCAATTCTGGTTTCTCCGTAGATACGGATTCCACTTCTAGGCTGGCACCTTTCGATTTAGTAGGTACATCACATGCTTCCAGTATTTTATTGATCATTCCTTGGAGACCCAGTTTTCGACCATCTTCTGGTGAGAAAATACCGGATATTCCGTATTCTTGCAGCTCTTTTATTTCTTTTGGAATGATTACTCCGCCGCCTCCACCAAATATTTGAATATGAGGTGCACCACGTTCTACGAGTAAGTCCTTCATATATTTAAAATACTCTACATGTCCTCCTTGGTAGGAAGATATCGCAATTCCTTGAACGTCTTCTTGAATCGCAGCATTCACGACTTCTTCTACGGAACGATTATGGCCTAAGTGAATGACTTCTGCCCCGCTACCTTGTAAAATACGACGCATTATATTAATCGATGCGTCATGCCCGTCAAAAAGACTCGATGCTGTGACAAAACGAATATGATTTTTTGGACGATATACTTCTACAGAAGACATGTTGCTCCCCCTTTGTTTAGTAACCATTTACTGTCCCATCCCCTTCAGTACATACTGTATTTGTAATTCAGTAAATTGTTCGAGCGAATATTCTTTGCCGAGCGCCCATCTTCTAAATGCCCACATTTGCCCTTGAACGACAAGTGTATGAGCATACAGATTGATTTGTGTATCTGTTAGCTCAAGTTCCCCAGCTTGTTGACAGCCAATCAGAATACTACGAAAAATTTCAACCATTTCCAACTCTTTGGAAAGTACGTATTGCAATGCACTTTTAGGTAAGGATTTTGTTTCTTGATACATCACGACGAATTCATCCTGCATATCGTCAATGACCTCGTAATATTGACGTATCGCATTTTTAAGCCCGTGCGTCGTGCCGTTTTGCAGTGGAATTTGCGATAGTTTGTTATGCACTTCATTGTAAATACTGTCGCAAACTAAATAGAGCAAATCTTCCTTTGTCCGAATGTACTCATATAGCGTTCCGATACTAAAGCCGGATTCTTTTGCAATTTCTCTTGTTGTCGTTCGGTGAAAGCCTTTTTGTTTGAATAGCGTCACACCAGCACGGATCATTTGATGGCGTCTTTTTTCGATGAGACTTTCATCTTTTATAGATGTCAGTACTTCATGCTTTTCCATAGGCATCTATCACTTCGTCAACATACGAGAAATAACAAGTCGTTGAATTTCTTGTGTTCCCTCGTATATTTGAGTAATTTTTGCATCGCGCATATAACGCTCGACTGGATAATCCTTTGTATATCCGTATCCACCGAAAACTTGCACAGCTTCTGTTGTTACTTTCATCGCTGTATCTCCAGCCATTAACTTCGCCATCGCGGATTCTTTTCCGTAAGGAAGCCCATTCGATTCCAACCACGCTGCTTGATACGTAAGTAGTCGTGATGCTTCTGTTGCTGTCGCCATATCCGCTAGTTTAAAGGATACCCCTTGGTTCGCAACGATTGGCTTACCAAATTGCACGCGCTCTTTTGAATATCCGACCGCTGCATCTAATGCGCCTTGTGCGATTCCAACTGCTTGAGCAGCAATCCCGTTTCGTCCACCATCTAAAGTTTTCATCGCGATGATAAAGCCTTCTCCCTCTTCCCCAAGGAGGTTTTCTTTTGGTATGCGGCAATTATCGAAAATAATTTCCGTTGTAGGTGAAGAACGAATGCCTAGTTTCTTTTCTTTTTTCCCTACCGAGAATCCTGGGAAATCTGCCTCCACGATAAATGCGCTCGTTCCTTTATGCTTCGATTCTGGATCTGTTACCGCAAATACAACATAAATATCTGCAATTCCACCATTTGTAATGAAGATTTTAGATCCGTTTAAAACGTAGTGGTCACCATCTAGTTTAGCTGTCGTTTTCATGCCTCCTGCATCTGAACCAGAGCCAGCTTCTGTTAAACCGTAACCACCGATTTTAGTGCCTTCAGCCATTGGGCGAAGATATTTTTGCTTTTGCTCTTCATTGCCATATTTGAAGATCGGCCATCCTGCAAGTGAAGTATGTGCAGAAAGTGTAACTCCCGTGGAAGCACAAACACGAGAAAGTTCTTCTACAGCGATACAATAAGCAAGATAGTCAGAACCGATTCCGCCATATTCTTCTGGCCAAGGAATACCCGTTAAGCCAAGTTCTGCCATTTTATCGAAGATTTCACGGTCAAAACGTTCTTCTTCGTCACGCTCTGCTGCTGTTGGTGCTACTTCGTTTTCTGCAAAATCACGTACCATTTTACGAATCATTTCATGCTCTTCTGAAAGTTGAAAGTTCATTGTGTATCCCGCCCCTTTTTTGTTATGTCGCGTTCACTGTTAAGTTCGTCTCTTCTCACCGTTTATTGGAAGATACTTTAATTAGTTATGTGTTTACTAATTACGATTCTTTGAATTTCACTAGTGCCTTCGTAAATTTCCGTTACTTTCGCGTCACGGAAATAGCGTTCTACTGGATAGTCCTCTGTGTAGCCGTATCCACCGAAAACCTGCACTGCTTCAATTGCTACTTCTACTGCTGTTTTGGTGGCAAATAGTTTTGCCATCGATGCTTCTTTACCGCAAGGTGCTCCTTGATCGCGAAGACTTGCCGCTCGGTAGACAAGGAGTTTCGCTGCCTCTACTGCAGTCCCCATATCTGCAAGTTTGAAGCCTACTCCTTGATTCGCAGCAATTGGCTTGCCGAATTGAATGCGCTCTTTTGAATACGCAACTGCTGCCTCGAAGGCCGCTTCTGCGATGCCTAGCGCTTGCGTTGCGATTCCGATGCGCCCTGTGTTTAAGTTCGCCATTGCGATTTTAAATCCGTCGCCTTCTTCACCAAGTCTATTTGCTACAGGAATTTTCATATCTTCAAACGTCAGCTGAACTGTTCTAGAGCCGTGCAAGCCCATTTTTTCTTCGTCTTTTCCAACAATGAAACCTGGCGTATCCTTTTCTACGATAAATGCTGTAATTCCTTTGGAGCCTTGAGAAGGATCTGTCGAAGCAAAAACAATGTTTACATCTGCTTCTCCACCATTTGTTATAAATACTTTAGAACCATTCAGTACATAGTGGTCGTCTTTCTTTACAGCTTTTGTTTTCAATGCTCCCGCATCAGATCCAGCGGACGGTTCAGTTAAGCAAAATGCTCCTAGGTATTCACCAGTTGCAAGCTTTGGAATGTATTTATTTTTTTGCTCGTCATTGCCAAAATAGAGGATTGGGTTTGTTCCAACAGAAGTGTGCACAGAAAGAATTACCCCAACTACTGCGCTTACTTTTGAGAGTTCATTAATTGCAAGGACATAGCTTGTAAAATCCATCCCTGAGCCGCCGTATTCCTCTGGGACCGTAATACCCATTAGCCCTAGCTCCCCCATTTTCCGAATGATTTCACGAGGAAATTCCCCTTGCTCCATGCGGCCGATAAAAGGTTCAATTTCTGTTTTAGCAAAATCTCTGACCATGTTGCGCATCATAAGTTGTTCTTCAGTAAACTTTAGCTCCATCTTATTTTCCCCTTTTACTCGTAAATGTAGAAACCTCTACCTGATTTTTTCCCTAGCCAACCAGCTTTTACATATTTTCTAAGCAGTGGACATGGACGATATTTACTGTCTCCGAACCCTTCGTGTAAGATTTCCATAATGTATAAACAAGTATCCAAACCGATAAAGTCTGCCAGTTGAAGTGGACCCATTGGATGATTCATCCCGAGTTTCATTACATCGTCTATCGCTTCCTTAGAAGCAACCCCTTCATATAGCGTGTAAATTGCTTCGTTGATCATCGGCATTAATATACGATTGGAGACGAAACCTGGAAAGTCATTTACTTCAACTGGTACTTTGCTTAGTTTTTTCGTCATCTCTTCAATAGCTGTGTATACTTCATCCGAAGTTGCAAGACCACGAATAATTTCTACTAGCTTCATGACAGGAACTGGATTCATAAAATGCATCCCAATGACCTGTTCCGGGCGATTCGTTACAGCAGCAATTTCTGTAATTGGTAGCGATGAAGTGTTTGTAGCTAAAATTGTGTGCTTTGGTGTGATTTCGTCTAGCTGTTTGAAAATAGATTGCTTGATTTCCATATTTTCAACTGCTGCCTCAATCACGATGTCCACGTCGCTTGCGTCTTCGATTGACAGTGATTTGGTAATATTATTTAGTACTGCTTGTTTTTCCTCTTCTGTCATGCGACCTTTTTCCACATTACGGGAAAGATTTTTTGTAATTGTTTGAATACCACGTTCGTAGTATTGTTCTTCCCGATCATTTAGCTTCACTTCAAATCCAGCCTGCGCACAAACTTGCGCAATTCCCGATCCCATTTGACCTGCACCAATTACCATTACTTTTTGAATCGTCATGCGTTATTTCCCCCTGTTTTCGGAACTTCGATCATTATTGCATCCCCTTGCCCGCCGCCTGAACAAATTGCAGCAACACCAATTCCACCGCCACGGCGTTTTAATTCGTACGCAAGTGTTAAGATGATTCTTGCACCAGATGCTCCAATCGGATGACCAAGTGCTACCGCTCCACCATTTACATTCACTTTTTCCTCATCTAAGCCTGCAATTTGACTACTAACTAGTGCTACTGCTGCAAATGCTTCATTTATTTCAAATAGATCAATATCTTCTAATCTTTTTCCAGTTTTATCAAGCAATTTATTGATGACGATTCCCGGTGTTTGAGGAAAGTTTTCTGGCTCAATCGAGATTTCCGCATGTCCAATGACGTATGCCAGTGGCTCTTTACCAAGCTCTTTTGCTTTTTCTTCATTGGTCAAAACGATTGCACAAGCCCCATCATTAACCCCTGGCGCGTTACCTGCTGTGATTGTTCCATCACTACCAAACGCTGGTTTCAATTTAGCAAGTGAATCGATTGATGTATCGCGTCTTGGTGCTTCGTCTTCTTTTACGACAACTGGATCTCCTTTTCGCTGAGGTATTTCTACTGTAACTATTTCCTCTGCTAAAATTCCATTGTCAATCGCTTTTAATGCAAGATTATGACTTCTATAGGACCATTCATCCTGTTTCTCCCGTGATAATTCAAACTTCTCGGCAGTAGAGTTTCCGTATGTTCCCATATGTACCTTTTTCGGATGGAAAGAACAAGAAAGTCCATCATAAATCATGCCATCTACTATTTGACCATCACCCATACGAAGACCAAATCGACCTTTTGGTAAGTAATAAGGAGCTCCCGACATCGATTCCATTCCACCTGCAACAATTATTTCCTCGTCACCAAGTCGAATTAATTGATCAGCTAGCGTCACACTTCTCATACCAGAAGCACATACTTTATTAATCGTTTCCGTTTTCACTGACCAAGGAATTCCCGCTTTTGTTGCCGCTTGTCTTGAAGGAATTTGTCCTTGCCCTGCTTGTAATACAGTTCCCATAATTACTTCATCCACATCTACTCCGTCTACCCCTGCGCGAGCTAATGCTTCTTTTATCGCAATTCCTCCAAGATCCGAAGCAGTTAAACTGCTAAGTGCTCCACCGAACTTACCAAATGCTGTACGTGCCCCATCTAAAATTACTGTTTTTGTCAACATAGCCACCCCTTTTGTATGCGCTTTCATCACTAATAAAATAAAAAATTTAACTGACTGAACGCTCGCTCAATTTGACTTGTTAGAAAAAGGGAGTATCAACTACTCCCTTTACTGTTACTTCTAGTTTACGAAACTGTTAAACTATTTGCAATATATTTGTTAAACAATTGCTTCTTCTTTTTCTTCTTCTTCAGACGATGGCGTGAATTCACCAAAAATAGATTTCTCTAGTAATTCAGCGATATCGTATGTGCCTACTTTTTCTTCTACTTCTTTTGCTTTCGTACCATCAGATAACATCGTTAAGCAGTATGGACAACCAGATGAAATTATCGTTGGATTCACTTCAAGCGCTTGTTCAGTTCGCGCAACGTTGATGCGATTTCCTACATGTTCTTCCATCCACATTAGTCCACCACCAGCTCCACAACACATACCTGTTTCACGATTACGATCCATTTCCACTAGTTTCACTCCAGGAATTGCTTTTAACACTTCTCGTGGTGCGTCATAGACATCATTGTATCGACCTAAATAACAAGAATCATGGAATGTAATTGTTTCTTCCACTGCGTATTGTGGTTTCAAGCGTCCTGACTGTACTAAGTCGTATAGCATTTCTGTATGGTGAAGCACTTCCCCGTTCCAACCGAAATCGCTGTATTCATTTTTAAAGATATTATATGCATGCGGGTCAATAGTGACAATTTTTGTGACACCAGCTTTTTCAAATTCAGAAATATTCGATGTTGCTAGCTCTTGGAATAAAAATTCGTTCCCTAGACGACGTGGTGTATCGCCAGAGTTCTTTTCTTTATTGCCGAGAATCGCAAACTTCACTCCAGCTTCGTTCATCAAATGTGCGAAGGCTAAAGCGATTTTTTGGGAACGGTTATCGAATGATCCCATGGAGCCTACCCAGAATAAGTATTCAAATTCTTCTCCAGCTTTAGATACTTCTTTCACTGTTGGAATATGAATTTCTGGACGAGCATCTCTCCAATTTTCTTTCTCTTTACGGTTTAAGCCCCATGGATTTCCTTGACGCTCAATATTCGTCATAGCGCGTTGTGCATCTGGATCCATTTTTCCTTCTGTCATTACTAAATAACGGCGAAGGTCGATAATTTTATCAACATGCTCATTCATAACTGGACATTGGTCTTCACAGTTACGGCAAGTCGTACATGCCCAAATTTCTTCTTCGGTAATAACGTCACCAATCAGGGACGGGCTATAAATATCTTCGATGATCGCACCTTCTGCACCAGCAGCCATTGCAAGTTGGTTACCTCTTGTCCCTTGGAATGCCAGTGCCGGTACCCAAGGTTTTGCCTTTGTTTCTACAGCTCCAGTAAATGTTAAATGATCTCGAAGCTTGGTGATTAAGTCCATTGGAGACAGCATTTTACCTGTTCCCGTTGCAGGACACATATTTGTACAACGACCACATTCTACACATGCGTAGAAGTCGATCATTTGTGCTTGGGTAAACTCATGGATATTCCCAACACCAAACGATGGCATTTCTTCTTCATCCGCCTCTTCGTCCTCTTCCTCTTCGAAATTGATCGGACGTAATTTCCCCACATTATCTAAACGATGGAAGTAAACGTTTGCAGGACCAGTGATTAAATGGAAATGCTTCGATTGCGGTACGTATACTAAGAATGTTAGCAAGAATAGTAGGTGCACCCACCACATTGCATAGAAGATAGTTATAGCCGCCGCCGTTGGCAATATTCCAAAAATTGTCGCTACAGATGAGGCAATCGGTTCCGACCAAGTTGCTGCGTGATCATGCCAAATCATGCCCATACCGTTACCTACTAAAACGGAAACCATTAGACCACCGATGAAAATAAGAACTAATCCACTTTTCCATCCTCTTTTTAAACGAACTAATTTTTCAATATAGCGTCGGTAGAATGCCCAAACGACCGCTATTAAAATAACAAATGTCACGATTTCTTGGAAAAATGTAAACGCTGGATACAACGGACCTAATGGCAAATGCGAACCAGGCGCTAAACCTTTCCAAATAAAATCAATAGCTCCAAACTGAACAAGTAAAAACCCATAAAAGAACATGACATGGATTGCTCCACTTTTCTTATCCTTTAACAGTTTCTTTTGTCCAAATACATACACCCAAATTTTCTGGAGTCGTTCTTTCACATTATCTTCAAACTCCACTTTTTTCCCAAGTTTGATATATGCATATCTTGTTTTTAACAAATATGCGAACAAACCAATTGCATACAAAGTAACTGCGATAAACAGTACCCAGTTAGCGATTAACAATGGATTCATCTTATCCTCTCCCCCTTAAAGACGTAAAATGATGTTATGCATAGAATACCATTAGGCTAATAGATTAATAAAGAATTAATTTAATATTAAAACTGAATGAGCATTCAGTCAATAATTATTTTCAAGAATAGTCTAAATTAATCTTCTCTTTTTCCATTAGCCTAACATACTATGACCACCGTTGATAGAAAACACTTGGCCTGTGATCCAATCGGATTGATCGCTCAATAAAAACTTCATCATCCCTGTAATATCTTCTGGCTTGCCTAAACGGTGAAGCGGATACCCTTTTACAACTTTACGATATATATCTTCTCCCATTTGCAAGTCATCTTGATCAATTAAACCGAGTGAGACGGTGTTACACTGAATTTGTTGTCTCCCTACTTCTTGCGCTAAAGACTTCATAAAACTTATCACTCCATTTCTCGCCGCTGCTGATACGATGAGCTTGCGATCACCGGTGCGCGCTGAGTCGCCTACAATCGTAATAAACTTGCCTTCTTCTTGTTCTTTCATAGATGAGACAAATGTGTAGGCTAAGTTTAAAACCGCATTTAAACAAACATCGATTTCTTGTTTCCATTCATTTGGTTCATAATCAAAGAAAGGCTTCATTTGTCCATATCCTGCATTGTTTATTACTCCATACACTGTTCCTAGTTGCTCTTGGATAGCTTTGTGCATCTTTTGTACATCCTCTAAGTTGGCGATATTTGATTGAAAACAAGCAACTTGGCTCCCTAATTGTTCAATTTCTTTAGCTGTTATCACTGCTTGTTCGGCAGAATGGTTATAATGCAGTGCAATAGTTGCTCCTTCATTTGCTGCTGCAATGGCTATTGCCTTTCCAATTCGATTTGCAGCCCCTGTAACTAAAATTATGCGGCCACTTAGTGAGTTCCCCATTTTCCACACTTCCTTTCTAGATAGAAAAAAACAGGAGTCAAAGTTGGCTCCTGTTGATTGTACTTTTTACACCATTGCCAATCCACCATTGACCGATAATACTTGGCCTGTAATATAATTCGCCTCTTCTGAAGATAGAAATGCTACTGCATTTGCAATATCTTCTGGCTGCGCAAGTCGTCTAAATGGAATCGCTTTAATAAGTGCTTCAGCGATGCCAGCATTATATTCGCCAATTTCCTTGAATAACGGTGTATCCGCAGGTCCTGGCGCTATGCTATTTATATTAATTTTATGTCTTGCCATTTCGCGTGCCAATGTTTTCGTAAACGCAATTACACCGCCCTTTGCTGCGGAATAAACTGCTTCTCCACTTGAACCAACCCGTCCAGAATCAGAGGAAATATTGACAATTTTTCCGTATCCATTTTCAATCATGAGCGGAAGTATTGTTTTACACGTATGAATTTGACCTAATAGGTTAATATTTAAAATCGTTTCCCAAGTAGATGGTTCACTTTTTAAGAATGGTTCAATTTTATCCCATCCTGCATTATTCACTAGTATATCAATACGACTTAATTTACTTACGGCTTCCTGCACAGCTTCTTCTACACTGCTCAATTTGGTTACGTCACAATACACTGCAATTGCTTCTCCACCAGCTTGTTCTATGAGTGATACTGTTTCATTTGCATTTGCATCGTTCACATCCGACACAATAGTTGTTACATTTTTAGCTGCTAGCGTCAATGCAATTTGTCTACCAATCCCTCGTCCAGCCCCTGTAATAAAAGCGACTTTATTTGTCATGTTCATTTCCCCCTGCCTTAGTTTGTAACATCCTCTGTAATCAGTTCGCGTAATTTAAACTTTTGTATTTTCCCACTTGCTGTCTGCGGGAAGTTTTCAAGTATTTCTAATCGCTCTGGCCAATACTGTTTTGCTACCCCTTTTTCTTCTAAGAAAACTTGAAGAAGTGGTAATGTAAGCGGTGTTGTATTAGGTTTCATTCGGATAAAAGCACATGCTTTTTCTTGCAAGCGTAAGTCAGGCATCGCAACAATTTGGGCGATTGCTACATCTGGATGTTCATACAAAATATTTTCAATATATGCGACGGGAATATTTTCACCGCCTCGAATTATGACATCTTTGTTTCGTCCAGATATTCGAATATATCCGTCTTCATCCATGATTGCACGGTCACCAGTTATAAACCATCCATCATGAAATTCCGAAAGCGTTTGTTCCATTTGTTTTAAATAACCGACAAACAGAGCTGGACCTTTACAAAGTAAGCTACCTTCTACGTTTGCGGGTAGATCATTGAAATCCGCATCCACGACTTTCACTGCCATACTCGGAAGAGCAACGCCGTCTGTATTTGTTAATTTTTCTTCTGAATCATTCAACTTAGTAAGCGTCACTAGCCCATCTTCTGTTTGCCCCCACCCGGACAGGGTGGAAAAGCGGACGATATCCGCTGCCTTTCTAATAAGTGGCCGTGGTATCGGTGCACCAATTGCTACGAATGCACGCAGTGAATCTAAATTATATTGCTCAATATCGGGTGATTGGATTGTATCTTGCAAAAATGGCGTTGCACCAGCTGTAAACGTAATCTTTTCCTTTTCTACTAATCGTAAAAACTCTTCGGGATTCCATATATCTTGATATACAGCGGTTCCACCAATATGTGTAGGTAAGCGAACGCCATATCCAAATCCTGTCTGATGCGCAAAAGTAGAAGCCATAAACATGACATCCTCACTTGTTAACTGCAAACGTTCAATCCAAAAATTAGTCGACACGCATAGTGTATTATGCGTGTGCATAACCCCTTTCGGATTACCTGTTGTGCCTGAAGTAAATATAATTTCAGTGACATCATTCGGATCGTGTTGAATATCATCTAAAATCCTCGGATCTTTCTTCGTTTCCCACGGGGTATCAAATAAATAACTTAATGGTTGTGCATCACTCGGAATATCATCGCCCATCACAAACAAATGCTTTAGTGAAGGTAGTTTTGGTCGAATCGCTTGTACCATTTGTACATAATCATAATTTCTAAACTTTGATGGAATAATAAGTACTTTTGATTCAACCATGCCAACCATATAGGAAATTTCGCGTTCTCGATAAATTGGAATTAACGGGTTTGTAATAGCTCCAATTCTAGTAATCGCGTAGTGGAGTATGATAAATTCATTCCAATTAGGCAGTTGTATAGATACAACATCACCTTTTTCAATGCCTAGTTCTAATAAACCTAATGCTACTCGGTCGACCATCTTGCCTAATTCCTCGTATGTATAACGAGAATTTTTATCAATAATTGCTTCTTTCTGTGGATACTTTTCGATTGCATCGTTCAAGTAATTCAAAATCGTTTTATACGGCCAAACAGATTGATACCCATCTATCAGATTCGCAGTTAATAACGTTTCGAGTTTCATCCTTTTCCTCCCTCATTATCCACGGAATTTATTGAAGTTGACTGGTCGTTTTTCTAAAAATGCTTCTTTTCCTTCGTTCGATTCTGGTGTGTTATAAAACATCGCCAAGCTCCCCATTGCAAGCTGCGAAATGCCTTGTATGTTGGCACTATCTGCATTAAACGAGTATTTAAGCATTTGAATAGCTGTGGGGCTTTTTTGCAAAATCTTTTCCGCCCATTCTTGAGCTGCTTGTTGCAATTCATTGGCAGGTACGACTTTATTGACAAGCCCCATTTCTTTACATTCTTCTGCAGTATACTGTTCACATAAGTACCAAATTTCACGAGCTTTCTTTTCCCCAACGATACGCGCTAAGTAAGCAGAACCGAAACCTGCATCATAGCTCCCGACTTTCGGTCCACTTTGCCCAAACTTCGCAGTATCTGCGGCAATGGTTAAATCACAAATTACATGTAATACATGCCCTCCTCCAATAGCGAACCCATTAACAGCCGCAATAACAGGCTTTGGAATATTACGAATTACTTGATGTAGTGATTCTATTTCAAGACCGATTCCACCGCCTAAACCACCGGAATAATCATAACCGCCTTCATTTCCTTTTTCTTTTTGGTCACCCCCTACACAAAAAGCCTTTTCACCTGCACCCGTTAGAATGACCGCTCCAATTCGCAAATCGTCCCATGCATCTCGAAAAGCCCAGATTAGCTGCTGAATCGTCTGTGCACGAAATGCGTTATAAACGGCTGGTCGGTTAATTGTAATTTTTGCAATTCCATCTTTCTTTTCATATAAAATATCCGTCAAATCGATTTGCACTGTATTTTCGGTTGTGTTTTTTGTCGTTTCCATTGTTCCTATCCCCTTTGTTTTTTAGTAAGTACGGAACTCTTTTCCAATAATGCTTTTTGCAATGACCATTTGGTTTGCTTGCGCAGTACCATCTCCAATTTCTAATCCAATAACATCTCGTAAACGTTGCTCTAAAGGCATTTCTTTCGTATACGCATAGTGACCATTTAACAATAAACATTCATGAATTGCTTCTACACTATATTTGGGACCTAACCATTTTACGCTAGAAGATTCCTTCGAATGTTCCAAATTGTTATCGCGGAGCCATAATCCTCGATATGCTTGCCATTTGATAAGTTCTAGCTGAGTAAAATGCGTTACTAGGGAAAATGACACTGCTTGGTATGTTGCTAAGGGACGACCAAATGATTTTCTAATTTTCACATGTTCAATCGTTTCGTCAATACTTTGCATCGCCGTTCCTACGCATTGCAAGCCGATAAGTAAGCGACTTAAATCGAAGCCATTCATAACTTGAGAAAATCCTTTGTTTTCATTGCCGATTAAGTTTGCAACCGGAACTTTGACATCATTCATATAAAGGGAACCCCGACCAATAGGAATATTACCCATATCTTCATAACCTTTTGTTTCTAGTCCGTCCAACTCGGCTGGTACTAGAAATGCGCTAATTCCTCTATTGCCGAGTGATGGATCTGTTTTAGCAAAAATAATAAATGCATCGCCGCAAGTGGCTACGCTAATGCCGGACTTTTCTCCATTTAGTACGTAATAGTCGCCATCTAATTTTGCTGTCGATTGGATTCCCCCAGCATCTGTTCCAGCAGATGGTTCTGTAATCGCAATACCAACGATTTTGTCACCGCTTGCAATTTGTGGAAGCCACTCTCCTTTTAAATCTGCACTACCGTGTTTGGCAATAATCTCACCGATTAAGGCATTTAACATGACTGCATATGTTAGATTAAAGTCGCCTCTTCCAATTTCTTCTGCTGCGATACCTGTCGTGACACAATCAGCCCCGCTGCCACCATACTCTTCCGGAATCCGTAAACCATTGACCCCTAAATCGCCGAGCCTTTTCCATAGATGCCTAGGTGTAATGCCTTCACGATCCCATTTTGTATAATGGGGGAGCAGTTCTTCTTTAGCAAAATCTCGTAAAATCTTTCTAAACTGCTCTTGCTCATCTGAAAATTCAAAATTTAACATACGTATATTCCCCTTTTTTGTTCGCTTATTCTAGTTAGAATACTGACAGTTTTCTATAATGGTAGTAATGCCCTGTCCACCGCCAATACATAATGTCACTAATCCATAACGCGCTTTTTGTCTTTGTAATTCATATATAAGTTTTGTCGTTAAAATTGCACCTGTTGCTCCAATTGGGTGACCAAGCGCAATTGCTCCTCCGTTGACATTTACTTTGTCTAGCTCCATCCCTGCTTCTTGTATAACGGCTAAAGCTTGTGCAGCAAATGCTTCATTCAGTTCAATTACATCTATGTCTTGAAGCGTCAAGTTTGCTTGTTTTAACGCTTTTTGCGTAGATAGTACTGGTCCAATTCCCATTAGTTCTGGTGAAACACCTGCAACTGCTTGGGTGATAATTTTCGCTTTCGGTTGTAAACCATATGCCTCCAGCTTTTCTTTTGTCATTAGTAGTAACGCCGAAGCACCATCATTTCTACCACTTGAGTTACCTGCTGTTACTGTTCCACCTTCTTTGAAAACAGCCTTTAAATTCCCTAGCGAATCGAGTGAGGTTTGACGTGGATGCTCATCTACTGCGACTTGCACGTTCAATTTTCGATTTTTTATCTCATATGGGATAATTTCCTCTTCAAAACGACCTTCTGCAATTGCTAGTAATGCTAATTGCTGACTTCGAAGGGCGAAGTCATCTTGTGCTTCTCTCGAAATATGATATTTTTCCGCTAGATTTTCAGCTGTATAACCCATTGTGAATGTGCCGTATTGATCGATTGGTTGCGAGTGGATTTGGCTCTCTGTATTCGGGTCACATAACACGCCATTTCCTACATTAAATCCGTATCTAGCATTTCGTAAATAATACGGTGCAGTACTTAAACTCTCTGTACCACCTGCAATGACAACATCATGTAAACCTAGCGCTATTTGTTGCGCAGCGTTATTAATCGCCTGTAAGCCAGAGCCACATTGTCGGTGCACAGTATAACCCGTTACGCCTTCTCCTAGCTTCGCGTGAAGCGCTGCAACCCGTGCAATATTTGCTGCATCTGCACTTTGTCTTGCTTGTCCTAAAATCACTTCATCTACTTCAAAGGAATGGTTTGTTTTCTGTAAGAGTCCTCGAATGACGTGGGCTGCTAATAGATCCGCTTGCACTTCTTTAAAAGCCCCACCAAGTTTCCCGATAGCAGTACGAACCCCTTCCACAATGTAAACATCTCTCATCCAACTTACCTCCTAGGCGTATACTCTCTATTTAATTCAGATGCAATAATATTCCGTTGTATTTCAGATGTGCCTTCATAAATTCTCGTAATACGTGCATCCCTGAAAAAACGCTCAATTGGATAGTCTTTCATATAGCCTAATCCACCGTGCACTTGAAGAGCACTATCGGCTACTTTGTTATATACTTCTGAACCGTAAAGCTTTACCATAGCTGCTTCCTTCACAACTCGCTCCCCTTGATCGACCATCCATGCTACCCGGTATGTAAACGAGCGCAATGATTCAATTTGCAATGCCATATCGGCGATCATATGCTGAATTGCTTGGAAGTTAAAAATTGGTTGGTCAAACTGCCTACGTTCTAGCGCATGTTCCATCGAATGTTCTAACAAACGTTCAGAGGAGCCCAAACACCTTGCTGCCATACCTGCACGTCCATTTGCTAAAATTTTCAGTGCATTAATATACCCTTCTCCTTCTGTACCGAGCACATTTTCAGCTGGTATTTCTACATTTTCAAAGTAAAGTTCAGCTGAATTGGAGCCCCGGAGACCTAGTTTCTTTTCCGGTGCGCCAATCTCAAAGCCCGGCGTTCCTTTTTCTACGATAAAAGAAGTAATTCCACGAGTGCCTTTTGTCGGGTCTGTCACCGCCATTACTGTAAATACATGTGCATCATGTGCATTTGTAATATAGTGCTTAGAACCATTTAAAATGTAATTATCTCCACGCCTTACAGCGGTTGTTTTTAGATTAGCCGCATTGGAACCTGCATCAGGCTCCGTTAATGCAAAAGCACCTATCCATTCTCCAGTCGCCATTTTCGGCAAATACCTCTTTTTTTGTTCTTCGTTTCCGAATTCAACAAGTCCTACAGAACCAATGCCGATATGACAAGATATCAATGTTGTGTAGCCATTATGTGTTTTTGCAAGCTCTTCAAGAATCGCGCATTTATCTACCATACTTAAACCTAATCCGTCATACTCTTCCGGGATGCTAAGACCAAATAACCCCATTTCCTTTGACATCGATACGAGATGAGGAGGAATCACATTTTCCTCTTCAATTTGATTGGCAACTGGTTCTACTTCTTCTCTTACGAACTTTCTTACGATCTCTTTTAATGACTCTATTTCCTCGGAAAATCGGAAATTCATTATGCTTCCCCCCTATTATTTGTTTATAAATACCGCATCCCTTTTTTCCATGAAAGCTCTTGTACCTTCTTCTTTATCTTCTGTTCCAAATAAAACCGCTGTCGATAATTTCTCCATCCATTGTGCCGTCTGCATATCTACATCAACTCCACGATTAACTGCAAACTTCGCTAACTGCAAGGCCATTGGTCCTTTTTTCAAAATAGCGGATGTAATGGAAGCAAGTGTCTCATCTAGCTCTTCTTCGGTCGTATAATAGTTCACTAATCCAATACGCTCTGCTTCCACACCATCAATGATCCTGCCTGTTAAGATTAAATCGAGTGCACGTCCTTTTCCGATTAATCGTGGTAAGCGCTGCGTGCCACCAGCACCCGGTATAATGCCAAGATTTAACTCGGGCAATCCAAATTTCGCCTTTTCTGTAGCAATTCTTAAATCGCAAGCCATCGCTAACTCACAACCACCACCAAGCGCATATCCGTTAACAACGGCGATTGTCACTTTCGTACACTGTTCAATTTTTGTATATAATCCTTGCATTCCTGGCATTAGCGCATCAAGTGTTGGCCGTTCATGCAAAGCTTTTATATCCGCACCCGCTGCAAATGCTTTTCCACCTGCACCTTGCACGATGACAATGCGAATATCTTGCTGTTTTTCTACATATTCAAAAGCTTTCTCTAACTCTTGTTGCATTTTGGTATCTAATGCATTTCGAACTTCTGGACGATTGAGCGTAATATAGGCAATCTGTTGCTCTACTTCTAGTTGAATATTTTCAAATGTGAACAATATCCATCACTCCTCCCTGTAATCGTAAACACCTTTGCCAGTTTTTTTACCGAGCCGACCTGCCTTCACATATTTCACTAGAAGAGGACTTGGTCTATATTTTTCACCTAATGTTTTATATAAATATTCCAATGTTCGTAAACGTGTATCCAATCCT
Source organism: Psychrobacillus sp. NPDC093180 (assembly GCF_044754065.1). Lineage (NCBI taxonomy): Bacteria > Bacillati > Bacillota > Bacilli > Caryophanales > Bacillaceae > Psychrobacillus > Psychrobacillus sp. NPDC093180. The sequence goes on along the minus strand of NZ_JBIVOJ010000003.1, from coordinate 245,020 downwards.
ACAAGATCACCCATTTCAAAAGGACCCATCGGATGATTTAAACCGAGTTTGATCGCTTTATCGATATCTTCCGCTGATGCAACACCTTCCATTAACATATTCATTGCTTCATTGCCAATAAGTACATTCATGCGTGATGTAACAAATCCCGGGAACTCATTTACTTCTACTGATTCTTTTTGCAATTGTTCCGTTACCGCTTTAATCACAGCTACTGTATCGTCTGTTGTATCAAGCCCTCGTATGATTTCTACTAATTTCATTTTGTGTACAGGATTGAAGAAATGCATTGCAACCACTTTACCCGGCCGCGAAGTTTGTCCGCCGATTTCCGTTGGACTAAGGGAAGATGTATTAGTCGCTAAAATAGCATTCGGATGACATAGATGATCTAGTTTCTGAAACAGCTCTATTTTTACGTCCATGTTTTCTATAACTGCTTCGATGACTAATTCTGCTTGTTGCACAGCGATTTCTAAATCGGATTCATATGTTATCCTTTTTAAAGCGCTTTCTTTTTGCTGAGTCGTGATGAATCCTTTTTCCTCACTATGCAAGGCTAGCTTTTCAATTTCTTTTTTTGCTTTCAAAAGGCTAGCTTCCGCAATATCTTGCAATACGACTGAAAAACCATTTAATGCACTTGTATAGGCAATGCCACTCCCCATAATGCCTGCACCTACAACTGTAATTTCTTGTACCATCTAGTTTCACTCCTATTCTTCCTGCAAAGTTTTATTATCATTTTCTATATTTTTCACTTTTCTGATAATAGTAGAGGCATTGACTTCTAAAATTTTAGCCATTTTTCTATAGGAAATCTGTTGTGTACTAAGCAGTTCAATTAATTCTTTTTCCACTTCCATCACTGCTTGCTTTAATGGAATGATTTTATTGACCACAATCGCTTTTTTTAATTCCTGCTCTTTATCTTTTAAGTAATATATCAACTGTTCTTTAGTAAGGACTGCATCTGGCCAAGTAACAACAACTTGTTCTAAGCATTCCTGAATATCTAGAAAATTACGTTCCCATTTAGTAGAGACGATAAAATCTAGCGCATCCTCGGTCCATATGATTTCCCGATTATATTTCTCTTGTAGTAGTCTTATAAACTGTTGCACAATCAATTTAACATCATCTATTCTCGTTTCTAAAGGTGGAACGGTAACGGTCATGGCATTTATTAAATAATACAATCGTTCACTAAAAGCATGAGGTCCGTCAAAAGCTATTTCTTTACTTAGAGAAGCTATAAACCTTACATCCACTTTTGTTCCAGACTGTTCTTTAGATTGGTGCATAATAAGATTTGCTAGTTGCTCTTGCAATGTAAAAGGTAAAAAATCTATGTTTTTTATGTACAAGATGCCGCCTTCTACTGTTTTTAATAAGCGCAAAAACTGGTGTGGTTCTCCTACTAATACCTTTTTCAATTCAGCATAACTTTTTCCTCGGCAATCAATTTCTATAAAAAGAGCATTTTTTCGATCGCTGTTTTGCATAATTTCTTTTGCTAACTTAGTACGGCCTGTTCCAATTTCACCTTTAATAAGGACTGGTGCACTCACTTTAGCAATTTTAAGGATTTCCTTTGCAATGTCATTCATTTCTATACTTTTGTGAATATATGGAATGGATTGCTCCATGTACAGTAAATTCTTTAATGTTTTTTTCATCTGTATCATTTGATGTTCAGCTACTCTTTTAGCCGTAATATCTCTTACTCGCACGATGATTTTATGAGTAGTTTCTTCTTCTAACACAGGCTCAAATTGAAAGTGACATACCACCCCTTGCCCAATCGTTCCTTCGTAATGCTGTATTTTCTTTGATCTAACTACATCGTTTATCGTCCTAAAAAAGATTTCCATATGATTTTTGTCATTAATAATGGACAAATATAGTTGTTGAAATTGATTATTTTTCCTCAAAATATTACCGGCTATATCTACAATGGCGATCCCGTTTTCGCTATTCCCCATTAATGCCTCATTTTCTTTTACAAGTTCTCTCACAGTATCTAGCTCCGATGATAACTTCTCTATTTTTGAAATATCATCGAAAACGCCAACTGCACCAACAAGTTGCTTTCCATCAAAAATAGGTTCCCGGTACGATATATACCATCTTTTTCGTACTTTATATTTTTCCACATGCCCTTGCCCGTCTTGTAATACTTGCAATAGACCTTCCGGTGGCACGATATCTGTAATAAATTTTCCAATGGCTTTTTCCTTTGGTACACCAGAAATTTTTTCTCCAGCTGGATTTAACATAGTCACATTGCCTTCAATGTTGACCGCCATAATGCCACTAGGAACTGCATTAAATATCGTATTAAAGTGATATAGTTCGAACTGTTGCTTTTTCACAATAAAAGAAAGATAACTTTCACGGTCCATAACCCCAACAATTTCTTTGTCTTTTCGTAAAATATATAACTCTTTATTTTTCGGCATGTCTGTAATAGTTACAGGTTCACCGTCAAAGATTTCAAATTTTTTATTGAGCACTTTTGACAAAGTCATCAATGATTCCATATCTTCTACATAATCGAATCCTATTTCATAACAATGCTTGAGTAACTCGGTACTTGTGAAAAACCCTTCTACTTTGCCTAGTCGATTTAAAACGATTCCGTATTGATATTGTTGTTCCATAAAATCTTTCACAACTATATGCAATGAATGGAGCGTAGTTTTGTATACACCAACCGGTTGAATCGAAATGGATGTTTCCATTTTTACACCTACTTTCAACTGTTGCATTTTTGCAACAGTTTTTTGAGCTATATATTAGTTCAATTTTTTATTTTTATGTTCCTCATCGTATTACAACAACAGTAGCATAAAGGTTTTTATGTATCAATTTCACTCGGTGCATCAACTAGACGATATTTGTTGCAAAAGTTTAACTATATGATATTAGGAAAGTTTTATTCGTTGCGTTATTGCAACGATATTAGGAAGAATAGTATTGTATTGGCATCTTTTATTAAATATGGTGAGTTTATTATTCCAAGAACCATATTGTAATATATTAAAATATTTTAGAATTTTCTTTTTATTTAAAATGAAATATATTAAAAAGAAGTTTGAATAGGGGATTGTTTGCTAACAACTGTTTTAATATGGTTAAGCGTGATTAAATTTCATATGAAAAGGCTATCCCTATACGAGATAGCCTCTTCCGATTAATTTATTTTCTCAAAATACTGTCCAAAATGCTGTCTTGCTTCTTCCACTAGATCATTTGCAATACCAAGTAGTACCGAAGTTGCTGGACCTGCCGATTTCTCTGTGTCCCATTCTTTTAACTCGCAAGATAAACCAAGTTGTTCGCATTCTCCTGTAATTCCAGATGAACCAACTGGCCAAACTCTCTGAACGAACTCGCTATTCACACCGTCCAAAATTTTCTTCATGTCTGCAATTTTCTCAGACTCTGTCATTACTTCTTCACCAACACATGGTTTTCCGTACACATACCACGCATAATTTTCAGGACTCGTTATTTGTTTAGTGCCGATCATTGTTACAGCCATCGCTGATTGCAACGTTTCCATGTTGGATTCTGTGCTGCCAGTAATCTCGGGACACGGCTGATCTATTTCTCCAAATAATTTCTCCATCCCTGCTATATATTTATCCCAGCTTTTATTGCCAGAAAAATTATGTAGTACGATGGAAACTGGATATGCGCCGGCTGCCCACTGCTCCAACAGTGCAACTCTACCTGCAAAATAAGCAACGACTTCATCTGGTACTTGGACAATATCCGCCTGTTTCTCACCGATTGCAGCTGAGTTATCGGTTGTTAATACAAGCCCATTTGGCAATAATACCGCGTTACGCATGCATTTTCACTCTTTCCATTACTCGCTCTAAGACTGGTGTAACAACTATCGCGATGCCAGCGTTCAAAACCGTCGCGATTGTAATTCCCGGTAATGCAGTTGCAAAAAATGCAGGTGAAATAATCCAGTAAAACGGCAGTGTTGCAAGCACACTATTTGCAAAGATGAAAAATACCCATTTCCACACATTTCGGCCTGCTTGATGCAGCTTCGAGAACACGAATAAAATCAAAAACATTTCGATAGCGATAATTATATGCAGTGGTCCAAGAGGAAATCCAGCATATAAAGAAGATGATAGATGGCCAATTAAAGATGCAGCACCAGCATAAACAGGTGATAAAAATGCCGCAGATATAAGTGCTGGCACTGTATCAAGTGCCGCACTCCCTATCCCAACTGGAATTTTAACGAATGCCCCTATCGCCGATAGAGCTGCAAACATTGCTGCAAGTGTAAGTAAACGAAGCTTCACTCTACTTACTCCCCCTCTTTTTTAACGCTTCCTACGTTCTTGAATACTTTTGCACTTCGAACATATTCTACATCTGAAACTTTCATCCGTGCATTAGTCACTCGAGCTGCCGCAAATAAATAGTCAGATAGTCGATTTAAATAGCGTTGCACAACTGTTGGTACATCTTCTTCTGCCTTTGTCAAAGTGACCACCTGTCGTTCTGCACGTCTCGTAACAGTGCGTGCTATATGAAGTGTTGCTGCTGCAGGTGTTCCGCCAGGCAAAATGAAGCGCTCCAACGCTGGGCTCTCATCGACTAGTACATCTATTCGTTTTTCCATTGCTTCAATTGGTTCGTCTGTCATTTTATATACGCGACGATTCGATACATTTGCAAGATCTCCGCCACAATCGAATAGCTCATGCTGAATAGTTTCTAGATCTTCTAGAATATCCGCAAATACAGCCGGGTCTAGTTCCGTCACTGCTTTTCCGATAAATGAATTTAGCTCATCGATTGTTCCGTATGCTTCTACACGTATATTATCCTTATCTGTTCTTCCTCCGATTAAGCCTGTTTTCCCTTTGTCGCCAGTTTTTGTATAAATCTTCATCTCCACACATCTCCCTTTATTGTTTGTGCAATTCCATACCAAATACGTGTAACACTTTCCGCCTTTGTAAAAAGTTGTTGATAAAATCGACCGACGTCATCTCTTAATCTACGGGCAGTTGCTTCCATCGGTACAATTCCTCGACCAATTTCAGTTGCGATTACAATAACCTCGAATTTCATATTCCATCGCTCCAAGTGTTCGAGCCATTCTTCCAACTTTGTTTGTACCAAATTTTCTACCCCATAAACAACGACTACTTCTGTATTTGACAATAATACTGGAATATCCTCCTCGGCATTCATCCATTGCACGTTTTGTCCTTGAATCCGGTTCTCTACGTACGCTCGTTTTCCATTAAATGCTCCACCGAAAATGACATGCATCGCTTTCCCTCCAGTACGTCTTTTTTAAGTGTCCATTGCAACTCGTAGCTGCACCCATGTGGTACTTCCCATTCCCAAAAACTTTTTTTAATAGGTGCAAATTTCATCAACAAAAAGCGAATGGGACCACCATGTGTAATAATAATGGGATGGTTTACTTCTTCCACTACTTCATAAAAAGCTTGCAATACTCGGTCTTCCATTTGTTCTAACGACTCTCCATTTGGAGGAGCAACTTCTCTCGGATTATCCAACCAATTTCTATATAAAGTATCTTCTTTTAATTCATTATATGTTTTTTGCTCCCAATCACCAAAGGAGCATTCCCTGAAATTTGCATTTTCCGTATAAGAAATTCCCCTAAAAACTTTTGCTACCGTTTGTTTGCATCGCGTTAAATCGCTGCCAATCACTTGTTTGTTTATGGCAGTTAGTTTTTTCGTTAGGATGTCATCGATGATCGGTTCATCGGTCCAGCCGATGTATTTTTTATCGCGATTCCCTTGCGTTGGCAAATGTCTTACGAGAGTAATAGTAAAAGTGCCAGCCATAATACCACCTCCGAAACTTCCACACTCGCTCCAAGCAAATCGCCGGTAACCCCTCCGAAGTTCCTAAGCGCCCAATTGCGAAATAAACAAATAAAACCAAACAACACAACTGCTACTGTTACCGCAATAAGCCAATCCGTCAGCAAGCCTAAAACAGCTAGACCAAGTAAAAAGTGACATACAGCTGCAAACAACACAGCCCTCTCATTCATTTTTTGCTTGAAAAAATGAGCGAGTCCACTCGTTTTCGCATTATTTGTGCAAGAGAATAAAACGACAAGTACCACCCTAGAAAAATAAGGGATCAGTAGGAGTAAAATCCCATGAAAAGATGTTGCTGCAATTACTTCCGATACTATAATAACTTTGCCAACGACCAGCAAAACAACAGCCATTACACCAAATGCACCGACTCGCGGATCATCTAATATTTCAAATCGCTTCATACGGTCTTTATAAGAAAAAAATGCATCCGATGTATCGATAAACCCGTCCATATGAAGTCCGCCAGAAAACAAAATGCCAAGCAGTACAATACTAAATCCAGTCATTAATGGACTCCATTGAGCGTAAAGCACGATACAGGCAATGGCCCCGATTACAGCACCTAACCAAGGAAAAATACTATACATCCCCGTAATCTGACGTCTTTCCATCGGTAAATTTTTGTTCACTGGTATGATGGTGAAAAATTGAAGTGCTAGTAACAGGCTATTCACTTTTGCACCCCGTTTAACATGGAAATGATCTTTTCCCATTTTACATGTTTATTGAAATGGTTTGCCCATTCGTCTATTTGTTCATCAGATGCATTCCGGCCATTTTTCGCTTCGCCGTCTTCTTCCTCTAGTTCATTAGGAAAATAAGGAACGATTCCAATCACATCGATTCCCGTATATGACTCGATAAAATCTATTCCGTCTTGAAATAAGGAAGCATCCCCTCGAAACTTATTGATAATGATTCCTTTTACTCGGGCTCTTTGCGCTTCTGGTAACAGTGCAAGCGTACCGACGATAGATGCAAATACTCCTCCATACTCAATATTTGCTACTAATAAAACTGGGACATCTGCTAAATCAGCAATCCGCATATTTACTAATTCTCGATCTCTTAAATTCACTTCTACAGGGCTACCGGCCCCTTCTAAAATTAAATATTCATAAGTCGCGGAAAGCTTCTCTAAGCTATGTTTTATCAATAGTTGACCTTCTTCAAAAAACTGCTCCCGGTAATGCATTCCATTCATTTTATTCAGCTTTTCCCCTAAAATAATGATGTCGGATTCCATGTTTCCCGCGGGTTTCAGCAGTATAGGGTTCATTTCTGCTCTATAAGGGGTTTTTGCGGCTCTTGCTTGTAAAGATTGCGAAACACTTATTTCCAAGCCTTCCTCTGTTTGGATACTTAAAGACGACATATTTTGTGATTTAAATGGAGCCACTCGCTTTCCTTCATTTGCTAGGAGCCTGCAAATCGCTGTACATACTAAGCTTTTCCCTACGCTAGAAGCGGTCCCTTGCACCATTAAGCCTTTCATCTGCATCCCTCATTTCCACTGATGACCGATGCCATATTCCATTTCATAGGCATGATCTGCTTTTGCTACAAGCTTTTGATGGAGCCGACCAATCCACTCTTGATAGAAAGCTGTATATTCATATTTTGATACTGGTTCATCCAGCACTTCATTTGAAACTATGACTAGCACCTGTACTTTTTCTAATAATTTTTCCATTGTCACGAATAACTGCTTTTCTACTTCTTCCATTTGACCTTCGTAAAGCTCATTTGCAAGCCAAGTAGTAACACAATCCCAAAGAATAGCATCATCTTCTTCAATGTGTGGAAGAATCTGCTCCATATGTCGTGGCTGCTCAATTGTCACCCATTCGACTGGGTAATTTAGACGATCGTCTTGGTGTCTGGTAATACGTGCTTTCATTTCCTCGTCGACTGCAATACCAGAAGCAATGTACACATTTCGTTTTGCTTGCTCGTTCATGACAAGTTTTTCAGCGAAGCTACTTTTTCCGCTCCGCACTCCCCCTGTTATGAAGACAAGTTTTCCTCGAACCATGTGGTCATCTCCCTTTGCAAATACTCCATTTGTGCCTTTACCTTCATGCCAACACGAAACCACTTTCCATCCAAACCTTTAAAGTTTTCTGTATGGCGAAGGACACACCCTTTTGCCAATAAATACTCGAAAAACGCCTTCGAACTTGAAGGTGCGGGCAGTTGGAAACAGAGGAAATTAGTTGTGGACGGCAATACAATGCAATTCCACTTTTCTAGGAAATCGGTAAAGCCCTCCCGCATTTCTTTTGCAAAAGTGATTGCTTGCATTCGGTACGCTTCTTCCTGCAAACAGTCAGCTCCGATCGTTATAGCAATCGCATTACTATTCCAATGTGACAACCGGGAGCGGATATCTTTTATGAACGCTTCGCTCCCTAATGCATATCCAAGACGTAAACCTGGGATCGCATACATTTTCGTCATCGAACGCACGACCATCACGTTAGGAAAATCCTTCAAATACGGGATAAAGGATTCTTTTTCATCAATAAAGTCGAGAAATGCTTCGTCTAAGATGACTTCACATCTATATCTTTTTGCGTAGCTTGCAAGTTGGATAATTTCCTCTAAAGGAATTAAATAACCGGTTGGATTATTTGGTCTGCAAATATAGATTGCCTCTGCAAACTCAATTTCATCGAATACCTCATCTAAAGGAAGCTGGCCTGTTGCAATTATTTCTTTTATGTATACATGATAAGGAGCAAGTGTCGCCGCATATTCTGAAAAGGTTGGATGAATCAAGACGACACGCTTGTTTTCATATCGTTTTGCAATGCTTGCAAATAGTTCTGCTGCTCCGTTTCCAACGATGATGTTACTGACGGATACGTCGTGATACTTAGCGGCTGCAGATAAAAAAGGCTCTCCAGCCGGATCTGGATATTTTGTGATTAACTCCGCATATGAAGACCATTTTTCCATTACGAAAGCTGGTGGACCTAATGGGTTTACATTTTCACTAAAATCCATTATTTTTTCTGGCATCTCGATTCCTAGACGTTCATATACGTGATGTGCATTTGCTCCATGATTAGGTAATGCCATATAAAATTCCTCCAATGACCATCATCCAAAGCCAAAATAGATATACTGCTGTATTCAAATGAGAGATGGTACTTAATATATGGTTTGGTGATAAAGGGACCTCTCCAATTCCCATGCGGGCACGATTTGAAATAATTCCTTTATATGTATTCATTCCCCCAAGTTGAATGCCTAGCTGGTAAGCAGTTGCTGCCTCTAAATAACCACTATTTGGGCTTGGATGTTTTTTCGCATCAAGCCACCAGCCTTTCATACGCTTGTTAAAAGGTAGCTTACTTTCTTTTTTACCCCACAGCATAATAAGATAGCCCGTCAAACGACTAGGTATAAAGTTTGCTATATCATCCAGCTTTGCAGCAGCGTATCCGAACTCTTCGTACTGCTCGTTTTTATAACCAACCATCGAATCGAGTGTATTGATCGCTTTATAAACCCAAAGCCCGGGAGCTCCTGCAAACAAGAACGCATAAAAAAGCGGAGCCGTAATTCCATCACTAATATTCTCGGAAACTGTTTCCACGACACCTCGTGTAATTTCTTGTTCACCTAACGTTTCTGTATCTCTTCCGACGATCCACGATAGCTTTTGTCTAGCAGTAGGTAAATCATTTGCAACTAGCGGTTTATATACATCCATCGCTGCTTCTCTTAAGCTTTTTTGGGCTAATCCTGAAGCAATTAAAATACTTTCCACTATAATTCCAACCCACATATGAATGGAATACGCACTTACTAAAAGTGCAATCGTGACAGAAAAGGTAATGCCTACTACGATAAAAACGAGTAGAAATCCTTTTGCTTTCTTCGACCTTCCTTTATTCAACCAAGTGGTTAGCTTTGAAATGAGCGTACCAATAAATCGAACGGGATGCGGCCAATTCTGCGGATCTCCGATTATTCTATCGAGCAAGAGCCCTATTGCAATTGCGATAATATGAGGACCCATTTCTATTCCCAGCCTTTTGCTTTTTTGTAAGTTTGGATTGCCTCCACTGTGCATTCATAGACACCAAGCCCTATTTTTTTACCTACTTCCGTAATAGGGCCTGCATATGGAATATGCGCTCCTTGTTGCGCGGCTGCAACGAGCACGCTATCTGTCGATGTTCCAGTCGCAATCGTGCCAGTGCGTGGATCCTTAACTTGTTCGTAGGCTAGTGCTTTTGTTTTCGCTTCGGTTGCAGTAATGACCGCTTGTATAAAAGCTTCCTCTGCTAGTTCCCCGTTTATGATGATCCATGTGTTAATTGTACCGATAGCGGGCATTGCTTCTACTTCATAAGCTTTTGCCACATCTACTGCATTTCCAACTCCTGCAGTCACCATAATAATAACGGAGCCAAAATCTCCATCGTATTGTTTAATGACCGCATCTTTCGTATAAACAGCAGTCATCATTCCTACTGTTTCCGTTTCAGAATAGCCGCGATCGGTTAGGAATTGTTGCATTTCTGTTTGGGCGTTATCAATATTATAGTGGGCATCTACTCTTCGATTCACGAACGTTCGATACCAGCCAGTCCCCGCATTTATGACTGCGGATGACCAAGTTTTTAATTGGTGTTCTGCTTGAAATACGACTAACTCATCGGTCACTTGAAAGTTTTCAATTGTAATGAGTTTCTCCTCACGCCGCTCTTTTATATCTGGTAGTATCGTGATTTGAGGTTTTGGACGCTCTGGATGCGGATTTGTGCTAATTCTGGCTTTATATACCGTTTCAATTTGTTCTTTCATAACGACTTCATGCGGTTCTCCGATGACTTTTACTTGGCCATGATCCATTAATAGGAGCTGGTCACAGTAAAGAGATGCAAGATTGATATCATGAAATATACTGATGATGGTCATCCCGTTTTCATTTGCTTGCGTTTTGATCGTATCTAACAATTGTTTTTGATGTGCAATATCCAAATGATTCGTTGGTTCATCCAGTAGCAGGATTGGAGCTTGTTGTGCGAGTGCTTGTGCGACAAATACACGCTGTTGCTCCCCACCGGACAATAGATCTAACATATGATGTTCGTATTTTTCTATCCCCATTTGCTTCATCGCCAAGTTTACGGCTGCTTCATCCTCATTTGACCACGAAGCAAACAAACCACTCTGATGAGGGTAGCGACCAAGCGCAATCGTATCTCTCACCGTATGGGAAAATGCGTGACTATGTAGTTGTGGAAGAACCGCCATTTTTTTCGCTAGCTCTTTCGACGAATAAGCATGTAGGGATTTACCATCTATTAATACATCTCCAGATTCCTTATGCAGTATGCCACTGATTACTTTTAGCAAAGTGGACTTCCCGCTCCCGTTTGGACCAAGAATTCCGAGCATCTCTCCTTTTTCAACATGAAAGGAGACATTTTTAACGATCAATTTACGGTCATAACCACCTGAAACATTTTCTACTTGCAACATATTAAATGCCTCCTTTTTTTCGTTGTCTAAAGAAAATAAATGCAAACACCGGTGCACCGATAAATGCTGTAATAACACCAATCGGCAGCTCAGTAGGCGCAATAATCGTACGAGACACTAAATCACAGATGATCAATAACGCCGCCCCATTTATAAAGCTAAGCGGTAATACATGCCGATTGTCCGAGCCAAATAGTAGTCTTGTCATATGGGGAACGACAAGCCCGACAAACCCAATTGTTCCAGATACTGCAACTGCTGTGCCGGTAAGCATTGACCCACCGATCAAAATCATCATTTTTCTCTTTTTCACATTGACTCCTAAATGCTGTGCTCGCTCTTCCCCAAACAGCATCGCATTTAGCTCTCTTCTGTTTAACCATAATAACAGCGTACCAATGAGCACAAAAGGGATAGCCATTTGCACAAAACTCCAGCCGCGCATCGACACACTACCGAGAAGCCAGCTAATAATTTGGCGTAACTCTTCCCCAGTGAGTGCAATCATTAGTGAAATAACGGAGCCTAAAAAAGAGCTAAATATAATACCCGTTAAAATAATTGTTTCCATTTTCATCGCACGATCGACTAGTTTTGCAAAAGAAATAACTAGAAACATCGTCACTAATGCACCGATCATACTGAAAACCGGCAACGTGAATATCCCTAAAAATGGTACCGAAATACCGAAAAAGAGCGTAGTCACGGCACCTACCGAGGCACCGGACGACACTCCTAACGTATAAGGATCGGCAAGCGGATTTTTTAACAATCCTTGAAACGCAGCGCCTGCAATAGCTAGTGATGCACCAACTAGCCCTGCAAGCACAACACGCGGCATGCGAATTTTCCAAACAATATTCGATGCGATTGCATCTGCTCCCGTATCCCATAATGTGCTGATCGGTACCTTAACGGATCCGACCGATACACCAAGCCAAATTGCAACAAGTAGTGCTGCAATCGACAAGATGTAGCCGATCATGGCTTTACTCACTAAATGCCTCTGGGTAAATTGCTTTCGCGATTTCTTCTAACCCATCTGCAAGACGTGGACCTGTACGACTCGTTAAGTTTTCATCCACTTGTACTACCGCATCATTTTGCACCGCAGTAATCGTATCGAAACCATCACGTGCTTTTACACTATCTACAATTCCATCTACATAGCTATACATAACGATAATTACGTCTGGATTACGGCTAACAATTTCTTCCGGTGAAATCATAAACCAGCCTTCTTGATCTGCTGCGATATTTTCTGCATTCACCATATCTAAAATTTCTTGCATGAACGTTCCTTTACCAGGTGTATAAACTTCTGGAACATCTGTAGTTTCTACAAATACTGTTTTCTTCGTTTCTACTTTTGCCACTTTTTCTTTTACTTCTTCTACTTTTGCTTTCATATCTTCTACAATTTTTTGTGCTTCTTCTAATTTACCTGTAGCACGACCAATTTGTTCGATTGTTGTATATGTTTCATTGAAATCAGTTGCATTTTTCACAACAAATACTTTCACACCAGCATCGCGGAGTTGTTGTAAACCAGCTTCGCCTATTCCTAACATAGACTCATGCGCAAATACGATTTCTGGATTCATCGATAAGATTTTCTCTACGTTGAATTCCTGTCCACCAATTTTCTCTTTTTCTAGCGCTTCTTCTGGATAGTTATCATAGTCATTTACACCAACGATTTCTTCATTTAACCCAAGCGCGAATAGAATTTCTGTATTACTTGGGATCATGGAAACGATTGTTTTTGGAGCTTCTTCTAACGTTATTTCATTGCCAACCGCATCCGTCATTGTTATCGGAAATGTAGCTTCATCTACCTCTGCTTGTTGTTCTTGTTGAGCATTGTCGTTATTTTCGACAGGTTTTGCTTCTTCTTGACCACAACCGACTAATAGCAATGCTGCTAAAGCGGATGTCATCCATAATTGCCATAATTTCTTCATGTTACTTTCCCCCATTTTCTTCTGTGCAAATAAAAAACTCTCGTCCAATGAACGAGAGATAGAATAGGTATAAATCTGCAAGGTTTCCATAAGCCAAGCCGACTCACACGTTACCTATCCTCGTAGGCATTAAAGTGTTCACACATAAAGGCAGGTTTTCTGACTCATGATAGCGGACTATCACACACAGTGGCGGGACCGTGCTGGATTTAAACCAGCTTCCCTTTTAACTTACTAGTTTCATAGCAAGCACCTTTATGTTCAAAATATTTTGTATGCATCGACTTCATTATACATGAAATGGCATGGTTGTCGACAGGGATTTTTTTATAGCGAATGAAGGGGAAAATGGTTTTCCGACTAAGACGGAAACACTTTCTCCCCCAAAAAACGTTACGACCAGGCATGATCTGGACATATTTCCGCTAGAGAAAGCCGGTCCGAATTAAGGAAAAAATATCCTTTTACAACTAAGTCGCTCATTTTTACAACTAAATGCGCTAAAATTCCAACTAAACTCTCCAAAATTCCAACTAAATCATGAATTTTTCCAACTATACACTTTCACCCCAAAAGAATCTCTAATCAAGCATGAACTGGACATATTGCCGATAAAGAATTTCGGCATAATTTAAGGAAGAAATATCCTTTTACAACTAAGTCGCTCATTTTTACAACTAAATGCGCTAAAATTCCAACTAAACACCCCAAAATTCCAACTAAATCTTGAATATTTCCAACTAAACACTTTCTCATCAAGAAACTCTCCACCCAAGCACAAACTGGACATATGGCCGATAAAGAATTCTACCATGATTTAAGGAAGAAATATCCTTTTACAACTAAGATGCTCAATTTTCCAACTAAATGCGCTAAAATTCCAACTAAACTCTCCAAAATTCCAACTAACGCATGTATTTTTCCAACTAAACATATTCCTCCAACAAAAAACACTCCGACCGAGGTCGAAGTGTTCGATATTACATTTTTTCTGGAGCCGCAACGCCGATTAAGCGAAGTGCGTTCGCGATTGTTTGGCGAGCAGATGTAACTAGTGCAAGACGAGCGCCAGTTAAAGCGACATTTTCTGCATCGAGTACTTTATCCGCATTGTAGAAGCTGTGGAATGTTGCTGCTAGCTCTTGGATATAAGTTGCAGCGCGGTGAGGTGCACGAAGTTTTGCAGCATCTGCTACTACTTGTGGGAAGTCACCGATTTTTTTCAATAGATCTAATTCTTTTTCGCTTTGTAATAAATCAAGTGAATCTGTTGAAGCTTTTAATTGTTGAGTTTCAGCTGCTCGTAAGATGGAGCAAATACGTGCATGTGCATACTGAGCATAATACACTGGGTTTTCATTTGATTGAGAAACGGCTAAGTCCAAATCGAAGTCCATATGTGAGTCGCCTGAACGCATGCCGAAGAAGTAACGAACTGCATCCAGGCCTACCTCTTCTACTAGTTCACGCATCGTAACTGCTTTACCAGTACGTTTACTCATCTTCATTTTTTCGCCGTCTTTATATAGTTGAACCATTTGAATAACGGAAACTTCTAGTTTTTCACGCTCGTATCCAAGTGCTTCAATCGCCGCTTTCATACGTGGGATGTATCCGTGGTGGTCTGCTCCCCAAATGTTGATCAGTTGGTCGAAGCCGCGTACTAGCTTATCTTCATGGTAAGCGATATCTGGTAATAAATACGTGAAAGAGCCGTCACTTTTAATCAATACGCGGTCTTTGTCATCGCCAAACGTTGTAGAGCGGAACCAAGTTGCTCCTTCTTCTTCGAAAATATGACCGTTTGCTTTTAATTTATCTAATGCTACTTCAATTTTTCCATCTGTGTATAAAGAAGTTTCAGAGAACCAATTATCGAATCCTACACGGAAGTCCGCTAAGTCTTTTTGTAACTTCGCAAGTTCTACTTTTAAACCGTGTGCACGGAACGCTTTATAACGCTCTTCGTCAGACATTTGTACAAATTTATCGCCATGCTCTTTTACTAGATCCGCTGCGATATCAATAATATCTTGACCGCGGTATCCGTCTTCTGGCATTTCTTTTTCTAAGCCTAATGCTTCGAAATAGCGCACTTCAATAGAAACCGCTAAGTTATGGATTTGATTTCCAGCATCATTAATATAATATTCACGAGAAACATCATATCCTGCAAAATCAAGTACGTTACATAGTGAATCTCCAACAGATGCACCACGCGCATGTCCTAAATGCAAGTCACCAGTTGGATTCGCAGAGACGAACTCGACTTGAATTTTTTCGCCAGCACCAGATTTAGTACGGCCATAATCAGCTTGTTCAGCAAGTACTGCTTTTACTACTTCCTGTAAATAATCCTTACGCACGGTAATATTCATAAATCCTGGACCAGCGATGTCGATTTTTTCCATCATTGTACCTGACATATCTAGGTTTTCTACGATAGCGTCTGCAATTTGACGTGGATTTTTTTTCGCTAGTTTCGTTAATTGCATGGCAATATTTGTTGCGTAATCCCCATTTGCTTTGTCTTTCGGTGTTTCTAAATGGATAGAAGGAATTTGTTCTTCTGTTACAAGTTCCGCTTTCACAATTGCTTGTTGTAACGCGTTTTTGATCGATTGTTGTACTTGTTCTACTGCGTTCATTTAATTCGCCTCCATGTAAATTAGTTCTAATGTATATGTACCAACTACTTCTTCGTTTATCAAGAGTTCATACTCCACTCGGAATTGCCCATCTTCAAATCGTAGTTGTTTCGTATTTGTTGTGATCATTATAGTTCCGTAACCTGGATCATAGCTTCCTGTTTGAAGCTCTCCTTTTACGAATGGCAGTCTCATTTTTACGCCGCCACTTCTAAGAATTAAAGCAGAATCGCTATTTAACTTTACGGTCGTTTTGACTGCTTTGTCATTTTGGGTTTCTTCGTAAACTAAATAAGATTGTTTCCCTTTTATCATAAGTTCGCCTGTTGTTTGGATATCAAATGTTTCTAATGCGGCATCTGGGTGTTGAATCGTAGATTGTAAGTGGATATTAACTATTTTTTTTATTGGTTGAGACATTGCGTTCATCCTTTAGAGCATTTTAATGTAACCTTTTTATTATAAAGCTAAAAGCATGATAATGACAACTAAACATAGGTAAAACCTAAAAAAACGTGTGTCCTAAAAGGACAACACGTCTTTAAATTATTTAACCCAACCTAAAATCATTTCACGTAGCAACTTCGACGCAGTGTTAGCAGTCTGTTCCGATGAATCGTAAATCGGTGCGACTTCTACTAAATCGAACCCAACTACATTGACGCCTGAGTTTGCGATCGCATGGATAGAAGCAAGTAACTCACGGCTAGTGATTCCACCGCAATCTACTGTTCCCGTACCAGGTGCGTGTGCAGGGTCTAATACGTCGATGTCAATTGTGACATAGACAGGACGACCTTCTAGTGTAGGCAATACTTCTTTTAATGGCTCTAATACTTCAAACTTTGAAATATGCAAGCCATTTTCTTTTGCCCAATCGAACTCTTCTTTCATTCCGGAACGGATTCCAAATGAATAAACGTTTTTTGGACCGATGTATTCCGCAATTTTACGAATCGGTGTCGAGTGAGAAAGTGGCTCCCCTTCATATTCCACACGTAAATCCGTATGCGCATCCATATGAATGATCGCAAGATTTTTATAGTTGTCCGCCACTGTTTTCATAACCGGCCATGACACTAAATGCTCGCCGCCCATGCCAACAGGAACTTTCCCGTCTTGCATAAGTTGGCGAATGAAACCTGCGATTAAATCTAAGCTTTTCGATGCATTTCCAAATGGAAGCGGAATGTCTCCTGCATCAAAATAGTTTACTTCATCCAGCTCTCGGTCTAAATATGGGCTATACTCCTCTAAACCAATGGAAACTTCACGAATACGCTGCGGGCCAAAGCGTGAGCCTGGGCGATAGCTTACTGTCCAGTCCATTGGCATCCCGTAAATAACTGCTTGTGCTTCTTCGTAATTTTGCTTGCTTTTAATAAAAACATTTCCTGAATAAGCTTCATCAAATCGCATCGGCTTACTCTCCTGCTAAGTCCTTCACAAATTTAGGCAATACGAATGCTGCTTTGTGAAGCTCTTTTGTGTAATATTTTGTGTCGATTTCGTGGAACTGCTCGTCCGGCACTTGAAGTGGATCGTATTTTTTTGATCCGATCGTAAAGCACCAAAGTCCACTTGGATACGTCGGGATATTCGCTAAGTACATATTTGTAATTGGGAAAATCTCTTTTACGTCCTTTTGTACTTGGCGAATCAAGTCCGCTTTGAACCATGGGTTGTCCGATTGTGCAACGAACAATCCGTCTTCTTTTAGGGCTTTTGAGATTCCAGCATAGAAACCTTTTGTAAATAGGTTTACCGCAGGACCTACTGGCTCAGTAGAATCTACCATGATAACGTCGTATTCGTTTTCAGATTCTGCAATATGCATGAATCCGTCGCCTACTTGAACGTCTACACGTGGGTTTTCTAATTCACAAGCAATTTCCGGTAAATATTTCTTTGAATACTCAATAACTTTTCCATCTATATCAACAAGTGTTGCTTTTTTTACTTTCGGGTGCTTCATAATTTCACGAATTACGCCACCGTCTCCGCCACCAACAACTAATACATTTTCCGGGTTTGGATGAGTAAATAAAGGAACATGTGCAACCATCTCGTGGTAAACAAACTCATCTTTTTGAGATGTCATAACCATGCCATCTAAAAAGAGCATATTCCCCCACTCTTCTGTTTCTGCCATTTCCAATAATTGAAAGTCTGTTTGCTCCGTATGAAGTGTACGTTTTACCTTCATCGTAATTCCAAAATTCTCGGTTTGTTTTTCAGTAAACCAAAATCCGCTCATCTATCTATCTGCTACTAAAAACATAGTAAAATGTATAATTTTACTACGCTAGACAATTTCCTGCTTCAATGAACCCGAATTCACCAACTACTCGTTACTAACGTTTTTTAGTTCTCCACAGGCTTAAATTCGGATGTAGCCCACCCTATATATACATAGATTAACTAAGTTAATATTGTATAATTCGTTGCAAATTTAATATTTATACAAGCATTAAAATCTCTATCCATTTCCAGTTGGCAAGAATCGCACTTAAATAATCGTTCTGAAAGGCTCAGTTGGGTTTTCTTTGTTCCACAAGAAGAACACAACTTAGAAGATAGATACCATCTATCTACCAAACGTAATTCAATATTATGCTGAATACATTTTTTAAGAAGCCATTCTCTGAAATTATAGAAAAGCTGATGCGAAATCGCTTTTGAAAGATGTCTGTTTTTCATCATGCCTTTGATGTATAAATTTTCAATAGCAATATAGGTTGGTTTGGTTTTCACCAACTGTCGAACTACAAATCGGATGTACTCCTTACGAATATTCGCTAATCTAACGTGCAGTTTTTGTACAACTAGTAGTTGCTTCTGCCTATTTTTATAGCAGATTTCACCTCTCTTTCGATTTTTATTTTGTTCATAACTTCTACTTAACTTTTTTTGTTGTCTTTTTAAACTCTTTTCTAGCTTCCTTACATTTTGCCCTTTGTTGATATTTAGGAATGTTTTATTATGACTACATGTTGCAAATTCTTTTATTCCTAAATCAATTCCAATTCCATCATGGCTGTTTATAGTATGTTCATTTTTTTGCTCGATTTCACCAAGGACTGAAATAAAATATCTCCCAGCCTTTTTTGATACCGTACAACTGGAAGCATCTAATTCTGTAGGAATATAACCATATTCTTTTAATCTTACCCACCCAATTGTTGGGATTTTAATCCGATGACGTTCAATAGTTAAATCTGTTTTGTTATTTTTCGGAAAGTAAGCTTTAACATCACGGATTTTCTTTGATTTAAATTGTGGAAACTTAGCTAAGCCTTTAAAAAAATTTTTAAATGCCCTGTCCCCATTCATAATGGATTGTTTTACAGCTTTGCTTGAAACGTCTTTAATCCATAAGTCCCTATGAATTGTATGAACATTGTTCAACCATTTTGAAAAATTATAACCTGAAAGATGCTTACCAGTTTTTTCGTAATGCTCCTGAGCAGTGGAGAGATAAAGATTATACACATAACGACAAACCCCAATTGTTTGGTTCACTATTTGAGTTTGTTTATCGTCTAGGAGAATTTCTGTTTTATAAGCCTTTTTCAACTTCATCATCCTCATAATACTTTATTTCTTTCACTTCTATATTAAATATACCTCATAATTTATAATTTAACGCTAATTTTCTCCCTTATCAATATTATTTGTATATATTTTATCTCAAAAAAAATAATACAAAGAAAGTATAGAGCTTTTTCACAAAAGTGCAATACTTTTTTCTTTTTCCGTTTAATTTGAATCTATTGTTCTCATACTAATAAAAACATCCAAACAGGACGGAGGAGATTTTATTGGGGCGTGCACAATACCGGAAAAAAGCCACTCGATCTAAACGCATGAAAAGAGTTTTTTTACTAAGTATCGTTGCTAGCTTTGCATTAATTGGTGCACTTGTTACGCTCCGGGTTTACGCTCAAATCGTTGGTGCACCTATTATCCAAGTACCTATTTCGTCGGTATTTTTAGATGACCAGGGAAATGTAATTGGGGATCGATTTGAAGATCAAAGGCGTTACTGGGTTTCTCTCGAGGACATGTCACCATTTATTCCTGATGCGATTATTGCAGTAGAAGATCAGGAATTTTATAAGCATCACGGGTTTGATTATACTCGAATTGCTTCTGCTCTTTTGAAGGATATAAAAGCGATGCGAAAAGTAGAAGGCGCGAGTACGATTACCCAGCAATATGCTAGAAATCTATTTTTGACACATGAAAAGTCTTGGACTCGGAAGATCAATGAAGCTTTGTATGCTTACCGTTTGGAAGTTTTCTATGAAAAAGATGAATTGCTCGAAGGATTTTTAAACACTGTTTATTTTGGTCACGGTATGTACGGTGTAGAAGCCGCTAGCCGATATTATTTTGGAAAAAGTGCAAAAGACTTAACACTTGCAGAATCGGCTTTATTGATGGGAATCCCTAAAGGACCTACCTATTACTCCCCATTAGTCGATGAGGAAAAAGCGGTAAACAGACAACAACTGATTTTAAAATTAATGGAAAATGAGCAATTTATAACTGCAGATCAACGGGAACGTGCAGTCAGTGAACATTATGTGTTAAAAACGGAAGATTCGCTTGTGAAGAAAAAAGCAGCTCCTTACTTTTTAGAAGAGGTTTGGAAGGAAGCGACAGCAATTCTTCAGAAAAAGGGTCGCCGAATTGAAGAAGGTGGTTGGACAATCGAGACCACTTTGAACAGAAGTCACCAACAAGCAGCCGAAGAGGTCATCGAAAAGTGGATGCCCGAAGGAGAGCTACAAATTGGGTTTGTCAGCATCGAGCCAAAAACGGGATACGTTACAGCAATGGTCGGTGGACGCGATTTCAGCGAAAGTCCATTTAACCGAGTAACGCAAGCGAAAAGGCAGCCTGGTTCGACGATAAAACCATTATTATTTGCTTCTGCGTTAGAAAATGGATTCACACCTCTGACTTATATGAAAAGTGAACGAACTATTTTCACTTACGATAATGGACGACAGGAATATGAGCCGAAAAACGTCAATGATAAGTTTGCGGAGCACCCTATATCGATGGCACAAGCACTTGCCATCTCGGATAACATATACGCTGTCAAAACGCTTGAACAAATTGGGTACAAGCCTTTTGAACAATTGATTGAACGGTTTAATATTAAAATGGACATCGATGAAACGCCCGCAACTGCGCTCGGCACTTCAGAAGCTTCTTTGTTGGATATGACGAAAGCATATAATGCTATTTCTGCAAAGGGAATATTAAGAGAACCAACTTATATTACGAAAATAACCGATAACAACGGCAAGGTTCTTTATGATTTGGAAAAAGATAAAAGGAAAGATAAAAAAGTGTTGCTTGAACAAGATGCCTTTTTGCTGTCTCATTTACTAACCGGTATGTTCGATCCGACTTTCAATGATTACTCTCCTGCAACTGGCTTAAGTATTCGTGCAAAACAAACGAGACCATATGCAGCAAAATCCGGGACGACGATTTCCGATCAATATTTAATCGGCTTCTCCCCTCAATTGACTGCTGGTGTTTGGAATGGCTATGACCAAGGAAAACAGGTGAGTGAAGCCGAAGCTCGACAAGTAACAAAGCAAGTGTGGATTGAATTTATGGAAAAAGCACATCAAGGCTTACCATCAGAACCATTTATTGCTCCTGCAGGAGTTCGCGGAGTTATTGTGGATATTGAGACTGGTGGAATTGCCACTTCCGCTTGTGAAAAACAACGACTTGTCTATTTAAAAGAGGAAGACATTCCAACTAAGCTATGTACAGATCCAACGCTGAAGCAACAAACATTCGAAGCATCCGATAGCGAGGATACAACACCATGGTCCATATTCCCATTTTCGTTTTTTGGAGAATGAAGTGAGTGGGAATGGATGGATATGAGCAACTAGTTAGCTTAATTGGGAATAAACGGATAAGGGCAACCAATTGCGAATGAAAGCAACCAGTTTCCCAGCGAGAGCAACCAATTGCTAATGAAAGCAACCAGTTTCTTGATGAAGGCAATCAATTCCCTAGCCAGAGCAACCATTTCTCGGCGAAAGCAACCAATTTGGCTGGCAGAGAAACTAGTTCTCTTTCTAACGATTAGCATGGCTGAGAAATAAGCCTGATTGGAAATAAAAGGTTAAGGGCAACCTATTACTAATGAAAGCAACCAGTTTCTTGGTGAAAGCAATCAATTCTCTAGCCAGAGCAACCATTTCTCGGCGAAAGCAACCAATTTGGCTGGCAGAGCAACTAGTTCTCTTTATAACAAGTTAACTTGGCCGAGAAATACGCTTGATTGGAAATAAACGGATAAGGGCAACCAATTGCAGACGAAAGCAACCAGTTTCTTGGTGAAAGCAATCAATAGCCTAGCCAGAGCAACCATTTCTCGGTGAAAGCAACCAATTTGGCTGGGAGAGCAACTAGTTCTCTTTATAACAAGTTAACTTAGCTGAGAAATAAGCCTGATTGGAAATAAAAGGTTAAGGGAAACCAATTACTAATGAAAGCAACCAGTTCCTTGGTGACAGCAATCAATTCTCTAGCCAGAGCAACCATTTCTCGGCGAAAGCAACCAATTTGGCTGGGACAGCAACTAGTTCTCTTTATAACAAGTTAACTTGGCTGAGAAATAAGCCTGATTGGAATAAAAGGTTAAGGGCAACCAATTGCTAATGAAAGCAACCAGTTCCTTGGTGAAAGCAACCAGTTCCTTGGTGAAAGCAATCAATTTCCTAGCTAGGGCAACTAATTCTCGGTGAAAGCAACCAAACCAAAATAAAAAGCTTTCTACTACCTATAAAAGGTAATAGAAAGCTTTTTCTTAGTGTTGCGTTCTGCCAAAATTATGTAATTACAGGATTGGGTTGTCACAATGATTACACGTTCCTAGCCTACTTACGACTCCTAAGTGTCCTAGCATTACTGTGAAGTAAGCTTTAAGTAAATTGTACTTTCTTTTTGGTTTGAATTCAACCTCATTACGAAATTATACCAAATTGTTACTGTTTAATTGGAAGTTACAGCCAGGTCATTATGTAGCTTTTCGTCGCTACGCTCCCACATTTCATGGTTATGCGTTTGTAAGAAGTCGCTTAAAATATTTTTGGAACGATCATCCATAAAATCTACCATAATATGGCGTTTCATCGATTTGTCCATTCGATTTACGTGGTCTGCAAGTAATTTGTAGCCACGGCGTTTTTCGCGGTTTACTACCATTTCGCATGCAGTAACCCCTGCATAATACGGACCTTCTGCTTTGTAATCGATTGTTACCCACACTAGCCAATACGGTTTTCCGCCTTCTGAGTCTTCGCGGTTCGTCGTAAACTTGATACCTTTTTCCGTGTCGCTGCGCGCGTGCATCGCACCAATTTCAATTCTTGCAACATCTTCTTCAACGTCGATAATAACCGGTGACACATTCTCTAAAGATAGAGAACCAATTCCGAATCCTTTATGTCCATCAGTTGGATCATTTTTTATAATGGTGAAGCCGATTTTTTGTTTTGGTTTTTCTTCATTTGCCATCCGAAAGTTCCCTCCGTTCTTTTTTAATATCTAGTATTTTCATATTACATAATGTGAATTATACTTCCTGAACCCTTGATATATCAAGGATTGAAACTTTTCTTAATCTTATCATAAACGCAAGTTAATGCATAGAAAAGCAGGCTAATTGCGCGTATGTACAAAACAGTTGTCGAGGGAAAAAACGCCTAACTTGAGAGCATTAAAAGGAAGGTTTAACACATTTACTGTTCATACATTTATAGGCTATGTTAAAGGTCTAAACACTTCCTATCCCATACGCACTATAAAAGTGCAGCAATGCCTCCTTCGTGTACACTATTCACATTAATGGAGTAATGCTGAGTTACTGTCCATTTCCCATTCGTGTATTTCACACCCTCGCGCTCCTTGAATCACATAAGGGTCTTGTTTTGCAAGTTGTTCCACTTCTTCTACCGTTTCAACTCGATAAATGACTAATCCCCCAGTACTATCAGCAAATCGACCATTGGCAATTATTTTGCCTTCATTGCGCTTTTGCTCTAAATACTGAAGATGCTGTGCGCGGAATTCTATGCTCTTCTCCTGATTTAACATCGGTAATAAAACGGCGAAGTATTTCATTTATAATCATCCTTTCTTTCCTATTACGGTTTCCATTTTCACTTTAGTTTTTCAATTGCATGAAGGGTATAATCCACTATTTTGTTTTGAATATATCTGATTTTTTTGCAAATCACTATGTTATGATACTACTATACAGAAATTTTCACTAAAGGAGGAAATGAAATGCCATATGTAACAGTAAAAATGCTAGAAGGCCGTACTGAAGAACAAAAAAGAGCTTTGGTAGAAAAAGTAACAGCTGCAGTAGTGGAAACAGTGAACGCACCAGCTGAAAATGTTGTCGTGTTTATCGAGGACATGCCAAAAAATCACTACGGTGTCGCTGGGAAATTATTTAGTGATAAATAATTTTGGAGAGTGCTCTTTGCTTTAGCAAAGGGCATTTTTTGGTTTTGTCGCGTTCGGCGCTTGTTTTGTCTCAGTTAGGATTATTGCTCCATAAAAAAAGAACCATCCCTTAGTGGATAGTTCTCATGTTCATTAAATTCATGACGAATTCGTATGCATCTGCAATTTCTTCTTCTGTGAAATTTAGCTTTCCTTTCACAGCGTGGAGCTTTTCGATTTGTTCTTCTTTTGGAAGATGGTCGAAAAACAAAAGAGTTGAAACGAGCTCTAAGAAGCGAGAGCTTTTGTTTTTCATTTGTGAAATACACTCGACTAGCGCTGGTGCTGCTTCTTCCAGTTGCGCCATTTGTGTGAAATGCTCGCCTGCGTTCGTCATTTGGTATTTGTATTGGACGTATGAGCCTTTATCCTGTCTGTCTTCCTGTAAAAATCCCATATTGCAAAGCTCTTCTACTCGCAATGTGAGCTCATGCGAATATGGACCATATACATGAAACTCGTATTTTTCTTTATATGGATAGTCTAACTTTTTAGCGATGTACACCATTTTTTGCAGTTTTTTTCTGCCAGTTATCCCGTCTGCTGCTCCGATAAATTGTATGATTTTTGCATGTTCTTCTAGCAATTCTAGCCCCCACCTTTATTTCAACAGATCTAATATTTGTTTTTTTAATGCTTTTTTCTTTCCGTCTTCCGTTAAAAAGTCTTCTGGAAAATATAATTTATGATCAGTTCGACGTTTTCCTGAAATCGCTTCTACTACTTCCGATTCACGAGAAAGCTCTCTAATTTCTCCGGATGGCATAAGTAAATGGATAGGAATTCGTTCTCCCTCTTCCCCTGGACGATAAAAATCGTATGGTAAATCCGATGACGAATCAAATACTAAATAATACTCTGGGTCTATACCCGCTTTTTTAAATAATAACTCCAACTCTTTCATCTTCATATAATCTTTTGCCAGGTCAAACTCAATATATTGGAATAGTTTCCGATTGACAAAACGATAGCTTAAATCAGCTAATATTGGATCCTTCTCGTTCACCCAAAGCTGAAAATAGGTCATTAAGACACCTTCATCTAAAGCTAAATATTCATTTAACGTGAATGTGCCATCGAAAAAGCCTTGGAAATGAGTTGGTTGCTGTGCAAAATCATACCCACTTTTACTTAAAGCTTTTGCACGATGTAAGATTTTCGTTAAAATCACTTCTGCGCTTCTGGAAACGGGATGAAAATACACTTGCCAGTACATTTGATAGCGACTCATAATATAGTCTTCCACTGCATGCATACCGCTAGATTTGATCACGATTTGATCTTCCCTTGGACGCATGACACGCAGAATTCGCTCCATATCAAAATGACCGTAGCTTACGCCTGTAAAGTAAGCATCTCGCTGTAAATAATCCATACGATCGGCGTCGATTTGGCTGGATATTAAGCTAACGACTTGTTTATTTCCATAGGTTTTCGCAATAACATCTGCTACTTTTTGTGGGAAGTCTTTGCTTACCCTTTTTAATATTTCATTTACTTCGGTTTCCCCAAGTAATATTTTTCTTGTAAATTCCTCATGATCTAGATTGAACACATTTTCGAAAGCATGTGAGAACGGTCCATGTCCTAAATCATGTAAAAGTGCTGCACATAAAACTAAAAGTCTTTCAGAGGCATCCCATTCCGGTCGGCCATTGAAACTATCATCCACAATACGACGGACAATTTCGTAAACTCCTAGAGAGTGACTAAAGCGACTATGTTCTGCCCCGTGAAAAACTAGATATGTAGTTCCAAGCTGTTTAACGCGGCGAAGTCGTTGAAATTCCTTTGCGCCGATGACGTCCCAAATGACCTGGTCACGAACATGAATGTACCTGTGAACCGGATCTTTAAACACTTTCTCTTCTGCTAGTTTCTGCGTTGCATAGCTCATTTGCCCACCTCCGTGAAGTTAAATGTTATTTACCCTTCATTATAAAGAAAAAAACCGCTCATGGTAAGGCGGCAAAAGTTCTGTTTAGTCTTCTAGTTTGGCGCGTACTTTTTCCATTAATTCATCTTCTGTCAAAGCTGCAACAGGACGGTTATTGACAAATGCGAATGTCTTTTTTCGCCCCGGCCCGCAGTAGGATTGACATTCTTTAATTTCAATTTCTGCTTCTGGATCTATTGTTTTAAGCTTTGGAATTAATGTTTTTAAATTCACGGCCTGACACTCATCGCAAACTCTGAAATGGTTTGCCATTCGTCCACAACCCTTTCTCTATATGATAATAGTCTACACGCCATTGTATCTTAAAATATATATTGCTATCAAGTGTATTTTACGTGAATAAAAGAGCGCTATGTTGTCCATGATGTTAATAGAGTAACGAAACTATGAACATGGTAGGAGGAGCAATATGGTAAAAATCAGACAAGACGCATGGATGACAGAAAATGATGAAATGTTAGCGGAAATGGTGTTACGACACGTCCGCGAAGGCAGTACACAACTAAATGCATTTGAAGAAGCAGGTGACGAATTAAATCGAACTGCTGCTGCATGTGGATTTCGCTGGAATGCAGTTGTCCGCCATCAATATGAAGCTGAACTAAAAGAAGCAAAAAAAGAAAGAAAAGAAAAGCTACGTATATTAGGAAAAGATTATAGACGTAGAGGAAACGGTATCTATCTTGCCAAGCCTCAAGAAGAAGGCGAACGCACCACATCGGTTCCAGTTTCTGCTTTATCAATCGATATTATTATTGCGTATCTCGTTCGTTTACAGCATAGCGATTCGGATATTTCTAGATATCGTCATTTAGCTTCTATATCAAACGAGAAAATTCGCAAACTAGAAACTGAACTTGCCAAACTTGAAAAAGAAAATGCAGCGATTAAACAAGATTACGAGCAGTTTGTACAAATTATGAACCGCGCACGACGACTTGTTACATTGAATGATGAAGAAGTGCCAGCTGTACCTGTTTTCCAAATGGAGAAAAACGGAAACCTAGTTTCAAAAGAACCACCAACTATGTAATGCAGTTGGTGGTTTTTCTTATTCCTTTGTAAGCATCTTTTTATTACGATCGACAACACGTTGCATATAAAACTGATAAAGCTCCATTTCATCTTGCGTGACGGATTGCGATACTATTTTTGTAGATAGCTGTTGTAGAACCTGTTGAACTCGGATGACGATATCCTGAACTGTAAACGATTCATTTAATAGTTCGTTTAACGAAGCCATTACTTCTGGTTTTATGACCGGGTAGGTGAATTTCGTTTCTTCCCCTTGCACACCGATTTCATAAAATTGGCGAATCAATTCAGCACGCTCACTTCCACTACCTTCTACACATAAGTATATTTGCACAGCGATTCCTTGACGAAGCCTTCGCTGTGATATTCCAGCAAATTTCTTGCCATCAATACTTAAATCATATGAACCTGGGCAATAGGAACCGACAATTTCATAAGCTTCTATTTTTCCTTCTGCTTCTGGAAAGAGAAGCCGGATGAAAGTAAGCATTACGTCATAGCCAGCGGAAATATCAACTGACTGCGCTTGTTCAGACAATACGATGGAAATATTCAGCACTCCATCATCCAATACAACCGCGAGACCTCCCGAATTACGGACAATTGATATGTATCCTTGTGTACGTAGAAAATCTTGTGCTTCTTCTACGAATGGTAATCGGTGATCTTGGATACCTAACACAACCGTCTGATCATGTACCCATGTTCGAACAGTTGCTGGTGACAATCCTTGACCAACTAAATGACAAAGAAGATCGTCCGCTGCAAATGACTCCAATGCGGAGCGACTTTTACCACTTAGTGATTGATCCCAAAATCGCCAAACTTTGTGCTGTAATAATGCTTCTATTTGTGACATACTTCTTACTCCTTAATCTAACGATTGCTCTACTGTTTTCATTAGTTTAAGCATACACGACTTTGTCACATATTGTCATGCAATATCGAGGTCATTACGAGATAAGAATCTTTTCTTGTGATAAACTAAAGATGTAAATTTCTTATATAAAAGGAGTGTCTGATAAAATGAATGAAGCAGCAATTACACTAGACGGCTGGTACGTTTTACATGATTTTCGCCAAATGGACTGGGCATCTTGGAAACAAGTAGATCCAGAACTTCGCAAAGAAGCAACAGATGAATTTGTGGCATTTTTAGACGAACTTCAACAAGCAGATGACGCAAAAACAGGCGCACATGCTTTTTACACGATTGTAGGGCAAAAAGCAGATTTCATGTTAATGACTCTACGTCCAACAATAGACGAACTTCAAGAAATCGAAGCGAAATTCAATAAATTAACGATTGCAGACTTTACAATTCCTGCTTATTCTTATGTATCAGTTGTAGAATTATCTAACTACCTAGCTGGAGAATCTACGGAAGATCCATATCAAAATCCACATGTACGAGCTCGTTTATATCCAGAACTTCAACGTTCACAATATATCTGCTTCTATCCAATGGACAAGCGTCGTACCGGAGAAGACAACTGGTATATGCTTCCAATGCAAGAACGTAAAGATCTGATGCGCAGCCATGGTTTAATCGGCCGCAGCTATGCTGGTAAAGTCAAACAAATCATCTCTGGATCTGTAGGCTTCGATGATTTCGAATGGGGAGTAACACTGTTCTCAGACGATGTTCTTCAATTTAAAAAACTAATATACGAAATGCGCTTTGATGAAGTAAGTGCTCGTTTTGCGGAATTCGGTTCGTTCTTTATCGGTACCATTTTAGCAGGCGAAAAACGAGTAGAATTTTTCAATATTTAAATAGTTAATCTAAAAGACTGCAACCGCAGTCTTTTTTTCTTTCCACCTCTTCTTGCGATATGTATCATTTCTTCTCTCCGAACATAGTGTATATATAGGAGGTGATGCGTTGGCAGTAGTTAAGTCCACTTCAAGGCAACTAGATTTACTAGCAAGGCTAATGCGTGCGGAAGCTGAGGGTGATGGTCAGCTTGGTATGTTATTGGTTGGTAATGTTGGAGTGAACCGGGTTCTTGCCGATTGCTTAGATTTTCGTAATATTCGTAATTTGGAAGAGATGGTATTCCAAAAACCAGGTGGCTTTGTGGCAACAACCCAATCTTATTTTTATCAACGTGCCCGTGAACAGGATCGAAATTTAGCAAGACGCGTTATTAATGGAGAACGTTTTAGTCCCGGCGAACGCTCCTTATGGTTTTTTGATCCAGGTGGCGATTGTCCTCCTCAGTGGTATAACCAATGGAACACCGGACGTTTTAAAACGCATTGTTTTTACTCTCCAACCGTTGCCGATTGCCCAAGTGTATAATTCTATTTCCAGAAAGGATGTATGAATGGTTCAATATTATTGGTATCCTGGAGCTTTTCCACCTCAACAGCAACAACCGATGACTCCTCCTGCTCAACCGCCAAGCCCAGGCCGACAAGAAGAATCGTATATCGAGAACATTTTACGAATGAACAGAGGTAAGCTAGGTACATTCTATTTCACTTTTGAAAATAACAAAGAATGGAATGCCAAAGTGATTAAAGGCTATGTAGAAGCAGCAGGCCGCGATCATGTGATCATTAGTGATCCAAATGGGAAAAGATACTTAATGTTAATGATTTATCTAGACTATGTAACATTTGATGAAGAAATTAACTATAACTTATAAACAAAGAGACTTATCCGAATTTAAAGGATAAGTCTCTTTGTTGTCATTGTTACGCTATTCACTTCATTAACTCGCAAACTTCGCAGCAGCAACAATAATCATAATCCATCCTACTAAAAATGCTACGCCGCCAATCGGAGTAATAGCTCCTAAAATGCCAATACCAGTTAAACTCAATACATACAAGCTACCAGAGAATAAAATGATTCCTGCTAGTATTAAATAGCCTGCTGTATTTAATGATGAAACAGGTCCAAGTATCTTGCTACTCATCAAAATGCCGATTGCGATTAATGCCAGTGCATGGAACATTTGATATTGTACAGCCGTTTCCCAAATCGCTAAATACTTTTCCGATAGTTTTTCCTTTAGAGCGTGTGCGCCAAAAGCTCCAAATGCTACTGCCAAAAATCCATTGATAGCTCCTGCAATGATAAATAATTTCACAATCATTCCTACTTTCTATCTTTCTATTTAGAAATCAAATAATGACTCTCCGTTTGCATCGTCTTCTTTTAATGCAACCGGCTGTTGTATTGCTGGGGCTAGGGCTACCGCTTGGACAACTGGTGAAGCTTGCGATGTTCCCCCGGATTCTAACGCTAAATCGCATAATGCTCGTATTGCAGCGAGTGCTTCTCTTTTCGTTTGTTCATTACCAGTTGTTTTGGCTAGCGTAAGCTGTTTATCTATTTGCATGAAAATATGTTCATTTGAAATCATCGTCTTTGCCCCTCTTCTTGCTTTCGTTCGAATTTCAAGCATTCCATGCCCGAGGTACGCTTTACTAATGCAGATGGGAGCTCTTTCGTTTTAAATCCGTAAGCTTTGCACCCACGTGGATGTCTCGCATCCCATGTAGTAAAAAAGTGGCGGCATTTAAAACAGTTTACTGCCAAATTACTCCCTCGCTTTCCCGTCCATATAATAGCATAATCACAAGCAAAAATCGATTGGGGTCTCTCCCCATGCTTCAAGCTGCGCATTTATCTTAGAATACGGCTTACTCCCAAAAAATCCTCGATGCACACTTAGCGGACTTGGATGTGGAGATTCTAAAATCATATGTTTTTTCGTATCAATAAGCTTTTTCTTCATTTGAGCTGGTCTTCCCCAGAGGACAAAGATAATCGGCTTTTCTCTTTCCGATAGACGCTTGATCACTTCATCCGTAAACGTTTCCCAACCCATTCCTTTATGTGAATTAGCTTGCCCTGCTCGTACGGTCATTACCGTATTAAGCAATAAAACCCCCTGCTGTGCCCATTTCAATAAATAGCCGTTCGAAGGAATAGGACATCCTATATCATCCGCGAGCTCCTTAAACATATTGCGTAAACTCGGTGGTATGCGAACTCCAGGATTTACCGAAAAGCTCATCCCATGCGCCTGTCCTTCCCCGTGATAGGGATCCTGTCCTAAAATTACTACTTTTACTTCATCAAAAGGCGTTGCACGAAATGCGTTGCCAATATCCTTTCGTTTTGGATAAATTGTTTGTTCTGCATATTCTTTATCTAAAAAAGATTGGAGTTCCAAAAAATATGGCTTTTCCCATTCATCTGCTAAGACTTCTTTCCAGTTTGGCAATGCGCATCACTCCTTATCCTTAAACTGAACTTGTACGTCGTAATCTACTAATTGGAACATCTCTTTCACAGATTTCTCCGCATTTTCTTCCGCTAACTGTAAAATGCCTTGTTCCATCGTTTCTTCCTTCATCATTTCTTTCGCTGTTTCTGCAAGCTCGTATGCCTCTGTTATATCCGCTTTTTCACGAAATAATCCTTCATATGAGAATACTTCTACTTGGTCGAAGAAAATTTCAGGTCCACCTAGAAATTGTGGCATCGGCAATGTAAGTGTCGCCGTCTTATTCTCGTCGTCCACTTTAATATCCGATTCCGTCACTTGAGAGAAATCTACTCCTGCACGAACAGCTCCAGGCACCACAACAAGAAGCTGCCTTTTTGTCCCTGGTAAGTCTATGCCGATTTCCTTGCCGAATAACTGATTATCCTGTCGTTCAATAATTACTTTTGTATAGGCTTCAGCGGTCGACAATTCATTTAGTGCCTGTACTCGTTCGACAATTGAACCTTTGTTCTCCGTAAACGTACTACCTTGAATCGCCCAATAAGCGGCAAATGGTAATGCAGCTAACAAGAGGAGAACAATTATTACAATAAGGATAATCGATTTCGTTCTAAATCTATATAAAGCACGTGGAATTTTCCCAAAGCCAAACCCTTGTCTAGAAGGATTTTCTGCTATTGTTGCAGTTGTTTCGTTTTTTTGTGCTTTCAATTCTGCTAGAAGTTTCTCCATTTCTCGAATTTTGTCATCTTTTCGCATATCATCTCTCTTTTCCTCTTAATCTACTACGTTAACAGTACAAAAAAATTGTCCGTTTCACAACTATTCTATATCTGTTAAGCTAAAAAAGGGTGATATGTGTATGGCTGATTTACATTATCGGGAGAAACTAAGAAAAATTGAACAAGCAGCTAGTACAAATGAAGTTTCTAATGGTGCGAAAAGCTTTGGGCTTGGCTGTTTTACAGTGGGCATGCTACTATTCATTGGCTTTCTTCTATTTTTAGCAATCTCCTTATTTATTAATGATATTAAATTCGGGTCTGTTATCACTTTTTTCGTCGCAGCTCTTTTCATTTTCATTCTGCTGAAATTATTAACGGCTCCGAAACTTCCTTAATTTAAGTTTCGACTATTGTCTGATATAATGAAAAATATTAACTTTTTATCAAAAGGGGAAACGCTAAAATGTCGATTAAAAAAACACTAACAATTGCAGGCTCTGACACTTCAGGCGGAGCTGGTATACAAGCAGATTTAAAAACATTCCAAGAGCATGGTACATATGGCATGAACGTTCTAACGGTTGTTGCTACGATGGATCCTGATAACGGTTGGAGCCATGGTGTATTTTCTCTTCCAGTAGAAGAGATAAAACGACAAGCTAAAACCGCTTTATCGACAAATGTCGATGCGATTAAAACGGGTATGCTAAGTACAGAAGAAATTATCGAAACAGCTGGAAACATCATAGAAGCGTCTGGCACAAACAATGTCGTAATCGACCCTGTTATGGTGTGCAAGGGTGAAGATGAAGTATTAAACCCAGGCACAGTGGATGCGATGATTACTAACCTACTACCACGTGCTTTAGTCGTTACTCCAAATCTTTTTGAAGCTGGACAACTTTCAGGTCTGGGAACACTTAAAACAATTGACGATATGAAAGCTGCTGCGGAGAAAATTCATGCACTTGGTGCTAAAAATGTTGTGATCAAAGGCGGCAAACAATTAGCACACACAAAAGCGGTCGATCTTTTCTATGATGGACAAACCCACACATTGTTAGAAACAGAAAAAACAGATACAACTTATAACCACGGAGCTGGCTGTACATTTGCTGCCGCGGTGACTGCTAACTTGGCAAATGGTTTATCAGTTGCGGATGCTGTTTTCGAAGCAAAAGAATTCGTTTCAGCCGCTATTGCACATGGTTGGAAACTAAACCAATATGTAGGACCAGTACTTCACGGAGCTAAAGGTAAATACGGGGCACCAGAAGTAACGACAACTACTGTATAAGAAATTATTCACTCGCAAAGTCTCACTGACTTTGCGAGTTTTTCATCTCAATCATTCGCTTCCCAAACTTATTTTCATTATACTTATAAAAGACGTTATGTTAGGAGGCTATATATAAATGGAACTTGTTAAAGTAGAACAACTACAAGTACTTTTGAATAAATTTGCAAATGAAGATGTGTATATACATCTAGAAACTACAAATGGTGCATATGCATCTCATTTTGATGAAAAGGTATTCAATGCAGGGGCTTTTATCCGCAATGTCATGCTTCGATATGAGCTTGGAAAAGTAGCGGGTGAAGCACCGCATCGTGTCGGCCTTAAACTACCGCATGGCTGGGTATACGCTCAAGGTATTACGCATTTCGAATTAGACGAACATGATCGCTTACTAATGGCAGGACATGACCAAAATGGAAAGCTTGCAGTAGCACTACAAATCAGTAAAACACCATTCACTTATTAAGGAGGACAAACAAATGACTTTACCAATGGAACGACATGTACTTGTTGTATTCCCTCACCCAGATGACGAAGCTTTCGGCGTTTCCGGCACGATTGCAACTTACGTAAAACAAGGAATTCCGGTTACATATGCGTGTCTAACTTTAGGCGAAATGGGAAGAAACTTAGGAAACCCTCCTTTTGCGACACGTGAAACACTTCCACAAATTCGAAAAGAGGAGCTACTCGCTTCTGCCAAAGCAATGGGCGTAACGGATCTTCGCATGATGGGGCTCCGTGACAAAACAGTGGAGTTTGAAGATGATGAAAAAATGGTGGAAATGATGGAAAATTTAATTGCTGATACCAATCCATCGCTTGTTATTACGTTCTATCCAAACTACGCGGTCCACCCTGATCATGATGCAACTGGGCGTGCTATGATCCGTGCAATTCGCCGCATGCCAGAAGAGGCTCGTCCTACTATTTATGCACTTGCTTTTTCAAATGATACCAAGGAAGCTTTAGGAGAACCAGATATTGTGCATAATATCAAGGAGTCGAGAGAAGAAAAAATGGGTGCGATGCGCGCACATATTTCGCAGACGGCATGGATGCTAGAAGAAATGGATAAACGCTTAGCGGATGGTGAGCCGGAAGCAGAAAATTGGCTGCATTTCGAACGCTTCTATACGTACGATTTCAACAAAGATTTCGAATAATAGAACATCCCTTGTTTATATAGACTTCTCTATGCAAATGAATTAGTATGTATAAATGACTTGGCACTACGCATATTTATTCATTCATAGAAAGTTGGGCAATAACATTGAAGAAGTTTTCTTTATCTACATGGCTTTTGTTCCTGTTTCCATCGATTGCAGGAGTTATTATGTTTATGATTCCCCTTCCTACTTCGGAAGGCTTTAAAATTCCGATTGCGTTGTTTTCTAATATGTTATCTAATGCAATTTCTCCATTCGTGCAATGGATTGCATTAGTAATGATATGGATTGCGGCAATTGGATCAGTTATATTTCTATTTTTGCCTAAGCAAAATACATTTATTAACCAATTATTTAAGGTATCGATATTTTGGACCATTACTCGTGTAGTTGGTGCTGTTTTTGCTGTATTAATCATCTTCCAAATGGGACCGGAAGCGGTTTGGAATGAAAATACTGGTGGAATGCTACTTAGCCCAGATGGTTTAGTATCATTCTTATTTACGATTTTCTTATTCGCAGGTCTATTATTGCCGTTTTTATTGAACTTTGGATTACTAGAGTTTTTCGGTACAATGGCAGTAAAAATTATGCGTCCGCTTTTCAAGCTTCCAGGACGTTCTGCGGTAGATGCCCTTACTTCTTGGGTTGGTGACGGAACTATTGGAGTTTTATTGACAGCAAGACAATATGAAGAAGGCTATTATACGAAAAAAGAAGCAACCATTATTGGTTCTACATTTTCAGTGGTATCTATCACATTTTGTATCGTCGTACTTGATGAGGTTGGTCTTTCTAACTATTTCTTGCCATTTTACTTTACCGTTCTGCTTTGCGGTTTTGTATTAGCATTCATCATGCCTAGAATTTATCCATTACGTGGTAAACCAGAGGAACACATTGATGGTCGTCCGCTAGATTTAAAAGCTGAAGATTTTCCTGAAGGCTATAATGCTTTTACACATGGTTTAGAAAATGCGCTTGTGAAAGCGAATGATAACCGCTCCATTAAGAAGTTCTTCTCAGATGGGATTAAAAATGTTATCGATTTATACATCGGTGTTGCACCAGTCGTGCTTGCTTTCGGTACAATCGCACTAATGCTTGCAGAGTTCACACCAATTTTCACGATTTTAGGAAAACCTTTTGAACCTTTATTAATGCTTTTTGGCATTCCGGAAGCTGCCGAGGCGGCTCAGACAATGGTTGTCGGGTTTGCGGATATGTTCCTACCGACGCTACTAAGCGGTGGAATCGAGTCAGATAAGACACTATTCTTCATCGCCGCAATGTCTGTAACGCAGCTCATTTATATGTCTGAGGTTGGTGGATTGTTACTTGGTTCGAAAATTCCCGTTAACTTTAAAGATTTAATCTTTATTTTCCTACTACGTACACTTATTGCATTTCCTATTATTGCAGCGGCAGCACATATTTTGTTCTAAGAACAAAAGCGGAAGCGCCTATGTCTGCCCCGACAGGCAAATGAGGAAAAGCGAGGAGGCAGCTCCCAAGCCACAGCTTTTTCACATTTGACCCCGAGGGGCAAGGCGCTGGAGTCTGGATGTAATTGTACTCATAGTAAGCTATCTACATGTGATCAATTTTATAGTCTCTTAAGAAATAAAAAACAGCGAACCCTTTTACAAGGAGTTCGCTGTTTTTTTAGTTGCTAATTTTTCTAGCATATCTTTCGTCATTGCATCTAGATCGTATTTATAAGTAAAGCCCCACTCATTTTTTGCTACAGTAGCGTCAATTGAATCCGGCCAGCTGTCTGCAATCGCTTGGCGCACAGGATCTACATCGTACTCCATTGTAAATGTTGGAATTACTTTTTTAATAGATGCAGCAATTTGTTCTGGTTCAAAACTCATCGCTGTTACATTAAACGCATTGCGGTGAATTAACTTCGACGCGTCTGCTTCCATTAGATCTACTATCGCCTGCAGTGCATCCGGCATATACATCATATCCATGAAAGTACCTTCCGCAATATAAGAAGTGTACTTCCCTTCTGCTAACGCTTTGTAATAAATATCTACTGCATAATCAGTCGTTCCGCCACCAGGTAAAGTCTCGTTCGAAATCAGTCCCGGGAAACGTACGCCACGTGTATCTAATCCAAACTTATGGAAGTAATAATCACATAGTAATTCTCCTGACACTTTGTTTACACCGTACATAGTCGTCGGGCGTTGAAGTGTGTCTTGAGGTGTGTTTTGTTTGGGAGTAGAAGGTCCAAATGCTCCAATTGAGCTTGGCGTGAAAAATTGCATATTTAAATCGCGAGCAGTTTCGAGCGCATTCATTAGCCCACCCATGTTTAAGTTCCATGCAAATAGTGGTTTCGCTTCTGCAGTCGCCGATAAAAGTGCAGCCATATGCATAATGGTATCTGCTCCAAAGTTCTTTGCAATTTGATGCATTTTTTCTCCGTCTGTAACATCCAATACTTCAAAAGGGCCGCTTTTCGTGGTTTCAGAAGTGATTTCTCGAATATCTGTTGCAAGTACGTTTTCTGCACCATATTCTTTTCGAAGTTTGGTGATTAATTCTGAACCAATTTGCCCTAAGGCTCCGGTGACCATAATTTTTTTCATGCTGTCTACTCCCTCTCGAAAACAATTGTATTTTTGGAAAGAACACTTTATAGTAATTAACCTTGTTTTAATAGCATTTATTTTTTATTATTATATGCTGTTCTTTTGGAAAATACAATAAGAGATTTATATGTGGATTTGGTATAATAAAAGAAAAAAGAGGTAAATATGAAAATTCTTAGATATGTTTTGATTATTTTACTAGGTACGGTACTCTCCGTTGTCATGGGTGCTTCGGACCTTCCCTTTTGGCTAATTTATTTGAGTGTTGTGGTGTTGTTTTTTGTTTTATTGGTTGGACCACAGATGTATATTGTGTACAAATCGAATAAACTTGCACGAATTGAGCGTTATTTACAGGAAAATAAAAAAAAGCCGCTTTTTGCTTATGCACTTGCCATAAAAACGGGCCATCGTGAAGCCATTGCGCAAGCGATTAATGGCGTCCTAAAGAAATATAAACAACCTTATATGCAACAAGTTTACAAAGCTAATTTAGCACTATATGAAAAGGATGTTTCTTCGTTTGTAAGACTTGCTGAACAAGTAAGTAAAGAGCCACTTCGTACATACTACATTGCTTATGCAAAAGCTTTGCAAGGGAAATATGAGGAAGCCCAAACATTAAAAGCGAACCTGCTACCTGGTTGGATGCCATATGCAATTGATGCGATCATTGCAAAGGAACAAGGAGACTTGGAGACGTTTCAGATTGCAGCAAGTGCTAGTGTGGAGAGTGCGCGGGGTATACAGAAGTTTAGTCTTTTTTATTCGTTTCACTACGCTGAAAGAGACTTTTCGTAAAGAAAAGCAGCCGATAAGCGGCTGCTTTTTTGGTTGGATACTTCCCTTTAATAAGGGTGGTTCGTAACGTCTAATCGTTTTTTTTATCAAATTGAAGAAGCTGAGAAAAATGAATCCTTCTGACTCTGCCGCATCGTTTAACCGCTTTGGTATAGTCAATGATTTCTTGTAGATCAATTATGATGTCACTCGCAGTAATTTGTCAAAATATATGTATGTCGATACAACCCATGTTGTGGTTCAAAACGATAATTTCATCATTAATTTTCAATTCATTATTAATTTCAATACATTTCATATTCCGGTTCAACGATAGCCATGGTTCAACCATAGCCATTACGGTAAGCGATTGAATACACCACATGTTGTGGTTCGACGTAAACCGGCTCAAACATCGGATACAATCTTTTTAATTTCAATACATACATTTCATGTTATGCTCCAACATTAAGTGCCAATTAAATTTTTCTTCATCTCCCTATTTCATTACTTTTCATGTTGTGGTTCAACGGCTTTATCAAAGTGAAAACACTATTCTCTGGATATTTCAATACATCCTATGTTGGGGTTCAACGAGAATTTCAAATGGCCCACTTTTCGTTGTTTCTGAATTTCAATACATTCAACGTTGTGGTTCAACTATCACATGTCCGAAGATTATTCGTATGAAGAACTTATTTCAATACATCCATTGTTGGGGTTCAACTTCTTGCATTTTCGCTAGATTTTCAGACTTAAAATAATTTCGATACATCCCATGCTGTGGTTCAACTTATAGCTCATTACTCAACCGTTCAATCGCTTGTATATTTCAATACATCCAATGTTGTGGTTCAACCTGAAACTCTTCAGACAGGAACGTTAGTGGCTAAATTTCAATACATCCAATGTTATGGTTCAACGAGGCTGAATGTTTTTCATTATTTTCTCTTACTACTATTTCAATACATCCAATGTTGTGGTTCAACTGAGCTTTTTAGAAATACCCTTCTGGATTATTTATTATTTCAATACATCCAATGTTATGGTTCAACCGAATCGATTTTATGGAGCTGATCCAAGAGACCAAATTTCAATACATCCAATGTTGTGGTTCAACACATTTCGGCTTGTAGACCTTCTATAGCAAGCGTTATTTCAATACATCCAATGTTGTGGTTCAACGAATAAAAGGCGCTAGCATCTATAAGATTTTACCGTTATTTCAATACATCTAATGTTGTGGTTCAACCGACACCAACGCACAATACCAAGTAGGTGAATAAAAATTTCAATACATCCAATGTTGGGGTTCAACCTCTTCCAATGAGTCCTAATTCATCTCGAATATTTAATATCTTTAATTTCAATACATCTAATGTTGTGGTTCAACATAAACTAGTAAAGCATGGTTTAATGGCAGCTGATTAATATCAATACATCTAATGTTGTGGTTCAACTAGGTAAAGCTATCGCACTAGCAAGAGCCTTAGAGATATTTCAATACATCCAATATTGTGGTTCAACTTACAGCTCTCTACCTAATCGAAGTATTCCTTGCATATTTCAATACATCTAATGTTGGGGTTCAACAGGTCTTGAACTTAAAGATCTTAAAACCATAACACATTTCAATACATCCAATGTTGGGGTTCAACGATTATTCTACTCGGCATGGCATTAACAGTTGTGAATTTCAATACATCCAATGTTGTGGTTCAACGTCCATTTTCATACGATTATAGGCTGACGTCGAAAATTTCAATACATCCAATGTTGTGGTTCAACTGAACATTGCAGAGGAAAAAAGCTATTGCTACCAAAATTTCAATACATCCAATGTTGGGGTTCAACTAAGCTCGATTTCACCTTTCTCCATGAGTTTGTTAGATTTCAATACATCCAATGTTGGGGTTCAACAAATGCCGTCAATACTAACCGAGTGCGGTTTTATATTTCAATACATCCAATGTTGTGGTTCAACGCTCCTCTGGGACTCCATTTTCTTTTATAGCATCATATTTCAATACATCCAATGTTGTGGTTCAACAAGAAGCAATCAAGAGATTTATGAGTCACTATCTTATTTCAATACATCCAATGTTGTGGTTCAACGGCTACTGGTCTATCAGTGGATATTGCCATTAATCAATTTCAATACATCCAATGTTGTGGTTCAACCAAGAGAACATAGGTCCTTTAGTTCCTCATATCGGATTTCAATACATCCAATGTTGTGGTTCAACAATTTTAAAGCAAGTTCTTACAGTTCATACTTTTCAATTTCAATACATCCAATGTTGTGGTTCAACAAACTTGACGACAACGAGCTGTTAGATACCTATGAAATTTCAATACATCCAATGTTGTGGTTCAACGCTAAACAATCATATGAGTATCTTGCAGATTCTATATTTCAATACATCCAATGTTGTGGTTCAACAAGAGCCAGAAGAAGAAGAGTGCGAAAAACCTCCTAAATTTCAATACATCCAATGTTGTGGTTCAACATGTAGGGGTAAATGGGAATGTTAATCCATCCAGCTAATTTCAATACATCCAATGTTGTGGTTCAACTAATAAGGTATACCTAATAAGAGGAGGAACTTATTAATTTCAATACATCCAATGTTGTGGTTCAACGCAATATAATACTTTTTGATATTGGCCTATTGTTACATTTCAATACATCCAATGTTGTGGTTCAACTTTTTGTAGCGATGAAACAACCCCACCCGCTACTGAAATTTCAATACATCCAATGTTGTGGTTCAACGGTGGTTGCTTTGGTGGTTGTGATGTACTAGGTATATTTCAATACATCCAATGTTGTGGTTCAACGTATGTGTACGATATATCAAAAGTGGACAAGTATAATTTCAATACATCCAATGTTGTGGTTCAACCGATTATCGGTGTTATTCATGCGGTGAGATTAATATATTTCAATACATCCAATGTTGTGGTTCAACTCGTGTAAAGACGTATGATATGAATGAGAAATTTATATTTCAATACATCCAATGTTGTGGTTCAACGAGGAAAGTTTTGAAGAAAGTCCTTTAGAACCCTCATTTCAATACATCCAATGTTGTGGTCCAACTGCGAGCAATTAAGAAGCTAATTACTGTTGGAATCATATTTCAATACATCCAATGTTGTGGTTCAACTTGGAATACTTGGGTAGTCCTTTGACGGCACTTCTTATTTCAATACATCCAATGTTGTGGTTCAACGTGGTCCGATTAAAAAACAAAGCGTGGGTAAGGGAAATTTCAATACATCCAATGTTGTGGTTCAACAGAAGTTGACCGCAGAAGCCGTTATATTATAAATCAATTTCAATACATCCAATGTTGTGGTTCAACTTTAAATTCTGTGATATTTTTAATATCGAATATGAATTTCAATACATCCAATGTTGTGGTTCAACGATCTACGCAGTTAGTCCAAAATGAAGTCCCCTTCATTTCAATACATCCAATGTTGTGGTTCAACAGACCCTAGAACATTTGAAAATCACACTGTATCTATATTTCAATACATCCAATGTTGTGGTTCAACATTTATGTCTGGAAGGTCTTATAATGATATAAGGCTATTTCAATACATCCAATGTTGTGGTTCAACATAAAGCTTATGATGCTTGGAATATGAAAGCTTAATTTCAATACATCCAATGTTGTGGTTCAACCGGAAGCCGACCAAATAGCCGACCCTTTAACTGTGAATTTCAATACATCCAATGTTGTGGTTCAACGTGAAGACTCGAAAAGGCTTCAAAACTATGACACATTTCAATACATCCAATGTTGTGGTTCAACTTTTTCAAGAGTATGCAAAATGTTTCAAAGGAAAAATTTCAATACATCCAATGTTGTGGTTCAACGTCAAGGAATCCTTCGTTATTGCCTTGGCATAAATAATTTCAATACATCCAATGTTGGGGTTCAACCAAACAAGCGGAAATGATTGGTGATTCATCGACCATATTTCAATACATCCAATGTTGTGGTTCAACCAGAATACTGAGAGTGCTGAGACTCCAAATATAGAATTTCAATACATCCAATGTTGTGGTTCAACGCCGAAAAATAAAGGCTTCTTGCTAACTTCAATTCATTATAACATCATATACACCATGGCATTAACGGAATTTTTACCAGGTAAATTGAGTTGTATCGTAAAATGCAATAAAAATGACATTCAACCTTTGTAAATACTGGTTTTCTTAAAGTCACTGCTTTTATTTGCCTGGGAAAAATTCAAAGAAAGAGATCATCCTCTTGCTTGATTTTACCTAGCTCCATCTCTTTAAAAGACAATTCATTCATTAACATGATTATCGATACTCTGTCCTCTTCATCGTCAATTATATTCATTATTTCTTTTTCAGTTGCATTATTTTCGAAGGGGTTGTTACTCCTCTAAATACAGAATTTTGATAATGGGTTAAATACTTTTTGCAAGCCTTGAAAACTTTGTTAACCCTCTTTTCATTTACATCGTAAAATACTAAAGCATAATTTGAATTGAACGTTTTGGTCATTACTTTTTCTCCTTAATAGAAAATGGAACAAACTCCTTACCTTCTGTTACGGATTTTATTAGTTTATATGCATCGAGTTTGATTGCAGTATGGTAAGTTACTTTTCTATTTAAAGCTGCATGTACAAATGTAGTATCTAATCTTGTTTCGAATGCTTGTATAAAAATTTTGCTTCCTGTTTCATTCAGCAAACAATAATTTAGCTTTTGCTCAAAGTGCTTATCGATTCGAAGCTTTCGATTATTTACTAAATCAAAAATTGTTTTAAATACAATGAGTGGTTTAAAAACCTCACATAAATCTAGGCTTAAAGAAAATCTTGCTTCTGAGGGTTCATGTAAAAAACTGATAGTTTGATTGAGATGTGTCTGATAGATTTGAGAAATTGTTTTTGCATATAGTAACGAGTTGCCAAAAGAAATTAAGGCATTCATAGGATTATCAGGTGGTGTTCTTACTCGTTTATTAAATAAGAAATTCTCAGGTAAAAAGTTAATAAACGACTCATAGAATCTCTTCCAAATACTACCTTCTATAAATAGTAATTGCTGAACATTTTGAGCAGTATTTATTGTTCTCTGTACATCTTTAGCTAACCAATCAATTAATGGTTTCAGTTCATTTACTGAATGCTTATAATAATGATATAAAACTTGATGTATATTGCTAGCTATTCCCCTTACAATTGATTTTGCGATATCTAGCCTTTTTTCTTCAAAAGCTTTTACTTGTGAAATCGTAACTCTTCCACTCACTAATCCTTCTTTAGGATAAAATGTACCAGAATATTGTTGAAAATAATTAAAAAAGTGTACTGTGATTCCACTCTTAGAGAGAAAATCAAAAAGTTTTGTATTCATCGAAACTTCATTTAAAC
The DNA here is from genome assembly GCF_044754065.1 of Psychrobacillus sp. NPDC093180. Classification (NCBI taxonomy): domain Bacteria; kingdom Bacillati; phylum Bacillota; class Bacilli; order Caryophanales; family Bacillaceae; genus Psychrobacillus; species Psychrobacillus sp. NPDC093180. The sequence continues at coordinate 201,190 of NZ_JBIVOJ010000003.1, read as the reverse complement.
AATATATTTCCTTGACCCCTTCAATTGGTATATGTGTATGCCCCTGATCATTTCTAAATATTAACGAATTATCTTTTCGTTACATTTCACCCATTGTTGTAATATATTTTGTAGAGCTTGCCATTCTATCACTCTCCTATATAACAATAATCATGATAAGCGCATTTTTTACATTTTCTTTCATAAATCGGTGGCGGAACAATCGCCTGGGTACAAACTTTTTCAATTTCTAAGATTAGTTTTTCTAATTCCTGTTCTACCTCTTTTGACAATTCTACGATAATTACTTTTTGGTTTTGTTTGTTTTTTTCAATAAATTCTATTTTTCCTTTCTTTACAATTCCCTTTTCTTTTAACACTTTCAAGTAAAATAATGTTTGCCATTTTACTGCTTCTACATCCGCATCTGATTTTTTCACTTCCACTAAAAAATCATCCGTAATTTTATCGATACGAATATTGTCAATTTTCACTTCTGCAAGTTTTGATTTCTCAGCATTTATCTCATGCATCACTTTTCCGATCTTTACATTTTCACTATTGTCTTCTAAATTAATTCGATTGGCAAAAAGCCAACATTGTCTTTTACAATGGAAATAGTAGTTAACTAAAGTACCCGTAGCTTTCATAAAATTCCTCCGTTTTATGCAAACATTGAATTCATCCTTACTAGTTCTCGGTCAAACTTTCCTTCCGTAAAACATTGCCCTCCATTTCTAATATAAAAAATACCGCCAATTGTATCTTGATAATTAACAACAAAATTTATCTGATATAAAAAGTAATTCATCTTTTCGTTCAGCACGGAAAGTTTAACCTTTCTTTCAGCGAACGATAACCCTTTACTGATGACTATTTGCTTATATTCTTCCCATACTTTTTCACCTATTAATCTGGTACCATCCTCTAAAATAATTTCACTATTAACAAATACCGTAATTTCATAGTCTTTTTCATCTATTAAACGAAATCTTTCTTGGACTTCTAAAAAGTTTAAACGATCTACACATTCTTTATAAAATTCATCCAAGTTTTTGCTATTCTTTTTTGTTGTACTAACTTCAATTCGATTAAATATTTTTTCATAAAAATTTATAAAATCCTTTTCCAGTAACATATGTTGAAAATCTGGGTTTTTTAAAGAATAATCTTCTTTATTGTTAACTCTCAAATCCTTTTTATAGATAGTATTTACGACATCTAATTGAAAGAAATAAACCTTTCCTAGTTCATCATTTTTGCATGAGCGGTTTATTCGACCTAAGAATTGCTCTTCTCCGTCTAAGGTTGATATATTTTTAAATCCTATATCCATATCAATATCCACGCCAGCCTCAATCACCTGTGTCGCAATCAGTAGAAAGTTTTTACTTTTCTTTACAAGATTTATTACCCTTTTTCGTTCCGCTTTATGATCATCTCCCGTTATTAGCTCCACTTGCCTTGTTGGAAACTTTTCTTTTACAAGATTAAAAAATTCTGCAGCGGTCTTTTTCGTAATAAATTCTATAAGTATATTCTTATTTGACCCATTTGCTATTACTTCAACTTTTTCAACTAAATCATTCAGTTCAAATTCCTCAATTTCTAACAAGGAATAGTCCAGTACCACACGATTTTTAAATAAAGGATGCGAAAAGTATCTTTCTCTATCTTCAATTAGTGTGGGTACAGAAGCACCGATTAAATTTCCTAGCCTCGGTAAAGTAGCAGACATGATAATGATTTTAATATTTAATGTGCTTGCATATTTTTGTAAAAAACCAATCATTTCTTTCCAAATATTATTACGATAGCTTTGTATTTCATCCAAAATAATGACACTATTTGCTAAATGGGATAAAGCAAATAATTGTTCCTTTTTTGTACTAAATAGATATGCAAAGAAATTTACATGGGATGTCAATACAATTGGATAATGCAAAAACTGATTATCTAAAACCGTTTGTTCATAATCTGTCCTAAGAATTTCTTCGTCCGACCGTTCCTTTCTTTCCAACATGGGGGTAATAGAATTTAACACTGCAATATCATCCTCAAACTCAAATAACTCAACTAATGTGCTATACGTCTGTTCTACAAGAGTATTAAAGGGAAAAACATAAATAATTTTATTAAGTTGCTCATTTTGCTCAAGAAGCTTTAATGATAAATTAATAGACATGTTCGTCTTCCCACTCCCTGTTGGAGCCTCCAAATAAAAAATGTCCTCATCTTTTTGTATTTCTAAATTTTTCTCCGCTTCTAAAAACATTTCTGAACGAAGTATATTAATATCTTTAACATCATCCAGGACTTCAAAGGGATAACTTTTTTCTTTTTGTTTTTGGATACTTTGATAAACATTGGTTGATTGATACTTCGAAACAAATTTTTCGAGGTTTTTTATTACTCCAAAATCTTTTACAGGTTTATTATTCATAAATTCTCCTGTTGCATAGTAGTCCGCTGCACATAAAGTAGAAAATAATAAACGTGTGTAAATATATAATTCTTTAGAAACATCTTTCATCCATTTATAAGATTTAAAATACCCTTCAATCCCTGGGGCAATTGCATTTTCAAATGGAATGGAATAACTATCGAAAAAACTATTTTTGGAATAATCTTTGAAACCTTTCTCGAATTTCCTTTGAAAGTCAGCTAAAGAATCGAAATTACTATGATGCTTAGAAATAACATAACTGTTGAGTAATAATAGCATTCTAAATTTTTGTTGGACTTGAGGATCCGTCCATTTTTTTACGATTTTCATGTAGTTGCAGTAATAAATAACAGCAGATAACATAGAGTGATTAGAATCAGTATTCCTTATTTTTTTCAGATGCGGTAGTGGATTACTCATTTTAAAGTTTTGAAAATTAACATTTATTTTTCCTATGTCGTGCATATAAACTGCATTTAATGCAAGTTCATTAAAGTCAATTAATGCTTTTTCATTATTATTAAAAAGTGTTTTTGCTATATTGTTAAAAATGCTGTCTAAATTCTTCTCAGTATAAATTTTTTCGAAATAAAAGATTGTTTTATCTAAATGGTCAATAAGAAACTCCTTTTCTAATCCTTCATTTTTAGTATGTGCGTACAATTCATCTATATTGGCAATAACTTTCATGTCGAACAATTTACTTTGCAGCATATAATAATCATCCTTTTTTGATAGTTTTCCCAAAAAAGACTTGTGAATAATCACAAGTCTTTTCGAATTAAAAGAAAAATAAACACTTATTTTCATCTAAAAAACAAAGGGATGTATCTCTCAGCACAGCATTCATATTTGTAAATGCAAATTTCTTTGTTTCATACTGATTCGTTTCCAAGTTAAGTGATATCGGCAATGATTCTTCATATTTCCAATCGCTTGTATAACCATCCTCATCATAAACACTTTCTAATTTGGTATTTTCATCTTTTACGAAGAGACTATCTAACTTTTGAACTTCCTCTATTCCCTGCAAAGATACTAGTTCAATGTCCCTGATTGTAGCAAAGTGGTCATTTTTCCCTAAGTATGGGTAATAAATAAAATGTTTCTCTAGAAAGTGTTTTTCTATTAATAAACCATCAGCATGATCCTCAGTTAATAAATAAATAGTCCATTTAGGATCTTCTAGCCACTGTTCTTTAACGATCAAATTTCCCCCCTGTTCCTGTGAGGCATATCCAACCGAATTGTTAAATAGTTGCATTTTCTTACTTGTATATCCTTTTTCTGTTTCTGGGCGAATTGCAACTTTTAAATTCCCTAGCCTAGAATAAAACTCAGGATACACATCATTTTTCGATTGCTGAGCATATCCCTTAAATCCTAAAATAGCACCTACCATTCCTAAAAGAGCTATTTTATGAATTTGGCCATATGTAAAATACAAATATGTATTTACATCCGGCTTTTTAAAAAAAGCAGTTCTCCCAGAGAGGCTAAACTTAATAGCATTCATTTATTACACCTCTTTCAGAGTAAAAATATTGTAGTATTTTGCTCCTTCGATTTTTCCTTCAAGATTTGTAGTATATGGATTAAAGTACACTTCAATATTCACAATTTTTTCTTGGATTTCATTTAGTAACTCACTAAATTCTAGATTAAGCGTATTTTTTTCCCCTTCGTAGCCTTTTACAAACGTAACAAACTGCGCTAAGTCGGGTAAATAAGTGCTTTTTTCAACTTTAATAAAAACCGCTAACTCATTCTCACAACCTAGTTTAGAATTTGTATTAAAAGATGTTGCCGCTACTAATGAAGCAGCTTTAAATTTTTCGTAATCTTCTTCGGTATATCCTTCGGTAACACCTAAACCTACATACTCGTTGTAGACGAATGGCGTAATAGCAAAAGGATATACGTAGTGTGCTTCAGAACTGACGATTTTAGAGCCTAGTGTAGAAGATTTTGCTTCTTCCCCTTTGCCTTTTTGCTCTTTATTATCCGAACGAAATGGGGATAAAATTTGTTGTTCCTCTGTTGTTGTATCTTCGTATTTATTAAACCCTTGTCCAATTTGAACCGCACCTGTTATAGAAATATTGGATCCCTCTTCGGCAAATGTTGCACCAAAATTTTTAACGTCAATTGCATTAAATAAATTTCTTAATATAACGTCTTGCTGTTTTTCATTTTTTAAATTTTCCACTTCAAAAAGCTCTTCATAACGCTCTTTTAAAGACTTTGGTCGGAGTGTACTTTCATTTTTCTTTTTATCTACATCTATTTTATAGGATTTTACATATAATACTTTTTCATTTTGGTTCTCCCACATTTTTTTCATAGGATATTTTAATGCCTTATCACTACCGAACACTTCTCCAGTAGAAATACTTTTTGGATGCCCGGAAAAATCAGCATTCCAATTTGCCATAATTGATTTGATCCCTAATACACCGTAGACTTTGTTTTTCATTGTTCTCCATCTCCCTCTGTATCCGTATTCTCATTTTTTTCATACACTATATTATTGTTTAAATAACCTGCTAAAATCATACTGTCATTCACCTTGCTTTTAGTATCATAACCTTGTACCATAGCCATCAAATTATATAGTCGTTTATTCCCTTTAATTCCGTAATTATACTTTTTAAATAAATTTACTATGAGTTTGTTCAAGCGAGAACTATTACTACTGTTTAGAAATGGATTTATTAAGGAGTCATTTTTACTGCTTGACTTATTTAACGATAATAAATAACGTAGTACTTGTCCTACTGCAAAGAAATATTCATCATCTGATTCAATTGATGCAGTTTTTTTTCGTTCACTCTTCGCTCGTAACTTATTTTTAACTTCATTCACTATATCTGCCATTTTTACATCTCCTTTATAAAAATATTCTCTTAATGAGTGATATAGATTAAATTGATGTCTTGCTCTAAAAAAAGAATCCTGTATAATAGAATTTTTAATAAGACTTAAAGAAACATAATCTAACATTTGCTTCACCAATTGCGAATTTCCTTTATAAAACCAATCAAACCATGCACGACGAGACACTATTAAAGCTTCCTTCAATCGGAAATCAAATATTCTTAAATCCTTTGAATCTGTAAAATAATTGTTTATTAAGTACTTATTAAAGTAAATTTCATTCACATATTGCTGTATTTCCTTCAAGTCATCAGTCTGACTGAAAGAAATTGAAAAATACTTTTCTTTACTAAGGTCAATATCTAATATATTTTGCATTTGGAATTCGATTTTCGGATCATATCTTTGAATCACATCAAAGTCGTGGATTTCAAGCTCTTTCCCCTTCTGAATGCGCATATAGTATCCAGTAAAGGCTTCCGAAATTAGCTCTCCGTCCTTTCGTGCAGATATTTTTTCGTCTTCACCTATTTCAATGAAAATATGTCGCTTTCCTTGACTAGCAAAGTTCATTAAATAATCGAATAATGCTTTTTGTTTTTGCACTTCTTCAATTGAAACTAAATAAGGAACAGTTGTTTTTCGGTTTTTATTTTCAAGATATGGCTTCTTCGTATTTAACCCCATGTTATTGTTCGGAAGACCATATGTTTCTTTCCCTATTTGGACATTAAAATCGGTGCTGTTATAAATATTTGGAATTAGATACTTTTTCCCTTCACTGATAAAATCGGCTTCCTCTTTTTCAATAAATATTTTTAAATAGTTTTTATCAATCTTCAAATTTTCTTGTATTCTCGGCAAATTTTCTTCTACACATCTTTGAATTTTTTCTATTTCTTCTTTATCAACTGCTCCGTACTCTTTTTCAACCTTCTCATACATTTCTAGTTTTTTCTTATCCTTGTATTTTCCCCTCGGATTTAGTAGAACATTGTAATAATTTCGGATAACATCTTTCGTCAATTTCCCATTCGTTAAACTTTCTTTCTTGACAAAAAAACCGTTTAATTGATTGGAATGTATCACCTTTTTTCCATCTATTGGTTTGTTCATATCTAATAGCTTAGAATAGTAATCTCTGACAGCGAAATAAGCGTAAAGTTCCTCATCCACGTCAAGATTTTTATCCACCTCCAAAGTATGTTTAATGCCTTCTGTTACGGATAATTCAACATAAGTTCCAGGAGATAAAAAGTAATTATCAATTATTAATTGATCTCCATATATTTCATATTCTTTTTCAAAAACAGTCATTATATCTTTTAGCACTTTATCCACCTGCCTTTTAATCTATTAGTAGAATTTAGCATTCAGATACCCCGAACCACGAGCATTGTTATTTAATATACCTACGCCTAAAGCCATAAAAAATAACGTTTGTGCAACTTCATTAGAAGCCACTTGAATTGTTACTTTGTCTCCCAATAATTTTTTCCCTTTATAGTTAATAGCTACTGGAATTCTGTTATCGAATTGTAAATGTGTATAGAGTTCTACCGATTCATCAATTTCTTGCTGGTAGAAATGCTTATACTTTTTATACAAGTTTTCTTTCAACAATCTTTCAAAATCCTGCAAAGTTAGTTGATTTCTCCAATAACCACTATCAGTTTTAATCAAAGCAGGACTAATTGAATAAACTTTTTCAATCAACCCTTCCCTAAAGATTCTTGCTTCGACCGAAAGAGCTTTCAAAGTTTCTGTATAACAATTACTTAAGTAGTTTTCACAATGATTTTTAAACTCTTCCGAAATGGTACGAATAATGATTGTGTAAATATTTCCTTCCTTATATAGATTGGACTTTTCGATTGGAAAAAAACTATTAAAAGTATATGGGGCATACTCTCTTTTTTCGTGCATTTCTTTTGTCTGCTCATTCATAAATAGTGATTGGTCTATCAGTTTACTAATTTCTTCGGCACTATTTTCTCCCGGAACATTTTTTAATAAATAAACTTTTAAACGTATTTCGAAAATTTTCATAAGTTCACCTTTCGAATATTCTGACTTTTATCTTCATCATAAAGTACTACTCACAACTTGTCAAATACTTACTTAAATTATTTACAATACTAATGAAAATTTCATTAAATAGCTTTAAAAGGCTTAGAAGCTATTATACATCTTATGTTGCGGTTCAATAATAATCGAAAACTAATATTATTTACAATACTAAATTTCAATACATATAATGTTGAAGTTAATTTGCTATAAATCAATATATTAAACATTAAACCATATGTTAACCTACTACAAGTGAATATATACGCATTACATGCATAGTAAAAATGTATCTTTTCTTTTTTGTATTTCCATTACTTAAAATAGTCGAATACTCTAAACAAGAAAAAATCCCTAATTATGTTAAAGCATTTCAAAATAATTAGGGATTTTATTATTATTGAATTACCCCAAGCTCTTTCCCAACTTTTTCATAAATCGCAAGCGCCTCATCCAGCATCTCTTTCGTATGAGCTGCTGTTGGCATATTGCGGACGCGACCAGTGCCTTTTGGTACTGTTGGGAAGACGATGGATTTTGCGTAGACGCCTTCTTCGAATAGTCGTTTAGAGAATTCCTGTGTAAGTTTCTCGTCTCCGATAATACATGGAGTGATTGGTGTTTCGGATTCTCCTATATCGAAGCCAAGCTTGGATAGACCTGCTTTTAAGTAGTCTCCGTTTTCCCAAAGCTTGTCATGCAATTCTGTTGAATCGATGATCATTTGAACTGCTGCAGTGATTGCCGCAACGTCTCCTGGTGGTAGTGCTGTTGAGAATAAGAACGGACGTGAACGGACTTTTAGCCAGTCGATTAAGTTCTTTTTACCGGCAACGTATCCACCTACGACGCCGATTGCTTTGGATAAAGTACCGATTTGGAAGTCGATTTCTTTTTCTAAACCGAAGTGTTTTACTGTTCCTTTTCCTTTACCAGTAACACCTGAACCGTGAGCGTCATCTACGTAAGTGATTAGGTCAAATTCTTTTGCGATTTCTACGATTTCTGGTAGTTTTGCGATATCGCCGTCCATCGAGAATACGCCATCCGTGATAACCATTACTTTATTGTATTGGCCCGATTCTGTAGCTTGTTTTGCTTTTGCACGTAAATCTTCCATGTCGGAGTGATTGAATGGAATGATTTTTGCTTTTGAAAGTCGGCAACCATCGATAATGGATGCGTGGTTTAATTGGTCCGATAGAATTGCATCGTTTTTATCCATTACGGCTGAAATGGCTGCCATGTTGCAGTTGAAGCCGGATTGATAGGAAATAGCTGCTTCTGTTCCTTTGAATTCTGCTAGTTTTTGTTCTAGTTTTACGTGAAGGTCTAGTGTTCCGTTGATTGTACGGACCGCACCTGCACCGACACCATACTTGTCCACTGCGTCTTTTGCGATTTGTTTAAGCTCTGTATTAGTTGCTAGTCCTAAATAGTTATTAGAAGACAAGTTAATAAGTTCCGAACCACGAACTAGAATCTTTGCACCATTTGCTCCCTCTACTGGATCAATTTCGTTATATAATCCTTGGTTTTTTAGTGCATCTAAGTTTTCTGTTAAAAAGTTGTTTAGTACGTTTGACAAGGTCATCTTTCCTTTCAAGCGAAATATTCCTCTCTAGTTTACCATGTTCCTAGAAAAATACGAAAAAAATAAGCAGGAAAATATCCCTGCTCACTCGATTGTTGCAATCATCTCATTTTGGAAAGTTGTCCATTTCTCTTCATCTATTGTAGAATCATAGAGCATTCTGATCGTTCTAGAGTCACCTGCATACGTGGAAATGTAATCTTGTGCTAGCTCCATTTCGTTTGAATATCGTTGTCTTACCTCTGCAATCTTCTTATCCTCTAATAATTCTTGATTAATATGTGACATGAAATCGACAATCTCGTCTCCTTCACGTTCAGGGTCGTATACATGAGGGCTTGTTGCGTCTACAATACATAGCTGCAACTCAGGAATAATGATTCCATCCACACTATTTGCATCTAATCCGCACCAGATGAAGCGAATATCCAATCCTTGTAGCTTTGCGGCTTCTCCAAACTTTTTCATAAAGGAGGATTTTCCGCTACCAGGTAAACCTTTTATATATAAACGAGACTTTAAGTTTTTAGAAATAGACTTTAACGTATCTTGTGCGCCTACAGGAGTGAGTGACCCCATTAATCGATGCGTCACGTCTGACTTTTTTTGAAGCTGCACATTTCCAAGACATTTCTTTTTGACCGTTTCTAGCAATGCGTTGATGCCATCCCAATCGATTGCCGGAAGGATTAGCTGCTCCCATTCATCATGAATAACCTTAGCACGTGATAAAGTTTGTAGCCCTTTCGTCAACCAACCTTCATTTGCAATTTGTTTATCGCGAATTAAAGGAGCTAAATCGTGCAGCTTTCGATCATCATATGTTTCATAAAATGGAACCCATATATGTCCTGCCCCGTAGTAAGTAGGATCAATCGTATCCGCTTGTAAATAGAGCGTTTTCGAATCGATAATATATACAGCTTCTAAAACATCCTCATGTAATGGATCATAGAACCATTCCGTATCTTTGCCTCTGCGAATAGCGGCATATCCTATTTCTTTCAATACTTCTGTTAGTCGATAAGAAGTCGGTCCTTTAAAAAAATATACTTTTTTAGCTTCCTGAATAAGTTCTTTATAAAAGTTTTTCACGCCTTGTCCTGTATAAGATCTTCCCATATAATGCGTAACTGTCCCGCCCAAATTATCACCCTTTCCATCTCTTCGTTCCATGGATACTATATGCGAACGAAATGAAAAAGATGAAAAAAAGTGTAGAAAATCATTCCTGATCATCCACACTCAGTTTTGCAAAAGGCTGTGTATAGCCACTTATATTTAGTAAAATTTTTTGAGACATCGGTAAAGTGTAATGAACAAGTTGGCCTAGGAGGAGTGCTGTTATAACGGTTCCGATACCTACTGGACCACCAAGTATCCAACCGGCAATTCCTACAATTACTTCGATGCCAGTACGTACTGTTTTAATGCTCCAACCCAACTTCTGTACTATTAAAAGCATCAATGAATCTCGCGGACCAGCTCCAATATTAGGAGATACATATACTCCAACACCGATCCCCATAACGATTAGTCCCAACAAAAAACTAATAGATTGACCAGCAAAGCTCTTGAAATCTGGTAACATCCAGTTGAAGAGATCAATAAAAAAACCGATGAAAAGTATATTTAGCCATGTACCTAATGGTGGCCATTTTTTTGTGCCAATCATCGTAGCTACGACGATAATAATGCCAGTTAATATAGCCCACGTACCAATCGACAATCCTAAGTGATTATACAGTCCAACATGCAAAACATCCCATGGACTAATTCCAAAGCGCTGCCCTTTAATCGTCAATGAAATACCAAGAGACATCAAAAGAACACCGCTAATAAAAAACGTCCAGCGCCATATACATTCTTTGCTCATTTCACTCCTTCTTCCCTACAAAGAAGCCATCAACACAATGTGGTAATGGCTTAAATTCTAACAGGTAGATAGCTATCCATTATTACTAATTGCAGCTACCTGCCCTTTTGTCATTCGAAGTAAATCAGGTAATGCAAGCTTTACTTGAAGTCCAATTTTCCCGCCACTTACAATGATAAAATCATGCTTTTCCGCACTTGCATCCACTACTGTTGGAAATAGTTTTTTCATTCCTATAGGAGAACATCCCCCTCGTATATATCCAGTAGTCGGGAGTAAATCTTTTAGAGGAAGCAATTCTACCTTTTTCTCTCCGACTACCTTCGCAATTGCTTTTAAATTTAGTTCATTGTCAACAGGGATGATGCACACATAATATTTCCCTGTTCCAGCTGTTACAAGCAGCGTTTTATAGACGACAAAAACAGGATAGCCGATTTTGTTTGCTACAGTTACCCCGTCTACTTTGTCACCAGTCAATTCATATTCTATTAGTTCAAAATCTATTTTTTGCTGTTCTAATATTCGAACTGCATTCGTTTTTGGTTTTTTGGCCATTTCTCAGTGCTCCTAAGCTATATGGAAGAAACTCGGCTCTACATCAGCAAATCCGTATCTCTTTAAATGTACTTGATACGAATATTTTGCAATCGCTTGTTCTTTCAATCGTTTTTTCTGTAGGTCTTCTTGCAACACTTTAGGTGAGGAAAGATCCGAAGGAACGGAGCGGTTCGAAATAGATGCTTCGTCTTCTAGTTGTTGTTTTACTTCAAGCGCAATTTGACGGTTCGCTTCCATATTTAACGTTATTTGTGCATTCACACGCTGAATCTTAGCGGATGCACTAGCCGCAACACGTAGGTCCTCAGGCGTTGGCTCTGTAGGGGCAAGTGCGGTGCTTCTTACTTTCTCTAATAGCTCCACTGTTTTTTCTAGTGTCGGTCCATCGATTGTTTGCACTGGGATACTAGGACCTTTTATATCAATTATATTCGTTTTTGGATTGCTTGGCGTATCAGTTACTTTTTCTTTATTCCCTAATAGCAACTCTTCTATTTGCGATAGGGTTGGTATTTTGGGTTGGAGATATTCCGCTTGTCTACGGTATGCATCGCCAGCATTATGACGTTTGTGCATTCGTTTTCTTTCTTCAACGTCTGCCCATCGCCCTAGCATGCCATTACCAGTGGATCTTACTAAGTTCAAATGATGCACCTCTTTCCTGCATTTCTATTATAGAATATTTTACCACATTATCAGAATAATCAAACAAACTTTAGTCATAAGCTTATGTATGAAAAATGATACAAAATGCAGTTAAGCTTTTTACAGACAAAACAGGTATAAATAACTATTAGGCTGTGGACAATAATAAATGCGAAACTTATATAGGGTTATTCATGTCAATAACATGTTTCAATCGTTGGTATCTCAATCCAAGTAAACTTGTTATTTTAAGAATTGATTGCTTTCACATGCAATTTGGTTGCTCTCCTGCTATTTTAGTTGCTTTCCAAGTAAAACTGATTGCTTTCAATGGTTGATTGGTTGCCCTTAACCATTTCCTGGATGCCTTTATTGAAAAGTACTATATGAAATTTTGTTTTAATTGGTAGTCAATGTCTCTAGCATGAATAAAAAAACAGCAGCACAAACCATGGCATTGGTTTGTACTGCTATTGTAAGGATGCTTTAATTCGGCTTAATTTGTTCCATATTCCCTTTAATTGCTTCATCGCTCATTTCCCCAGTTATGATTTTCTCTATCTTGCCTTCTGGGTTCACAAGCATCGTTGTTGGCAACGGATTGATATTGTATGTTTCCATGACACTTTTATTGTTGTCGATTAGAACAGGAAATGTTAAGCCTTTTCTATCTACATATTTCTGAACAGCGAAATTGGATTCTCCAATATTAACGGCGAGTATTTGAACACCTTGTTCTTTGTAATCCTGATAGTGTTTGTCCATGAGTGGAAATTCTCTTTCACATGGTTTACACCAAGTTCCCCAAAAGTTTAAAAAGACGCCTTGCCCTTTGTAATCGGATAATTGATGCTTTTCACCATTCATATCAATAAGCGCAAAATCCGGTGCATTGTCTCCTACTTGTAATATCGCAGTTTTCTCTTTCGTTAAATTCGAATAGATAGTAAAAACGATTGCTACGACTAATAAGGTTAAAATACTCGTACGGATGTAAAACCGTTTTTTCTTTTTTTCCATTGACACAATTCTCCTTTCTTACTTACGTTTCCAAAGTATGAGCATCATAATAGTAATAAATATAAAAGCAATCAGCGCTAAAAATGGAATGGTCACAAATCCAAACCAGTTAATATATTGTCCAGTACATGGAACTCCACTTGTGCAACTACTGAATTCATGCATGGAAGGAATCTTTTGCAGCGCATAATGATAGCTAGACATAACGATGCCAATAATCGAAATGGGCAATATATATTTATAAATCTCCCGATCATTTCGATAAAAAGCGATGCCTAGAAATATAACAAGTGGATACATTAAAATTCGCTGATACCAGCAAAGCGTACATGGGATAAACCCCATACGCTCGCTGAAGAACAAACTACCTACCACCGCAATAAGAGAGGTGATCCACGCAAATAGAAGTGGCTTATTTATCATCGGTAGCCTCTTCTACCCTCTTTGCAAAATCATCCATCGTTGCACCAGTGAATTCCTTCCCCCCTATATAGATTGTCGGTGTAGAAGCAACTCCTAGATTGTTTGCTATATTCATATCCTTCTGCCATGCTTCTTTTGCAGAACTTTCGCTATATGCAAGACTTACCTTTTCTACTTCTTCAGCAGTCGCCACTTCTGCTAATACTGCCTGTAAAAACTCTTCCGTCATTACATTTTCTTGTCCTGATTCAGTTGTCTGATTGGCAAATAATAAGTGATGGAATTCCCAAAACTTTTCATTCCCAAGCTCTTTATACACGGTCTCTGCAAATTGCGCAGAAGTCGTAGAGTCTGGTGCGATGAATGAGTAGTTCATAAAGTAAAACTTCGCTTTTCCTGTTTCTACAAATTGTTCATTGATGAGTGGAAATAATGTACTATCAAAATCTCCACAATGCGGGCATTTATAATCCCCAAACTCGATAATTTCAACAGGTGCTGATTCTTCCCCGATAAATGGCTGCCCTGCATAGTCAATGTCTACTGACTCCTGTTTTGCGTCTGTTAATACGATAATCCCTATAATACATACAGCGATTATTCCAATGATCCAAAATAATTTTTTTGACAATTAAAACACTCCTAATTCAAACTACATTATGTAGTGTAGTGGGGTAAAAAATGAAAGTATCTTGTTTTCTAAAGCTCACTGCTCGATTTCCCGCAGAATCGAGCGGCCAGCTTATCCAAACAAAATAATTTAACTACGCTATTGCGTACATAAAAATGGCGCAAATCATGCTAAAAATAGCGAATGATAGCCATGCGACTTTTACCGGAATTTTCATTTGAATTTGTAATGGATTCAATATATATTCAATTCGGTAATTAACCGATGTATCTGCAAAGGATGCATAGGAAAAGGGCATTTTTTTCGCCGATCCCACCTTCAACATTTTCAAAAGTGCGCTACCTAAGTGCACAGATGTTGCTTGTTTTTTAATAGCAAATTCATCCGCTAAAATTTCTTGAATTATTCTATATTGCTGGTTAAAACATTTTAAAATGGGGATGTACCCAATTGTAGATGCACAAAGCGATAATATAAATAACTTTAGTGGATCACGGTTTGCCTTATGATACATCTCATGTGCAATGACAGCTTCCAGTTCGTCATTTGTTAATAAGTTTATCAAGCCTGTTGAAATAACGATTTTAGGCTGCACAAATCCCATCGTAATTGCCATTGGTGTAGGATGCGAGATGATAATTAAATCTTCTTTTTCATTGCCATATGTTTGATTGAACTCAGTCGTCAGTTTTTTTGCTCTATATTGCTCTAATCGTTTTTTCATACGTGCAGTATGAATCAATTGCGAGCTAATATGCCAAATGGTTAAAAGGAGCGTAAAGATTACGAGTCCGTCCAAAGCATACTCTAGTGAGGATAGCCCAACTGCCTTCAACCAGCTATGACATACTACCACGAGGTTAAATTTGACGTTCCACCCTACTAGTATAGAGACTGCGTATATAGCCATCTGCAGGAAAATGGTACCTGATATGACGAGTGCTGCGAGAAATAGAAACGATGATTGACGTTTGGACATAGGCTATTGTTCCTTTTTCAATTCTTTAATTTTTTGCTCTAGCTTCGCAACAAGGTCATCATCTACGTCTTCTAGTGCATCTAACATATGACTGACTACAACGTTGCCGAATTCATCCATCAGCTCGTTTGTCATTTCTTTCGATTGCGCACTTAAAAACTCATCCCTCGTTTGTACCGGTTTAAAAAGAGAGGATCTTCCTTCTGCTCTCTTTTGCAAAATTCCTTTTTCCACTAGTCTGTTCATGACGGTCATCACTGTGTTAAAATTCGTAACCTTTTCCTTATCAAGCACTTGTTGCACATCTTTAATCGTCATTTCTACGTCGTTCCATAAGATGTCCATAATTTTTGCTTCTAGAGGACCAAAAAAGCGGTTCAATCCACTCTCATTCATTTTAAACTTTCGAATTTTCATAGCTTCAGCTCCTCACATTACACATTGTAGTTTAAACAGGTTTTCCGGTCAAACATATTTGCTCGAATAAGAATATGCGAATAAAATAATTGTATTTTGTAATGCTCTCTTGTTACACTACAATTTGTAGTGTAAATAAAAAAGGAGAACTTTGCAATGAAAAATAAACGATTGATCATCATAGGTATTGTCTTAATAATAGTGTTTATTTTACTATTTATGCTTTTTAAAAAGAACGTTTCAACTTATGAAGTATATAATACAGACTCTCCTACTAGAATCGGAGAAGTGCACTTAGTTGTTTCTGATATCGATAACCTTACTGAGTTTTATCAACAAGTAATAGGATTTGATATTTTAACGAAAGAACCAAAACGGGTAACACTTACTGCCGATGAGAGCACTCCCCTACTTATACTAGAAGAGAAAGAGGACTCTGTGGAAAGACCATTTCCCACAACGGGACTTTATCATTTTGCGATTTTAATGCCTGATCATGCTAGTTTAGGAAATATGATGTTGCATTTAGCACAAACCGAATATCCAATGCAAGGCGCTGCCAATCATCAGTATAGCGATGCACTTTATTTAGCAGATCCAGATGGCAATGGGATTGAAATTTATGTAGATCTTCCACCTGATACTTGGGAAAGAGACAAAAACGGCGGTTATGCAGGCGGATCTTACCCGATAGATTTTGAAAAATTAGCAAATGAAGCTAATCCTAATTGGAGCGGACTTCCGGAAAATACTCGTATCGGACATATGCATCTACAAGCTACAGAACTTGTAATGACGGAAAAATTTTATGTGGATGGCCTGGGATTTGATATTACGAGTAAAGATAATGGAAGTTTATTTTTATCCAAAGATAACTATCATCACCATGTAGCTCTAAATACATGGTCAGGTACTGGGATCCCTGCTCCACCAGATAATTCTAAAGGGCTAAAAAACTTTACCCTTCTTTTTTCAAAAGAAGAATTAGAGGAAGCAAAGGCTCGACTGACCGACTTGGATTTTCAGTTTGAAGAGAAAGCTAACTCGATCATCGTTCAAGATCCTTCAAGAAACACGATTGAAATCATCAGCAAGTAAAAACGGCCTTTCTATGCTATATTTAACTTTAATGAGTTGAACAAAACCCCAACGCATTGAAGTTAAAGCCTCCGGCGGATGTCACAGATTTGGTGAGGAGTTAATTAAGCATGCTCAATACCAAATTTGGACGCAATTACTCCGAGGCGTAATTGATATATCAATGGTTACGTGGAAAGGATGTTTTATATAGATGAAGAAAAGTGTAGTAATTGCAGAAAAACCTTCAGTAGCTCGCGATATTGCGCGTGTATTGAATTGTCATAAAAAAGGAAACGGGTTTTTAGAAGGCGACAAATATATTGTCACATGGGCACTCGGGCATCTCGTAACGCTAGCAGATCCGGAAAGCTACGATGTAAAATACAAAACATGGAATCTAGAAGACTTACCGATGCTTCCAAATGATTTAAAACTAGTTGTGATTAAACAAACAAGCAAGCAATATAATGCAGTCAAAAGTCAATTAGTTCGTACGGATGTTAGTGATATTATTATCGCAACAGACGCTGGTCGTGAAGGTGAGCTAGTTGCCAGATGGATTATTGAAAAAGCTAAAGTAAACAAACCGATTAAACGTCTTTGGATTTCATCGGTTACAGATAAAGCGATTAAAGAGGGCTTTCAAAACTTAAAGTCTGGTAAAGCGTATGAAAATTTATACCATGCAGCTGTTGCCCGCTCAGAAGCAGATTGGTATATCGGACTAAACGCAACTCGTGCACTGACAAGTAAATTCAATGCGCAGTTATCATGTGGGCGCGTGCAAACTCCTACAGTTGCGATCATCGCACAAAGAGAAGATGAAATACGCAATTTTAAACCGAAGACATTCTACGGTGTAGAAGCACATACAACGAATAACCTAAAACTAACATGGCAGGATCGCCAAACTAATGATATGCGGACATTCTCCAAGGAAAAAGCAGAACAAGTCATTGCAAAAGTAGACAATAAGCAAGGTACGATTATCGATGTCGATAAAAAACACAAAAAGAGCTTTGCTCCACAGCTATATGATTTAACAGAATTACAACGCGATGCCAATAAAATATTTGGCTTCTCCGCGAAAGAAACACTTGGCATTATGCAAACACTTTATGAGCGACACAAAGTATTAACTTACCCTCGTACAGATTCGAGATATCTGTCTAGTGATATTGTAGAAACGCTACCAGAGCGTCTAAAATCTTGCGGGATCGGACAATATAGACAGCTTGCGAACAAAGTGTTGCAAAAACCAATTAAAGCAAATAAGGCATTTGTCGACGATAGTAAAGTATCAGATCATCACGCCATTATTCCAACAGAGGAAATTGTCAATCAAGCCAGCTTCACAGATAAAGAACGTAAAATTTATGATTTAGTCGTGAAACGCTTTTTAGCAGTTCTATACCCTCCTTTTGAATACGAGCAAATTACAGTGAAAGCTTCTATTGGTGACGAAAATTTTGTAGCAAGAGGAAAAACGATTCTTTCCTCCGGATGGAAGGAAGTATATGAAAATCGTTTTGACGAAGATGAAAATGCCGATGATATGAAGGAACAAATACTTCCTCGTATCGAAAAAGGCGATAAGCTTTCCATCAAATTCGTAAACGAAACATCTGGACAAACAAAGCCGCCAGCAAGATTCAATGAGGCTTCTCTACTAACAGCCATGGAAAACCCGGCAAAATATATGGGTACACAGGATAAAGAATTAGCAAAAACACTCGATAAAACAGGTGGTTTGGGTACAGTTGCGACAAGAGCAGATATTATCGAAAAACTATTCAATTCCTTCCTCTTGGAGAAAAGAGGAAAAGATATTTACCTTACTTCTAAAGGGAAACAATTGCTAGATTTAGTGCCAGCTGATTTGAAAACTCCTGCTCTTACAGCAGAATGGGAACAAAAACTCGAGGCTATCGCAAAAGGTAAACTGAACAAAAACCTGTTTATCGGTGAAATGAAAAACTATACAAAAACAATTGTTAGTGACATTAAAAACAGCGATAAAAAATTCAAACATGATAATATTTCCACCAAGAGCTGTCCAGACTGCGGCAAGCCAATGCTTGAAGTGAACGGCAAAAAAGGCAAAATGCTCGTTTGCCAAGACCGTGAATGCGGACATCGCAAAAACGTATCGAGAGTGACAAACGCTCGCTGTCCACAGTGTAAGAAAAAACTAGAGCTACGTGGTGAAGGTGATGGACAAATTTTCACTTGTACATGTGGTTACCGTGAAAAGCTGTCTGCTTTTGAAGCACGACGCAAAAAAACTTCCGGTGGAAAAGCAGATAAACGCGATGTACAAAAGTATATGAAAAAGCAAAATAAAGAAGAAGAGCCAGTGAACAATGCACTAGCTGAAGCTTTGAAAAACTTAAAACTCTAAATAAAAAAACAAGCCGATTCTTTGTATGAATCGGCTTGTTTATAGTTGGTTTCTCCTGCGCAAAGCTCGTCGCAGAAAGTAATTGCTCCTGCGCGTGAATTGGTTGCTCTCATCCAGAAATTAATTGCTTTCGCCGTCCATTTGGTTGCTTGCATGATCCAATTGGTTGCTTCCACACTTTTTTGGTATCCCTTAGCCATATACTGTCAAATAAAAGACTCACAAAGTTGGCTTTAAGCAGCTTTGTGAGTCTCCACTTTATAAAAGCGAGTTTCTAGAATCCTTCACTGGATGTTTTATTTAAAAAATGCTTCGTCAATAGATAAAAACTTACTGCCGTTTAACACTAAAAACAGAGCAATTACTAAAAATGCAAGATCTAATTCATAACCAGCCATCTCAGGTGTACCTAAAAATCCGATAGCAAATTTCACTTTTATAATTGCGCCAACCATTAATACAACAAAAAATGCAGAAACTACACGAGTTCCAATTCCTAAAATAAGTGCAATGCCTCCTACTAATTCCAATGTAGCTACTGCATAAGCGAAGAAACCTAAAATTCCAATGCTTTCAAACCATCCTACAGTATTTTCAATACCACCTTGAAACTTTACAAGCCCATGTATAAAAAAGCTTATTCCTAACACAAGTCTTAATAACAATGTACCAATACCTAATTTATCCAATTTACTTTCCTTCTTTCGTCTATTTTTTATTCACTTAAAAATATTTTATTCATATAAGTGAACTTTTTATTTAAAAAAATATTCTTTTTTGAATTGGGCCCAGTCAACTAAAATATAGTTTTCTATTAAGAATATTTATTTCTTATAAGATAACATCGTGTAATAGATATCGTCAATTAAATTGTGTTACGATATAACCAATAAAACTATTTCGGGAGGATTGAACATGGAAATTGGCTCCAAAATCCGGGATATACGTAAACGAAAGAAGATTACCATTGCGCAAATGAGTGATCAAATCGGGTTGTCAAAAGGGTTTATCAGTAATATCGAAAACGATAATACCTCCCCTTCCCTCAATACACTACAAACGATCGCAAACTATTTGGATGTTCCATTGCCTTACTTACTACTAGAAAAAAAGGAACATATGAAAGTAGTAAGGAAGTCCGAGCGAGTATATACAACACATAATGATATTAAAATTGAACATCTTACCTCTCAAAGTGGGCTACGCATGATGCATGTGGAATTAGCACCCGGTGCATCAACCGGAGAAGCGAATGCGCACGAAGGGGAAGAAAGTCATATTGTCCTTAAGGGAACTGTACTCGCAGAACAAGGGGAAGACTCGGTCATTGCAAATGAAGGTGA
The DNA here is from genome assembly GCF_044754065.1 of Psychrobacillus sp. NPDC093180. Lineage (NCBI taxonomy): Bacteria > Bacillati > Bacillota > Bacilli > Caryophanales > Bacillaceae > Psychrobacillus > Psychrobacillus sp. NPDC093180. The sequence continues at coordinate 180,851 of NZ_JBIVOJ010000003.1, read as the reverse complement.
CTCATTCAGTTGGAACGCTTGTGTCCCCCACTTTGTCAAAAATATTGGGGAAGAGAACGCTGTCTTACTTATTGCTGTTTATAAGGAAGAGAGTCGTTAAGGGAATAATATAACCGCCAAGGCTGAAGATTTCCTTGGCGGTAGCTTTTTTTATTATTTAATCTGAATTGACATAGAACCATCTAAGTAATTTGGATAAGCAATAAAGTCAATTCTTACCGGATTAATAATATCTGCTGCATCTACAATTATTTCGGAGTATTCATGTTCTCCATCGCCTCTCATACTTTGAGAGGGTATATCGACTACTCCACCATTTCTATTCTTACCTTGGGAAAACAGGGAATAGGAATGGTTTTCTCGTATTGGTAGATATTTTACTGTTAATGAATTGCTTTCGATATTTGTCACTTCTACTTTACCTATTGAAGGCTGTTTGAGAATCTTCTTCTTTCCAAAGTCGACTAGTAAATAGCTTTCTTCTTTAGGCAGCGCCTGCACCTTATCCATTTTTATAAAAAGTTCTTTAGGTTTTTTGAAATAATTACTTTGCAAGAAGTAAGTTCTTTCTTTATTTTCTATTCCACCAAAACCACTTGTTCCATTTTGAATGGAGCTCCATACTTCCCCGTTTTCGTCCTCTAGACGCATATCTTCGAACTGCAAAATTTCCATATTGTTTTGTTCGTCAAATACTATCTTCACTGCTACACGTAGCGGGTAAACCGTTATATCTTTCAACAACATTTTTTGTCCGTCCATCTCTACTTCTTGATTTAAAGCATATACTTTTCCCTGCTGTAATTTATTTTTCAAGGTGAACGGAATATTAAAGGTTGTCTTTTTTTCGTTCTCTAGCTGAAAGATCAATTCGAATTGTTGAGAAGGAAATTGTTTTACTTCTCCAAACGTAAAACTAAAACGTTCGACTATCCTATTTGTTTTTTCACCATAATATCCAAATGAATAGCTTGAATCCTCACTAAGATTTCTCCCATCATTCCACACTTCAATTTCTCCATATGGGATATCTTCAATAGAAAACGGTGCTTCCAATGTATAAAAGATTTCCATTCCTGTTTCATCTAATATAATTCCATCTATCGTAAACGTCATATTGTCTTTCACCTGACTTACACCTAATGGCTCATAATATTCGTTTTCTATAATTGCTTCTAGCCCTTTATCAAACTGAATTATGTCCACGAATCTTTCCATACCAGGTAATGACGCAACTACGTTTGCAAAGGCCGGGGAAACACGAATGGAAGTGATAAAGGTGAGCATGAGTATTGCAGCGACCGATAGAGTCCAAAATGTTTTTTTACGCTTTCTTCTTTTACTATTAGCTTCCCATATACCTCTTTGAATGGCATCATTTATCTGCTGTTCAGGTATTGCCAGTTGCTCCAGTTGCTCTCTTGATTGGTTTAGCATCTCTTCTTCTTTCTCATACATGATCTACGTCCCCTTTCTCCGCCAGGAATTTTCTCAGTGACTTGAGTGCTTTATGGAGTCTTGATTTGACTGTGCCTTCTGGTATTTTTTCAAGTGCTGCTATTTCTTTAATTTTTGTATCTTGGTAGTATTTCAGATAAATTAGCTGTTGATCTGCTTTGGATAGGGATGCTATTGCTTCTTCTATTTCAAGCTTCAAGTTATCCGAGTGGTTTCCAATCTCCCCTAACATTTCACCTGATGTAAAACGCTTCTTCTTTTTCAACTGGTCTTGGCAATAATTGATCATAATTCGAATAAGCCATGTCTTCATATACGCTGGTTCTTTTACAGTATGTATTTTTTGATAGGCTCTAAATGTCACTTCCTGTATTGCTTCAATTGCTTCATGTTCATTTTTTAGAAATGCCAAAGCCGTTCGATAAAGAGCGTATTTATGCAGTTGTATAAGCTGTAAAAATGCTTGTTCATCTCGCTTGATCGCTTTACTTGCAAGCTCCACTTCCTCCATCCCATCACCCCATTCCAGTTGTTATTATCTATTAGACATCCGAGTAAGGAAAAAGTTCATTTATTTTAAAATTAAAAAAGGATACCACCAACTGAATGGGATATCCTCTGACTTATTTAATGCGTATCAATTGGCTCTTTGCAAAGACCTTTGCTCATTTCCGCATATTGCACGAATACACGAGCTAATTCACGTAGACGATTATGCACATCTTCGTCCACGATTACATTATTCGTATCAAAATGGCTAGAGTGTGTATAGACATAATTTGGTGTCACAAGACATCTGAAGTAATCCAAAATTGGCTTCAGCTGATTTTCGATTACTAAGTGATGTTGATATGTCCCACCGTTAGCAACAATAGATACCGGTTTGTATCGCATCGTTTTCGGATGTAAAAAGTCAAAAGCGTTTTTTAGAACACCTGGAATGGATCCTTGGAAAATCGGTGTTGCAATGATATATCCATCTGCTTGCTCGAACTTACTGACAAGCAGCTTCATATCATCATTGTATTGATCCATTGGTCTGCCATCTACAAACTGATGCTCATAATTGGCAAATCGAATAATTTCTAGGGTGTGCTCTGTACTAATTTCCTCTATATAGTCTTTCACTTTTTCAAGAATGACACTAGTTTTCGTGCCGATAATTGTTCCGTCTACGAGTAGAATTTTCATCGTTGTAGAACCTCCTTTACCCGTACTTTATTGTATCAAAGAAGGGGCTCTCTTGTGAGAAAATTGGCATGGTTCTAAAAAAGTTCATTCTTTCGACTGAGAAGATTGTCACTTGTTTGTTCCTGCATTTTATCAGCTTCTACAAAAATATCTTTCCGCTTGCTCCAATCAAATAGCTCTTCTCTAGTAATTGGTTCTTCATCATTCTTTTCAATAGGTCTAGCATTTAAAATATCGCTCGATTTATATGTATTTACACTCATTGTTCTTCCATGCACTGCATAATGGTACATAGCAAATGCTAGTTGCTTCCCTTCAATTGCCCGCAAGCCTCTAAATGGACCGACTAATATCGGATTGATTAATTGAAAAATTCCTTCTGCTAACCGCTCCCCTAATCGAAATTCTGCCCGTCCCCCCGTCAATAACGAAGGACGGAAAATAAATAGATGCGGTAGCTTTAAGTCTATCAGCTCTTGCTCCATTCTTCCCTTTGTACGGCTATAGAAAAAAGGAGATCTTTTACTGGATCCAGCGGCGGAGATAACATGAAAGTTGGGAATACCACGCTTTTTAGCTAAAGAAGCAATTCTAAGTGGGTATTCCAAATCTACTTTTTCGAAGTTTTCTCTTGTTTTCGCTTTTTTCATCGTGGTCCCTAAACAGCAAAATAAATCATCCGCAATTTCAAAATCTCTTTCTTCTAGTTTATCGAATTCTCGAATCTTCACATCTAGCTTTGCATGTGTGTATGTAATGTTTCTTCGAGCAATTATCGTCACTGCAACATATTCTTCACTTTCACATAATTGTTTGACTAAGTGTTGCCCGGTAAAGCCCGTAGCCCCCACTACGATGGCCGTTCTTTTTGCCACCTCAATCCCTCCTCGCATTTCTAGTTGTCATATACACCTGTCCTTTTCCATACAATATTAAGAATATGCACAGGAAAGGAAGATGAATAATGAAACTAGCTTATCTATTAAATACATTACCACACCGGGGTTTATACCCTGCTGACCGTGCGAATGCGCTGTTACCTGCTTTGAAAACATCCGATTATAAGGTTTTTGTGCCTAGTACTAATACAAGCCTTCTAAACTATTTAGAAAAAAAACATATTAAAACATGTGCTTTTAATAATAATGCACATTTACTAGAAGAAATGAAATCTTTTAACCCCAATTGTATAATCCATGATAGTGGAAATTCTGAAAAGGATTTAATTCGCCGTTTAAAAGCTTTGAACTGTCCACTTATTCATTTTGACGATCACGGGGATGGCGGTGCTCTAGCTGATCTTGTTTTCCAAGCATTATATGAAAATCCAAAAGATCTTTCCAAAGAGCATTTTGTTTATGGGCTAACAGGATATATCCCATCCCAAGCAATTGTTCCTAAACATAATAACACGACACAGAATCCACCACATATTGTTGTCGCGTTTCCACATGAGGATCCAGAAAACTTAACATATCGAACGCTTAGACATCTTGTGCAACTTCATATTCCTTTGCAGATTAGTGTTTTAGTAGATGAGCACTACAAGCATGATATCTTGGATCTTAAACGGTTTGCACTCACTAGAAAATCGATTAAGGTTATCCAGACAGCCACGCCGGATTCTTTTATTACTACTAGTGATATCGTCATAACTTCCGGTTCTTACATGCCTTTCTTAGTAGCACAATTCCAAATTCCATGTATTATCCTTTGCGCACACGAGGAGGAAGTGAATTACGCCTTTCCGCAGGAAGGACATGGCTTCGCAAATTTAGGGCTAGGTCGGAAAATAAAACAATCATACTTACAAAATGCCGTTATGGAAATTATACTGCATGATAATCGTAGAAAAGCTTATATTCACAAACAAAAAAACTTTGACTTTACTCCTAATTTAGTAGAAGTAGTAGAACTGATTGAACAAACGATTGCAAATAAAAAAGCTGAGGAAGAAATCGCACGTTAAACCCATTTTTATGCTACAATAGGGCAAAAAGCTGAAGGTGATTATTCATGACAAAAGATCAACTACAAGCGGAAATTGCTGAGTTAAAAATGGACTATATCCGATTACAAGGTGACATGGAAAAACTAGAGTCGAATGGCCACCCCACTCAAGTAGAAAACGCCGAACGTAGATTAGCCAAAATGGAAGAAGACCTTGCAGAACTAAACAAACAGCTCGCGGCACTATAGTCCGTTGAGCTTTCTTTTTGGAGGAAATAATATATGAGCTTATTAAATGTAGAAAATTTGGGACATACATTCGGAGATCGTACGCTTTTTAAAGAAGTTTCGTTTCGCTTGGTGGAAGGTGAACACGTTGGACTTGTTGGGGCAAACGGTGTTGGAAAATCGACATTGATGAATATTTTAACAGGGGAAATCATTTACGATGAAGGCCGTGTTGAATGGCTTCCTGGTACACATTACGGCTATTTAGATCAGCATACTCGCCTGCAACCAGGACGTTCAATGTTCGACACATTACGTGATGCATTCTTACCTCTTTATAAGAAAGAGGAAGAATTGAATGAAATCATTGCTAAAATGGCGGATGCAACGCCAGAAGAATTAGAAGTGTTACTAGAAAAAATGGCCGAAATACAAGATGTATTAGATGCCGGAGATTTTTATTCGCTAGATATGAAAGTAGAAGAAGTTGCACGTGGGCTTGGCCTAGATGCTATTGGTTTAGATCGACCTGTGGAAGCACTTTCTGGTGGTCAGCGTACGAAAGTTCTATTGGCAAAACTATTATTAGAAAAGCCAAAAGTGCTTTTATTGGACGAGCCTACCAACTATTTAGACGAAGAGCATGTTAATTGGCTATCCAATTACTTGAAGAACTATCCCTATGCATTTCTATTGATCTCCCATGATACGGAATTCATGAATGGCATTGTTGATGTTATTTTCCACTTAGAATTCTCTAAGCTTACACGCTACACAGCTTCTTACGAAAAGTTTTTAGAGCTTGCTGAGTTGAATAAAAGGCAGCATATCGACGCTTATGAAAAGCAACAAGAATTCATTAAAAAACAAGAAGATTTCATCGCCAAAAACAAAGCACGATACTCTACAACTGGTCGTGCAAAATCTCGACAAAAACAATTGGACCGCATCGAACGCATTGATCGTCCAGAAACTGCCGCTAAACCAGAATTCGGTTTTAAAGAATCACGTAGCTCTGGACGTTACGTAGTCGAAGCAGAGCATTTACAAATTGGTTATGATAATCCACTGCTCCCACCACTTACATTTACCATTGAGCGTGGAGAAAAAATTGCACTTGTTGGTATGAATGGTATCGGTAAATCGACCTTACTGAAAACAATTTTAGGTAAGATTCCTGCACTAGGCGGAAAAGTAATCCGCGGGGATTTCTTATACCCTTCTTACTTCGAGCAAGAAGTAAAAGCTGGTAATATTACACCAATTGAATCCATTTGGGAAACTTATCCTAGTATGGAACAAAACCAAGTTCGTGCCGCTCTAGCTCGTACTGGTTTGAAAAGTGAGCATATCTCTCGCCCACTTTCTTCTTTAAGCGGTGGCGAACAAGCAAAAGTCCGTTTATGTAAGCTTATGATGGAAGAAAGCAACTGGTTAATATTCGATGAGCCGACAAACCATTTAGACATCCATGCAAAAGAAGAATTAAAGCGTGCGATGAAAGAATTTAAAGGCACAATCGTCCTCGTCAGCCATGAGCCTGAGTTTTATGAAGGATTAGTAACGAAAGTATGGAACGTGGAAGAATGGTTCTCTACTGGTAAAGAGGTTGTAGAAGAATAGTATTTTGGTGACCCCAAGCATTTTGTGCTTGGGGTTTTTAGTTGGTTATGATGCTGGAAAATCGTGCTCGGTAATATGCGAATCCTTGAGGTGATTGCTTGGATAGCGATGCTTATTGCTCGACCTCTACTTAATTGCTCGGTTTGCATCAATATATGCGCGGTTTACTGAGGTGATTGCTCGAGTGGCGATGCTTATTGCTCGATCTCTACTTAATTGCTCGATTTGCATCAATATATGCGCGGTTTATTGAGGTGATTGCTCGAGTGGCGATACTTATTGCTCGACCTCTACTTAATTGCTCGGTTTGCATCAATATATGCGCGGTTTATTGAGGTGATTGCTCGAGTGGCGATACTTATTGCTCGATTTGCATCAATATATGCGCGGTTTACTGAGGTGATTGCTCGGGTGGTGGTGATACTTAGCTCGGTTCGCACTCCTCTTTGCTCTCCCCTTTCCCCGAAACAAAAAAGCCTCCACTTGTCGCATTCGAACAAGGGGAAGCTCTTTCACATTACACTAAAACTAATGAATCTTTTGCAACTTCATCACTCATGATGAGCTCTTTTAGACGTTGCTTCGCTCTAAATAATCGTGATTTTACTGTACCGATGGAAACTTTCATCACTTCTGCAATTTCCATCAGTGAAAATTGATGTACGTAGAAATACATCACTGTCTTTTGGTAGATGCCATCTAATTCAGCAACTTTGGAACGAATAATTTCTCCTACATCTTCTTTCTCCAACTGCTCTTCTACAGATAAAACATCTGCAGCAATTAAATCCAATAAAGAAATATCTAGTTGCTCTGGTTGATTGGCAACGTATTTGCTACGTCTTACTTGTTTACGGTATCTGTCGCGAAAAGTATTCATACAAATAGTCGTTAACCAAGCTTTTACATGGTCCACTTCTTTCATATAGGATTCATATCGTACAACTTTCATCCATACTTCTTGCATTAAATCTTCTGCATCTATTTGATTTTTAGTTAGTTTCAAGCATAAGTAATATATGTATCGGTTATATTCTTCGTAAATATTTTCAATTTGAACTTGCATTTTTTATTCCTCCGCTCGGCTTTTCTTTATAACTCTATAATGCCAAATCCGAACCTTACCCTCTATCGTATTCTCTTTCAATATAATTACAATCGTGTAAGTTAGAAAAATGAAAACGCCTATTTCCGCTTCAATAGGAGAAATGAAAATGAGCAATAAAATTGGTATGTCGCGCATAATAGGGAAACTGCGACGTAGTGAATTGAATAAAGAATCCGCTAAGATTTCCGCTGCAGGACGTACACTTTACGCTGGCTTGGCTTCAGCCGCTTCCTTCGCTAAGCTCAGTCCATGGACTTCAGCTTAAGCTATTCCGGCTAGAGTCGACGCCCTTTCGCTACAATCTATGAAGGATAATGCATTAAATTCCAATAAATGGTTAACGCAACGTAATAAGCCGCGAACGCGACAAATTCAAGCAAGCAGAAACTTTTTGTAATATAATCCCAAATAATATTAATTCATATCGGTGTATCATTCCAAGTAATCTTGGGTTATGAAATATTGGTTGCTCTCACCATTCATTAGGTTGCTGTAAGACTGCAACTAGTTGCTCTTACAATTCATTTGGTTGCTCTTAGATTAGAGTTGGTTGCTTTCGACAGCTTTTGGTTGCCCTTAGCCATTTATTGGATATACTTATTCTGCCTCTACATAATTGGAGGGATTTAGTGCGGCGGGGCGAGACTCCTGCGGGAAAGCGAAGCGCCGCCGCGCTAAATACCAGTAGACACTTTCTTCGAACTCACTAAGTCCCAGTTCCCCTATACTAATCGACAAGTCATACAACTTATAATTCCCTAAGCCAAAAGAAAAACGCAAAAGGAAGTATTACTCCTCTTGCGCTTCATCAACTGCTGGGTCTTCTCTTTTTGTAATCGTTAGTGTCACAATTCGGCTACGATCCATTTCATTAATCTCGATCAATAAGTTCTCGTAAGTAAATTGCTCGCCTTCTACTGGAACATGCCCGAGCTGATCTAGTACGAATCCTCCGATTGTTTCATTTTCGTTTACGATAGATAAATCAAAGATTAAATTTACTTCTTCTATTTCTACGCGACCAGCGCAGATAAGACGACTTTCCGTCATTTCATGAATTAATATTTCTTCATCGTCATCTGTTTCGTCTTCTATTTCTTGCCCAATCATTTCTTCGATTAAATCTTCATGGGTTACAATTCCAAGCGTACCACCGTATTCATCTAACACAATAGCCATATGCTTTTTATGCGTGAGCATCAGTTCAAATACTTTTTCCACACTTAAATTTTGCACGACAAACAGTGGTTCTCTATCAATAAGCGTTTCTAACTTTAACGATGGGTCCATAGACCATTCGATCAGCTTTTTCGAATAGAACATCCCAACTACCGTGTCTAAATTTTCATCATACACAGGATATCTCGTATAAGAATGCTCGAGTATCGTATCTCGCACTTCTTCGTATGTAGATTCTATCGATAATGCCACCATTTCGGTACGATGTGTAAATAATACGTCCGATACATCTTTGTTTGGAAAATCGAGTATACCTTTTATGCGCTCGGATTCCTCTTCTTCAAATGTGCCATCTGTGGATGCTATGTCAACCATATTCAACAGTTCTTCTTTCGTGATAATCGTTTCCTTTACCGCACCTTTAGACCCAATTCGGATCAACATATTGATGAATTCAGCAACTAGAAAAGTTATTGGTCTCAATAGTCCGACTAATAATCGAATCATCGGAGCAACAATATACACAATTCTTTCCGAAAAAGTGGCAGCGATTGTTTTTGGTAATACTTCTGCAAATAATATAATAATCACGGTCAGTATGATCACAGACCAAACAATATTCCAACCATGACTTTCCGCAATGAAAATAACTAAGACAGTCATGGCTACATTCGCAATCGTGTTCCCTATTAATATCGTAACAATCATTCGGTCCGACTTTAATAAAAGAACGAGCAATCTTTCCGCTGCTCTGTCACCTTGTTCAGCTCGCAGTCGGACCTTCATCCTATTTACTGTCATTAAAGCGGTTTCACTTCCCGATAAAAAGAATGAAACCAGTAATGCAAATGCTAAAAGTACAAATTCTATGTACAATTTTGTATCCTCCTAAAATAATAACATCGTTCCTTATTTCTTTTTACTACTATAGCACACTACGATTTTAGTTGTCACAATTCTTATGCTATACTATTTCTATTCACGAAATTTCATGAAAAGAGGGATCCAAGTGAGTCATTTAACAGCGTTAAATAATTACTTTACAGAAAAACGCGAAGCACATTTAGAAGAATTAAAACAGTTTTTACGCATACCAAGTATCTCTTCTTTATCAGAACATAAAGCAGATATGCAAAAGGGTGCTGAGTGGTTAGCGGACTCTTGCACAAAAGCCGGATTAGAAAATGTAATCATTGATAAAACAAATGGACATCCTGTCGTATATGCGGATTGGTTGCATGCAGAAGGCAAACCAACAATCCTTGTATATGGCCATTATGATGTACAACCTGTTGATCCACTGAACCTTTGGGAATCAGAGCCGTTTGAACCTGAAGTCCGTGACAACAAGCTATTTGCTCGTGGTGCTAGTGACGATAAAGGTCAAGTGTTCATGCATGTAAAAGCAGTAGAAGCACTTCTTCAAACGGAGGGTGCACTTCCAGTTAACGTAAAATTTTTAATAGAGGGCGAAGAAGAAGTTGGCAGTCCAAACTTAGAAGCATATATAGAAGAAAACAAAGCCAACCTCGCTGCAGACGTCATCGTTATTTCTGATACTGGTATGCAAGGTCCAGGACAACCAGCTGTATGCTACGGGTTACGTGGTCTTTGCGGCGTTCAAATCGACGTAAAAGGAGCTAAAGGTGACCTACACTCTGGTCTTTACGGAGGCGGAGTTCAAAACTCTATCCATGCACTCGTGTCGGTATTAGACTCTTTCCGTGACGCTGAAGGTACTATTCAAGTAGAAGGATTTTATGAGAATGTACGTCCCCTACTTGATGAGGAACGTGAAGCGTATAAAGCACTTGGCTTTGACGAAGAAGAATTGAAAAAAGAAGTTGGAGTCGAGGAGCTTTTCGGTGAGAAAGGTTTTTCTCATTTAGAACGTGTTTGGGCTCGCCCAACGCTTGAAGTGAACGGTGTATTTGGAGGATTTTCTGGAGAAGGCATTAAAACAGTATTACCAAGTGAAGCTGGAGCAAAAATTACTTGCCGTTTAGTGCCAGACCAAGATCCGGACGAAATCGTTGCGAAATTAAAAGCACATATCGAAAAAAATAAACCGACTGGTGTTACAGTTACGGTCACTGAATTTGATAAAGGTAAACCATTTATCACTCCTTTTGATCATCCTGCTATTCAAGCAGCTGGTCGTAGTTATGAAAAAGTGTATCATGTTCCAACAGCATACACACGGGGTGGCGGTTCTATCCCAATCGTAGCTGCTTTCGATGAAATACTTGGCTTACCTGTAGTATTAATGGGCTTCGGTTTATCATCTGAAAATTTCCATGCACCAAATGAGCATTTCCATTTAGAAAACTTTGACCAAGGGTTAAGAGTTATTGGTGATTATTACTACGAACTAGCAGATCTAACTAAAGAGCAACTAAAAAAATAAAGCATCCTATCTTAAAACAAAATAGAGCTATCCCCCGTTGAGGAGATAGCTCTATTTTATTCACCAAATATCGTAATTAATTCATCGACATGTTTTCGTTCTTTCGGTTTTGGCATTTCGTCAAAATAGCCAACCTGTAACATACTAATGATGCGTTCCCCTTGTTTTACTCCAAGTGCTTCACGGAATTTAGGATTATCTAAAAAGCCTGGTGTTTTCCAGCATGATCCAATGCCACGATCCCAAGCAAGCAATTGGATATTTTGAATAAGCATACTTGCAGCAGCATAGTCTTCTAAACGCTCTTTTTGACGTGCATCTTCCGGGACAACAACAAAAATATAGCCTCCTGGACTTTTAAACTTTTTCATTTGTTTTTCTAATTCTTCATCCGACAGCTCTTTCCACTTCGGGATTGCAAATTCTTTCAACACTTCATATAAATCTAAAAGCTCTTTCCCGCAAGCAACGACAAAACGCCAAGGCTGTCTATTTTGATGATTCGGTGCCCAAGTAGAATCTTCCATAATAGAAAGTAAAGTATCTTTTTCGACGGGTTGTCCATTAAATGCCTTGATCGACCTTCTTTGAATAATTGCATCACGAATAGTTAATGATTGTTGCATCATTGTATGAAAAACTCCCTTTTCTATAGCATCCATTATTACTAACATCATACCAATTAAAACGTTATATTAAAAGGCTTGCTATTTTACATAAAAACAGTTTCGAGGTGATCTTATGATTCTTTATTGGTTAACCAGTTATTTTATAGGAACCTTTCTTACTGCTTGGTGGATTGGAAAATGGAAAAAAACGGACTTAACTAAAATGCGTAGTGGCAACTTAGGAGCGAGAAATGCAGGTGCTGTTCTTGGGAAAATGGCATTTTTCTTAACTTTTTTGGGAGATGCGCTGAAAGGGGTGCTTATCCTCTATATTGGCTTTTATTATCATTTTTCTTATGAGGTTATTGCCATTGGAGGGTTATTAGGTATTGTCGGTCATATGTTTCCTTTCTGGCTCCACTTTAAAGGCGGTAAAGGAATCGCTACTTTTATAGGAGTAGCACTCGTTTTAAATCCATCCTTATTTGGGATCATGGCCCTATGTTTTGTACTAGTAATCGCATTATTAAGAAGCGCAACATTAAGTATGTCCATCGCCTTTAGTGCATATGCTATTTTATGCTGGATAGTTCCTACTTTTTCCCATCTCTGGCCACTGTCTATTGCAATTCTTCTCATTCTATATCGTCACCGGTTGGATATTTTAGAATCTTGGAATGCGCGTTGGTGGAAATCCACGAAATAATTACTATTTATTTGATAGTATTTTTCTAGAATCATGTGTGTTGTAAACGGATACATATGCTATAATTACTTAAAAATAAATAATGTATGAGATAGGATGTCAAACATGACTTTGAAAAAAATTGCTTGGGTTGTAGATAGCACTGCTTATGTGAATTCCTTTTTAAAAAATCATCCAGATGTTTTCGAAATTCCACTTAATATTCATTTTGGTCAACAGCAATTTATAGATGGAGTGGACTTAACCTCTGAACAGCTATATGAACGTATTAGGAACGGGACAGATCCAGTAAAAACTTCTCAACCATCCGCTGGAGAATTTGCGGAAGTTTATACAAAGCTAAGTAAAGAATATGAGTCCATCATTGCAATACATGTTTCCAATAGTTTGAGTGGAACGATTTCTTCTTCCATAAGCGGCGCGGAAATAGCAGAAGTACTAATGGAATGCGTCGATTCTCTTTCTTTATCTGCTGGTATAACAGGACTCGTGGAAAAAGGTCTGGAGTGGCAAGCACAAGGTCTACCTTTTGATGAAATTGCAGCTTTGTTAAGAAAGGAAACTTCTAAATTTCGGAATTACATTCTAATCGGCAACTTAACTCAGTTATATAAAGGTGGAAGATTGAGTAGTGCCCAATTTTATTTGGGTAGTTTATTGAAAATAAAACCAATTATACAGATTAATAAGAAAGGTGAATTGCAAGAGCTGGATAAAGTTCGCTCTCAGAAAAAAGCAGTTCAATATTTGATCGACAGAGTTGGAGAATCAGTTGAACAAGAAGGTGCCAAATTAGTATATATCATGCATTCTAATGCACTAGCCCAAGCTGAAAGTTTAAAAGAGGCGATTTTACTTCAAACACCTCATATTAAAATCGAGATTGGTGAAATCAGCACCGTTTTAGCAGTTCATGCTGGAGAAGAGACATTAGCTGTCCTTTGGTACGTGCCTTAATAAAAACCATTATCAAGTCCTCTAGATGTGCAGGGATACGGCTTCGCCGGATTCCTGCACATTTTTTCAGTAATCATGTGGTAGCTGTTCGTCCATCGTACAAGATAAAAGCAGCCAAAGATGCAATTTTGGCTGCTCAGTCTTTCTCTATCCCACTTCCGCCTTTCGATTAGAATAAAGCGTTCCTAGATACTAAAATACAGTTGCCCTTTTTCTATTAAAACTGATCTTTTACATGAAAAAAGACATACTTCGTATTTGGTGTATGTGCATAGGAATCTGCATAGTTCCAATGTCGGTTTCGGCTATTATTCGTATGCGCGTTTACATAAGGGATTCCATCTTGAACACTCGTTACAATCGTCGAATGGTCGTATCTTCCGTCCCCTTCAAAATCATAAAAAATTAGATCTCCTGGGATTAGTTTAGTCGGTGAATCCACTTGGGTTGCCTGTAATCCGATTGTCGAACCTGCCAAATACCAGCGTAAGGAATGAGGTGTACTCCAACTCAAGCTCCAAGTGTTATTCCCTAACCACCATCCCCTTTCTCGATTAAATTGTCCTCTCATAGGGGCACCACCGGCAAACAAGCATTGTGAAATATAATTGGTACAATCCACATCAAAAACAGGAAACTTGGGGTTGTAGCTATTCCACCACTTTTGAGCATAAGCTACCGCAGCATCACGGTTATAAGTTGCCAATTTTCAACCTCCTTCTATTTGTTTATATGATTTCAGAGGAATTATATGCTAGTATTGAGTCAATGAATTTCATTTTATTTTTTTGATGGCAACCTACTTTTTAGAAGGGAAGATGGCTAGTGATACAGCATGCAGAAAAAGAAATTACCGAGTCGACATTGCTATGTGATGAAAAAGGTAATTTGAATCCCAAGGCAATTGGATATGCAAAAAAACCAATCATTGAGAGCAATTTAAAAGGTCATTATATGCGGAAGAAAAAGTGGAATTACTGGTGTGTCTTTGGAGATGATATACTCTTTTCTGCAACTATTATTCATTTAGATTATGCTGCAATTTGCACTGTCTATTTTTTAAATTATGAAACACAGCGATATGTTGAAAAAACAGTTACTATTCCTTTAGGCAATAAAGTAAAAATGCCTTCGAACGTTTTAGAAAGTGTTTACCTTCATTCGAAGGAGATGTCTATCCAACTATTATATATACAAAACGAAACGCATATGACTATAACGATACCAGACTTTGATGGAGACTTTTTGCATGCTGATTTACATATTTCACATCCTATAGAAGATGAGTCATTGAATGTCGTCATCCCTTGGAATCGAACGCAATTTCAATTTACTGCAAAGCATCATATATTACCTACTTTTGGATTTGTAAAAATGGGGGATGCCCGTTATGCTTTTCAAGCAGAGGATAACTTTGCTGTACTCGATTACAGCAGAGGAATTCTCCCTAGAGTAGCAACATGGAATTGGGGATTTGCTTCTCAACGGGTCGGTTTTAGACGCATTGGCTTAAACTTTGGTGGTAAATGGACAGATGGTACGGGTATGACTGAAAATGCAATATTCATAGACGGAAAACTAATGAAAATTCATGAGGACTTGTTGTTTACTTATGATACCAATAATTTCATGTTACCTTGGAAAGTGAAAACCAAATTTTCAAAGGAAGTAGATTTAACATTTACCCCTTTTTTCCACCGAACGGCAAAAACGGATATAAAACTTGCTACTACGGAAGTCAATCAAATGATGGGTTACTATAATGGTAAAATTCAATTAGAAGAAGGTCCTCCCATACATATCCGAGAAATGTTAGGTTGTATCGTAGAACGCAAAGCAAAATGGTGAAACAAAAGTTGCCATCCAGTATTTTTCTACTGGATGGCAACTTTTTCTTATCGTCAAAATCTAGTTATTACTCAATTAATTGAAAAACCCTTTTTCGATTAAACGAGCTGCTTGATCAACTTTTTATTTTTTTCTTTGAAAATGTCGTTATGAGAAGAGACCATTGCCCATTTAGTTGCATCTGGTTGTAAGAATTGTTTCGCTTTGTTTACTGCATTTGCTGCATCTTGGAACGTTCCTGCTATTAGATGTAATTTTCCGGGATGTGCCAATATATCACCGGCTGCATAAATACCTTCCACAGATGACTCGCTCATACTAGAACCGTCCACATAGAAGTCCTCTACCATCGCAATATCCACATCACTATTTTTAAGAAGTTCCGCTTCTCTTTCATATCCATGATTAATAATCACTTCATCTATTTCTAAGAAGGTTACTTCTCCCGTTTCATGATTTGTTAAAGCCACCTTTTCAACTACATCATGACTTTGGGAGGCGATTAGTTTGGAAATGGAAGTATTGAAAAAGACTGTCGCAGAGCTTGATAATAATTGACTTACTTGTGCTTCATGACCATTTAAAGCATCTTTTCGATATGTCACATAAACCTTCTTCGCAATTGGCTCTAGCTCATTAGCCCAATCCACTGCTGAATTTCCTCCACCGGAAATAACAACTGTCTTATCTTTAAATCGTTGAATAGATTTTACGGTGTAATTTAAATTGCTTACTTCGAATCGCTCTGCTCCTTCGATATCTAACTTCAAAGGATTAAGGATTCCCCCACCAACAGCTAAAATAATTGTTTTAGAATAATGCATTTGACCTGAAGCCGTTTTTAAACAAAAAATTTGTTGATTGTCTCTAGTGATAGACTCCACTTTCTCATTTAAAACAACTTCTGGATCAAAAGTAAGACCTTGCTGTACTAATTGCTCGATTAATCGTTCCCCTGGAATTGGAGGTTGCCCCCCTACATCCCAAATCATTTTCTCTGGATAAACATGTATTTTTCCACCTAAATAAGGTTGAAACTCGATAATCTTTGTTTTCAATTCTCGAAGCCCACTATAGAACGCAGAATATAGTCCAGCAGGACCTCCACCAATGATCGTTACATCAAATATATCATTCATTTTTTAGTCTCCTAAAATTTATTGTTGACATTATGCCTAAATTTACATATAGTTGCTATTGTGATAATGATAATCGTTATCACCGAAAATTGCAAGATTAAGTTTGGAGGTTTCGGCATGGTCCGTCTTTACACAGATGATTTATCTATTGGCTACGGCGAGCGTTTAATTGTAAAAGATCTGTCTGTACAAATTCCAGATCAACAAATTACAACCATCATTGGACCTAACGGCTGTGGAAAATCTACCCTTTTAAAAGCTATTACACGAATCATCTCTCATCAGTCTGGCTCGATTGTATTAGATGGAAAAAGTGTAACAAAAGAGAATACAAAACATCTCGCCAAAAAAATGGCAATATTACCGCAAACACCTGAAAGTGCGGCGGGTCTTACAGTAGGAGAGCTTGTTTCCTATGGTAGATTCCCCTACCAAACTGGTTTTGGTCGACTTACAACCAAAGATTACGAAGTGATCGATTGGGCGCTTGAAGTTACTGGAACGCTAGATTTTAAATACTTTCCAGTTGATGCATTATCGGGTGGACAACGTCAACGTGTTTGGATTGCCATGGCACTAGCGCAAGAAACCGAAATCATTTTTTTAGATGAACCAACTACCTATTTAGATATGGCACATCAACTAGAAGTTCTTGAGCTTTTACAAAAACTAAACAAAGAAGAAAAACGTACCATTGTGATGGTTTTACATGATCTCAATCAAGCAGCACGCTTTGCAGACAATATTATTGCCTTAAAAGCTGGGCAAATTGTAAAAGCAGGTAGCTGTGAAGAGGTTATATCAAAAGAGGTACTACGAGACGTTTTCCAAATAGATGCAGAAATTGGATTGGATCCGAGAACAAATAAACCTATGTGTATTACATACAATTTACTTAAGGGAGAATAACATGATGAAAAAATTCTTATTGCCAATATTGTTCTTATTCGTACTAGCTTTAACTGCTTGCAATAACGAAACAACTGAAACAAAAACAAGTACTTCATCTGACAAGGGAAAAGAAGAATCCTCTACTATTACCTACCAATCAGAAGAAGGTCCGATTGAAGTACCAGCTGATCCAAAACGTGTAGTGGTTCTTGCTTATGCTGGTCACGTTGCTGCACTTGATGTAAATATAGTTGGCGTGGATCCTTGGTCTAAACAAAATCCACGATATGATAAATATTTCAAAGATGTGGAAGAAGTATCGGAAGAAAACCTAGAGAAAATTATTGAACTAGATCCAGATTTAATTATTGGATATTCTACAGTACAAAATTTAGATAAATTAAAAGAGATCGCACCAACTGTAACATTTACTTATGGGAAGGTAGATTATTTAACACAGGAAGTAGAGATTGGTAAACTACTAAATAAAGAAAAAGAAGCACAAGATTGGGTCGATGACTTTAAAAAACGTGCGAAGTCTACTGGCGAAGAAATTAAAGCTGCTATCGGTGAAGATGCTACTGTATCAGTAATTGAAAACTTCGATAAACAATTATATGTATACGGCAATAACTGGGGCCGTGGAACAGAGATTCTTTATCAAGAAATGGGCTTAAAAATGCCTAAGAAAGTAGAAGAATCCGCTTTAGAGCCTGGATACTATGCTTTGTCTTTAGAAGTACTTCCTGAATTTGCAGGCGATTATGTGATCTTAAGTAAATCAACAGCTGCAGACAATTCATTCCAAAATACAGATACTTATAAAAATATACCTGCTGTAAAAAATAATAGAGTGTTTGAAGCACCAATGGAAGAGTTTTATTTTAATGATCCAATCACATTAGATTATCAACTTGAATTCTTCCAAGAACACTTTTTAAACAGCAAATAATAGTCGTGGAGGAATTCGGTTTTGGAATTCCTCCCCTCTTATTGTATAGAAAGGAAACGAACGATGAAATCTTCTATTCGTTTTAGCATAAAGTTCATAATCGGGTTATTGTTACTTTTCGCTATATTTATTATTGCAATGATTTTCGGAGCAGCCGAAACTTCCCTACAAGATGTGTGGAATGCTTTATTTTCTAACTTGAAAAATGATCAAATAAATATACTTCGTGAAATTCGTTTTCCTAGAGAAGTAGGAGCAGTCGTTGTAGGTGCGGCACTTGCTGTTTCAGGAGCTATTATGCAAGGAATTACAAGAAATCCTCTTGCTGATCCTGGACTGCTAGGGCTTACCTCGGGAGCGAATGCTGCACTCGCTGTAACACTCGCTTTTTTTCCTATGGTAAATTATTTTGGAATCACAATTGCCTGCTTTATTGGAGCTGCAATAGGCGCCATTATGGTATTTAGTATCGGAGCGATGAAAAAAGGAGGATTCTCTCCCCTTCGAATCGTGCTTGCTGGTGCTGCCGTTTCCGCTTTTTTATATGCTATCGCAGATGGAGTCGGTATTTACTTCAAAATATCGAAAAACGTAAATATGTGGACAGCAGGAGGGCTTATCGGAACGAATTGGGGCCAGTTATCTATTATTATTCCTTTTGTATGCATAGGAATTTTAATCGCTCTCTTACTTTCTCGACAACTTACTATTTTGAGCTTAAATGAAGAAGTTGCAGTAGGATTAGGCCAGAAAACAGTTCTCATAAAATCCATTCTATTTATCGTCATCATACTACTCGCAGGGGCATCTGTTGCACTTGTAGGGAATATGGCTTTTATCGGATTAATGGTTCCTCATATTGTTCGAGCTATTGTTGGAACTGATTATCGCTCAATCATTCCCATGTCGGTCATAGCTGGAGCTATTCTTATGCTAGTTGCTGACACGCTTGGAAGAACGATTAACATTCCTTATGAGACACCGGTTGCAGCAATTATTGCGATCATGGGACTGCCTTTCTTTCTTCTTGTTGTTCGTAAAGGAGGAGGCGCATTCCAATGATTCCAAAAGGAGTTATCAAAAAACAACGAGTGCTTGTTGTGATTTTATCTATTTTAATACTGACTACCGCTATTCTTAGTGCTGGTATCGGTTATTCTTCTTTATCATTTGATCGTTTGATACCTACACTATTTGGACAAGGTACATTCAAAGAAGAGTTTGTGTTATTTTCCATTCGTTTACCCCGCATTATTATTACATTACTTGCAGGAATGGCACTAGCTTTGTCAGGTGCGATTTTACAAGGGATTACACGTAATGATTTGGCGGATCCAGGTATTATTGGTATAAATTCCGGAGCAGGAGTAGCAATTTCTTTGTTCTTCTTATATTCTCCTATCGAACCTGGTTCGTTTGTATATATGCTTCCTTTTATGGCATTTATCGGGGCTTTACTTACAGCATTTTTTATTTACATACTGTCCTACAATCGAAAAGCAGGGTTACAGCCTGTTCGATTAGTACTTGTAGGTATAGGATTTTCAATGGCTTTATCTGGATTAATGATTGTCATTATTTCATCAACTGAACGTGAAAAAGTTGATTTTATCTCTAAGTGGCTAGCCGGTAATATTTGGGGGTCTGATTGGCCATTCATCTTAGCATTACTTCCATGGCTAGTTGTTCTAATCCCATTCACTTTATATAAAGCGAATAAGTTAAATATACTTGGCTTAAGTCAACCAGTGGCCATTGGAGTTGGGATGTCCCTTGAGAAAGAGCGAATCGTTCTCTTACTCGCTGCGGTTGCACTTGCAGCTTCCGCTGTTTCCGTTACAGGAGGAATTGCCTTTATCGGATTGATGGCACCTCATATTGCAAAAGCAATAGTCGGGCCTAGACACCAATTATTTGTCCCTGTTGCGATATTAATCGGCGGTTGGCTATTACTATTTGCAGATACAATTGGTCGAAATGTAGTAGAGCCAAACGGGATTCCTGCTGGAATAATGGTTGCTCTAATCGGCGCTCCATATTTTATGTATTTGTTGTTAAAAAAATAAACAATAGCACCTTGAGCGCATTTAGCAAGAGAAACAATGAATGGAATCCCACACAAAAAAGGGACAATATGTCTCAAAGCTTGCCGAAATTGACATACTGACTTCTGCTAGGAGCGGATACCCACGATTTACGAGCGCATGGGTAGTATATATGAGCGCAAACGGTTTTTAGGAGCGAATGGCGTTCGTTTGGGAGCGGATACCAAAGATTTACGAGCGCATGGGTAGTATTTATGAGCGCAAACAGTTTTTAGGAGCGCATAGCGCTTGTTTGGGAGCGGATACCCACGATTTACGAGCGCATGGGTAGCATGTATGAGCGCAAACAGTTTTTAGGAGCGCATGGCGGTTGTTTAAGAGCGGATACCGAAGATTTACGAGCGCATAGGTAGTATGTATGAGCGCAAACAGTTTTTAGGAGCGCATAGCGCTTGTTTGGGAGCGGATACCCACGATTTACGAGCGCATGGGTAGTATAGTATATATTAGCGCATGAGGTACCTATATGATTTTCGCGGTCTGTTGCGAAGATCTTAGTGTGTATTTCATTCTACTTTCTAAGACGCATTATCTCTATCAAGTACGATATAAAAAATGCCATACCTTATTAAACGTCTAAGCTTTTTGTTCTTCTATGCAATAAGAAAAGGACGTCTCCTTCGTCAGTTGAGCTTCGACTAAGGGGACGTCCTTGTTCTATTAATCTTCGTTCATTTCTTTGGCAACCATACTTATTTCTTCGGATAGATGCTGTAAAGAATCAGATAGGATGACAAGTGATTCGAAGGACACTAGTTGTTCTTCTGTAGCCGCAGAAATTTGGTGGATATCTTCTTCGTTTCTTTTTAATAATTGATTTATTTGTTGAATATTACTCGTCAATACTTGTGAGGATTGATTTACTTTTGCAATATATTTTGCAGAATTACTCAGGTAGTCAGATGTATTAATCGTTTCTTCTGTTATCTGATGAAATGTCTCCTCAGATTTATCCATATAATCTCTACTAAGTTTCAGTTCGCTCAGTACAATTTTAATATCGTTTAATATTACTTCTGAATCCTTGCTAATTTTCAATACTACCTGTTGTATTTTAGAGGAGGTGCTTTCTGATTGTGTAGCTAGTTTTCCTACTTCACTAGCTACAACCGCAAACCCCGCCCCGTACTCTCCTGCTCTTGCTGCTTCGATCGAAGCATTTAATGCTAATAGTTTTGTTTGGTCTGAGACACTAGTGATGGAAGTTGCTAGGCCACTAATTTCGTTTACTTCATTTTGGTAAGTCGTTAAACGTTCTGCTAAGATATGGACCATTTCTTGTGTTTTTCCGAATTGGATTTGCGTCTTACCGATTAACTCTTTCCCACTAATAGCACTTTCAGAAACTTGCTTGGACTTGTCTCTACTCTCCTCCGCAAGATCTCGAACCTGGCTTAAGTTATGATTCAACGTGTCAATTTGTTGTTCGCTTTTTTCTGCACCCTTTACTTCTTCTGCGATCGCCTGACTAAGCTTCTGTATGGCGCTCTGTATGTGTTTTGTCCCCTCATTCGATTCAATCGAACCAGCCGCTAACTCTTCTGATGTACTTTGTAAATTTTGAATCGTTGAAGTTAATGTATGTACTACTCTTTTCTTACTATCATCCTGATTCTTTTCACGCTCTGCTTCTTTTTCTTTTTCTAAAAGATTTTTTTGTAAAATCAAAGCAATATTGGCACCACTAGTTAAAAGTAAGAAAAGTGCATGAATCAATAAAAGAGAAAATTGATAATCTGTTGTTCCACATACTAATTGTGGAAAGAGCAAATATCCGAGGAAATGTTGCAGAGCAAAAATTACAGTGCTTATGACAACCTGTTTGATAGAACCGAAAAAAGCAATCATTGCGATCACCATAAAAATAGAGAAATGATATTCTACAAGTCCATTTCCTCCAGCAATTATCGCAATAGAGCCAAACGTAAGGGTTAAGGTGATAAGCGTCGGCAATAAATTGTGGTGTGCATTTTTTCTATATAAAAATGCTGAAATGATCCATAAGATAATTGGAATAATCATAAACACATATAACAGGAGAGTTAACCCTTCTGAAGTTGGCTGAACTCCTAGCATTAGTCGATAGTCTGACAAAAATTCAGCCATCTGATGAAGAACAAATACAACAATCGATATTACAACGACAAGACCTGAAAGTAATATCATTAGAAAATTACCTTTCAACATAAGAAATAATACTCCTTTTGGACTAATAATAAAAAGTACAAAGTGTTTATACGTAAATAAAAATAAAAGACAAACAGTCCTATTACCTCTATAAACACCCATTACTTTGTACTCTAATTATTCCCTACATCATTCCATTATGCAATCAATAAATTTCCTAATTATTCATTTATTCAAATAGTTATACACTTTTTCCGGATAATCTGTAAAGATAGCATGCACTCCAACAGCTTGAAGCACCTCAGCATAGGCTTCTTCATTTACTGTAAAAACACGCAGCTGCTTTCCACTCGCGATGATCTCTTTTCCCATTTTCCGCAATGCAGTTGGAAAAAAGGCATGAAGTGCATCAGCTCCAACTTTTTCTGCGTATTCTTGAGGGTCAACCATCACTTCCATAAATAAAATAGCCGTTTCGATATGTGGGGCTAGTTTTTTTACCTGTTGAATCATTTCATGGTTGAATGACGAAATAACGACCCTGTCTTCCAGTCGATACTGTTTTAATATCTCTATTACTTTCTGTTCCATCCCTTCATAAGGAAAAACATCTGATTTTAATTCAATATTAATATGATGATGTGTTCCTTTAAACACATCTAATACTTCACTTAGCGTAGGCACTTTTTCCTCTTTGAATTCCGTTGAAAACCATGCCCCGTAATCAAAAGTTTGTAATTCTTTAAGTGTCATATCCTTGATGAAACCTCTACCATTCGAAGTGCGATCAATCGATTCATCGTGGATGACAACAAGTTCCCCGTCTTTTGTCATATGTACATCGAACTCTACACCGTCTATCGGCAAACTTGCCGCCGCTTTAAATGCGGCTATCGTATTTTCTGGATATGTCCCTGAACAACCTCTATGTGCATAAATTTTCATAAAAATAGCCTCCTTTTAGTATCTTTCTAGCGCCTACGCTTTTCTAGTTTATTATACTTTTTTCCAAGCGGAAAACGCCATCTCTACATAAGAGATGACGTAAGTCTATTTACTTCCTAGGAGGAAGCGGGATGTATTTATATCGCGGGGGTCTAGCTTTTTTCATAATGAACCATTGTAAGCTCGTATGTACTTTCTTTCTAATAGAACTAAATTGTAAAGTATTCAACCGTTTGTTCGAAACTTTCATCGTCACATTGCGTTCATTCAAACCCAATAAGTATCTCTCCTTTTCGATTGAACGATCTCTTCACCCTTCATACTATAGAAAGTTTATGTAGTGCATATTGAAATTATGTTAGGAGATTGTAAAAGGTTGTCTTTTTTCCTCTTGCATTCTGCTTTTTCATCGTTTATTATTTAAATCGTAACCATTACGATTTAAAAAGGAGAATATAATGACTATACAAACACAAATTCCAGTTACTGTGTTAAGCGGATATCTAGGAGCAGGAAAAACAACAGTACTCAATCATTTACTTGCCAATAAAGAAGGCAAGAAGATTGCGGTCATCGTAAATGATATGAGTGAAATTAATATAGACTCCCAGCTTATCCAAGATGGTGGGTTTTCTAGAACAGAAGAAAAGCTTGTGGAGCTAACGAACGGTTGTATTTGCTGCACGCTAAGAGAAGATTTAATGATTGAAGTAGAAAAGCTAGCTAAACAGGGAGATATCGATTACATTGTGATCGAATCCACCGGCATTTCTGAACCAATTCCAGTTGCCCAAACCTTTACATATATCGATGATGCAGTGGGAATTGACTTATCTAAATTTTGCAAGTTAGATGCCATGATCACAGTAATAGACGCATTTCGTTTTTGGACTGATTATGAAAGTGGAGAAACATTACTAGAAAGAAAACAAACAGACGATGAATACGATCAAAGAGACGTCTCCGATTTATTAATCGATCAAATTGAATTTGCTGATATTTTACTTGTATCGAAAATAGATTTAGTCACTCCTGCTTATCTAGATGCTTTTCAAGCATTCTTACGAAAAATGAATCCGGATGCAGAAATCCATACAATTGCAAATGGTGTTATCGATACTTCTATCCTATTAGATCGTCATTTATTTGATTTTGAAAAGGCTTCTAGTGGTGCTGGCTGGATAAAAGAATTAAATGAAGAACATATACCGGAAACGGAGGAATATGGCATTAGCTCATTTGTTTATAAAAGAAAACGCCCGTTTCATCCAAAAAGATGGGAGCAATGGTTAAACAACTTCCCACAAGAAGTTGTTCGCTCAAAGGGTTTCTTCTGGTTAGCTTCTAGAAATAATATGGCTGGTTTAATATCTCAAGCTGGTGCCTCTCTTCAATTTCAAGGAGCTGGATACTGGATTGCTACACTCCCTATTGCACAGCAACAACAGATTTTTGAGGAGGATAATACTGTATCCAGTAGATGGGATGATGAGTACGGTGACCGTCAAACGGAAATTGTTATTATCGGACTGGATATGGATAAAGAAGAAATAGAAATAGCATTAGATGTCTGCTTGCTGACAGATGAAGAGATGAAGGAAGATTGGTCATTATTTGAAGATACACTCCCTCCATTTGTTAGTGCTAATTGAGTTAGTTTGAAAAAAGGATGGCCCAATCGGGTCATCCTTTTTGATAGTAATGTGTATGACGGATTGTTTCAAATCCTGCTTTTTTATAGACGGCTAATGCTTTTTCATTATCTATTTCCACATCTAGATAAATGCTAGCTTTCCCTAAACGTTTCGCTTCGTTTTTCGCCCATTCTAAGATGGCAGTAGCGACACCTTTACCAGTTGTTTGCTCATGTACTCCAAGTCCAGTAATCCACAATTTGTCAAGATCCTCTACGATGGCAAAAGTACCAACCACTTTGTTTTCTAATGATGCAATCCAAAGCTTTCGATTAGGTGTTTGTGTATTATATGCTATAAAATTACTCACTTCATCCAGCGTATCTCCAAATGCACTAATTAAGACTTCCATTACTTCCGGCTCTTCCGAAGTGTATGGCATGATATTAACTTCACTTTGGACCTTTGTTTCTACAGCCTTCGCCACCATTGTTCTTTCTGTAAAGTCATATACATATCCCATTTTCTTCAACCATTCTTGTCCTTCTTGCGAATCCTCCGGTACTAAAGCTAGATCGTATGTTGCTCCGCGGAGCGCTAAGTTTCTATCTAACTCTGCTACAAGGCCTGTTCCAATTCCTTCTCTGCGTATAGAAGGTGAAACAACCGCGCTCCACTCAAAGTCCCCTGTTTCCAGTCGATCTATAGAAGTTAAAACACCAACCAATTTATCTGACTCATCGTCATATGCGAGTACACAAAAGCCTTTTGTATGAGAATCTGTTAACTCCTCCACACTTAATAATGACACATAATTTACTGTATCTTCTTGCAGTAGCTCCTTTATTTCTTGCATCGTATCGCTATCTAAAGGAATAGATACGGTCATGATAAAAATATCCATAAAACTCTCCTTAAATCTTCGTATTCGTTAACATACGATAATATCGTCCTTGTTTTTGAAGCAACTCTTCCTGTGGGCCAGCTTCTACTAACTTTCCATTTTCCATTACAAATATAAGATTCGCTTTACGCACTGTGTTTAAACGATGCGCAATAACGAAGCTTGTTCTGCCTGTCATTAGACGTTCCAGTGCTTCCTGTATTTTCAGCTCAGTAACTGTATCAATACTGGAGGTTGCTTCGTCTAATAGTAGGATTGCCGGATCTGCAACTAGTGCTCTCGCAATGGATAACAATTGCTTTTGACCTTGGCTAATCTCCCCACCGTCTGCCGATAAAATCGTATCATATCCATTCGGTAACTTCGTAATAAATTCATGCGCATTTGCCTCTTTGGCTGCTTTTATAACTTCCTCATCTGTTGCATTTAATTTGCCGTACCGAATATTTTCCATAACAGTCATTTCAAATAGAAATGGATCTTGAAGTACAAATGCCGTTTGACTGCGCAACGTACGTCTTGGCAAGCTATCCAGCTTAATATCATCAATTAATATCCTTCCCCCGTTCACTTCATAAAAACGAGCGAGCAACTGCATGATGGTCGTTTTCCCTGCACCAGTAGCTCCTACTAAAGCAGCTGTCTTTCCAGCTTCTACATGAAAAGAAACATGCTCAATCGTAGGTTTTTCATCATTTTTATCGTACCAAAATGTAACGTCATCAAATGTAACATTTCCTTTTATTTTATAATCTTGATGTTCCTTTGCTACATCTAATTCTTCTGGTTCATCAATAATTGCAAATACACGCTCCGCTCCCGCAATTGCCGATAACACAGTATTAAACTGGTTTGCTAAATCATTTAAAGGACGCGTAAACTGGCGGGCATATTCGGTGAAAATGACGATTTCTCCAATGGTTATATATCCATAAAAAGCAAGAATTCCTCCAGCTGCTGCTACAAGTGTAAAGCTTATATTATTTAACAAGTTCATCACTTTGGGGATAAACCCTGAATAAGTAAGAGCCCAAAACCCTGTTCTTTTTAAGCGCTCACTTTTCTCTGCAAATTCCTCTAACATGCGCTTTTCTTGAGAAAACGCCTTAACGATTCGCTGCCCAGAAACTGTCTCTTCAATCATTCCATTTAATTCGCCAAGCGCTTTTTGCTGTTCTTTAAACAATTTGGAGGTTCTTCTTGTTATCCAGCGCATTGCAAAAAACATAAAAGGCACAATGATCAATGTGATGACGGTCATCAATGGACTTAACAGAAGCATAACAACCGTTGTTCCAACTAAAGTTAAAATACTTGAAAATACTTGGATAAAAGATGAATTCAACGTTTGACTGACATTTTCAATATCATTCGTCACCCGACTCATCAATTCTCCGTGCTGCCGTTTATCAAAAAATGAGACAGGTAGCTTTTGCAAGTGATTAAACAAGCCTGTTCTTAATCGATAAATCGTTTGTTGAGCAATACCAATCATCCAGTAGCTTTGCAAGTACATCGTAACGGAAAGAAATACATACACAACAATTAGTAAGCCGATCATATTCGCAAGTCCTAAAAATACGCTTTTAGCAATGTATTCGTCGATAATCACACCGATTAAATATGGTCCAAACAAAGCTAAAGCCGAACTAGCTATTACCAATAAAAGGACAATGACCAATAAGAAACGTTGCTCATCAACAAGCTTCCATAGCCTACTTAGCACACCTTTCCAATCAGATGCTTTCTCCACTTTTTTCTTATGGTCTTTCTTTAAATCTTCCTTGGTCACAATAGGTTCATACCCAAAAGGTTTACGAATGAAGTTCATCAGGTTCTCCTCCTTCCTGTTGCGATTCTGCAATTTCTCTATATAAAGAGGAGCTTTCCATCAGCTGTTCATGTGTACCGTATGCAGAAACTTCTCCTTCTTCTAACAAAAGAATATGATCTGCACCTTTGGCCGTTCTTATCTTTTGCGTAATCACGAGCATCGTAGCATTTTCTTTTTCTAAAGCTTCCCATAAAGCATTTTCAGTCGAGACATCCAGTGCACTTGTGCTATCATCTAACAATAAAATTTCTGGTTTTCTCACCAATGCACGTGCAATAGATAACCTTTGTTTCTGTCCCCCGGATAAATTGACTCCTTTTTGCCCAACCCTTGTATCATATTGATGTGGAAATTGTTCAATAGACTGATGAATTTGCGCTTGTATCGCTGCTTCTTTAAGAGATTCCTCCGTAGCAGTAGAATCTCCCCACCCTAAATTATCTTCAATACTTCCTGTAAACAGAATGGATTGCTGTGGAACAAGCCCAATTGCTTGTCTTAGCTCTTTTAGTGGCCACTCTTTTACTTCTACACCGTCAATCCATATTTCCCCTTCAGTCGCATCAAAGAAGCGAGGTATTAAGTTTAATAGCGTCGATTTCCCAGAACCAGTAGCTCCCATAATCGCTAACTTTTCACCAGGTTTCACCGAAAAGGAAACATCCTTTAGTACCGGTGTTTCGGTCGATGGATAATGAAAAGAAACGTGCTGAAACTCTATTTCACCTTCTTTAGAAATGAAGTCTTTAGGATCTGAACTTATTTCTTCGGTTCCTTCATCCACCACCAAAACCTCTTCCATCCGTTCGGCAGATGCTTTTGCTCTAGAGAAAAATATAATAATGAAAGAAAACATCGAAAATGCACCAGTCATTCGCATTGCATAGTTAACAATCGCAACAAGATCCCCCATTTGCGTATTCCCTGTTTGTATTTCTTTTGCACCAAACCAAAGTACAGCCATCAAACTCACATTCATAACAAACAAAAGAACCGGCAATATGAGCTCCATTATGCGGAACGCTTTCACATTATCTATTTTTAATGTTTCTCCAACGGATGCAAAACGAGTCGATTCGTACTGACCACGTAAATACGCTTTAATGAGTCGAACCGCTTGCAAATTTTCCTGCATTTTACGCGTCACTTGGTCTACACTTTTTTGCACTTTCCCAAAAAGTTTAAGCCCTTTTCTACTCATGAGATAAAGGAAAAGAAGTAAAATAGGTGCTCCCATTACTAAAAACATGGCTAGATAAGCATGAACAAAAAAAGACATAATAATGCTTCCAATTACTAATAGTGGCGCTCGCAGCATTATACGAAGACCCATGAATATTACGTTTTGCGTTATCGTCACATCGTTCGTTAACCGTGTGATTAAACTTGCCGAAGGAAACTTTATAAAAGTAGCCATTGTAAAAGATTGCACTTTCTTAAATAGTGCCTGACGAATATCATACCCATAGCTTTGTACTACATGGGAAGCTATAAATGTATTGGTGATTCCCGCTAAAAAAGCAATAACCGAGATTCCAAGCATAATCATTCCCCAAAAAATAATCGTCTGCTGATCACCTGCCAGTATCCCGTCATCAATGATAGTCGCTATTAACAAAGGCTGCACAAGCTCGACAGAAAGTTCAACTAACATGAGTAATAACGCAATAATGACAAGCCACCTATATGGCGACAAATAAGAAAAAATCGTCTTCACAAATCAACACCCCTGATTCTTCGTTACCCGAATTATTTCTTTATACAAACTATTATGCCATAACACGGTTCTTACATATAGAAAAAGATGGCTTCAATTAGCCATCTTTTCTTTCCGTTTCCATTTAATTTCGCCTGCAATTGAAAGCCATGTGACAAATACGATCATTACGACCACCCCGACATATTGCCAAGCTCCAAAAACTTGTCCTAACCAAATAACCGAAATAACCATAGCGGTTAATGGTTCCATACTAGATAGAATACTAGTTTCTACAGGAGATATATACTTCATACTTGTTAAGAAGAGTATAAAAGCGATTGTTCCTACAAGAATAATGATAAAGCTCATTAAGTTGATCGGGTAATTTGTAAGTTCTCCCCATTCATCGGTACGCCAAATTTGCGAAATCAGAGCTAACACGATGCCTCCTATTAGCATTCCCCAGCCAACGATGATAAGGACTCCCCATTCTTTCATAAGCCTTGCAGGGTAAACTGTATAAATAGCAAATGCAACACCGATTGCCAATCCCCAAATAAGCGCTTCATTGCTGATCAATAACTGATCCACTTTGGCATTTGTCAGCAAAAAAAACAATCCAATAAGCGTTCCGATAATGCCAATGATTTGATACCTTGGAGGAAACATCTTGCTCTTCCACGATACAAATATCACAATATAAATTGGCCCCAAAAATTGCAATAATGTTGCTATAGAAGCATTACTTGCCTCAATCGCCGCAACAAATGTGTACTGAACACCAAGCATCCCAAAAATACCAAAAATGATCAATTGCTTTAACCAACTTTGCTCTTTCCATATAGAGAAAATAGGTTTTCCTGTTATTTTTAAATATGCTAATAAACCAACTCCTGCAATAATTAAGCGTACCGTTAAGAAAAAGGAGACAGACAGGCCACTATTTTTAAATACCCACTCCATCATCGGACCGGTCGCTCCCCACAACATGGAACCAAAAACAATTAAAACTATTCCTTTCCATCGTCCCATTTTCACATCTCCTCCTTTCTCCCCTTATATATACCCACTACTTTATACCCGAAAAATTTTTATCAATGAATAAATTGCTCTATTTTAATGACTAATTTATGTATATTTTATATAATGAATATAAATTATTTAAAGGGGCCGTTAATATGTATCTTAAAGATGAATTATTAGATTTAAGTAACTCTGTTTTTAGTCATTTGC
This sequence comes from Psychrobacillus sp. NPDC093180, assembly GCF_044754065.1. Classification (NCBI taxonomy): domain Bacteria; kingdom Bacillati; phylum Bacillota; class Bacilli; order Caryophanales; family Bacillaceae; genus Psychrobacillus; species Psychrobacillus sp. NPDC093180. The sequence continues at coordinate 150,125 of NZ_JBIVOJ010000003.1, read as the reverse complement.
CTTTCCCAACCTTTATGACAAATAAGGACGGCCATATTATTTGGTGGAGCACGGAAGCTGAAAACCAATACGGATATCGTTTAGAAGATGTACAAGGTCCAAGAGCACCATTGTTCAATGAGCATACTTACGGGCACTTAGCTGCAAATTGGGAATCGATTCTACATCAAGATGAGCCTATCCGCTTCAGTCCGGTCGTCCTTTATTCAAAAGATAGAAACCCGATAAAAACATCTATTGTAGCAAAATCGATTCTTCTGAATGATGACTATTATGTTTTCTTTCAAATTGAATCTAATACTATACAAGATACAGAATCCTCTTCTTTTTCAGAGTTGCAATTATTAAAAAAAGGTTTATCTAAATCATTTATGGTTGCTTATTTAGACAAAGAAGGTTTAATCCTACACGCAAATGAACTATTTTTAAAAAGAAGCAATTGGACACCAAAACGAATTGTAGGAAAAACTTTTTGGCAGCTTTTCCCTAATTCCTCCCATCATATTGCCATTGCTGATAAAATTATCAATACATTACAAAAAGGTCAAGTTTTCCAGGGTACAGTTGAAAAAATAACAAAAGATGGCGTTACTTATTGGGTTAATATGATCGCACTCCCAATTACTGATACGGAAAATCATACACTATACCATTTGTTATTGGAAGAAGAAATTACAGAAAAGAAATTAATACAAACGCGCCTGGAACAAATTGCATATGTAGATACGGAAACAGGTTTAATGAGTAGACATCGTTTAGAAGAAATAGTGAACGAACACATTCAAAATGACAAATACTTCTCCTTTGTTTTCATTAGTATCGATCAATTTTATACATTAAAAGAAATATTCAATGATCAAACAGAATCTCAATTATTAAATGAGTTTACTAAAAGACTGAAAATCTATTTCGAAGAATCCATTATTGCTAGAGCTGGTCGAGATGAATTTGCAGTCATTACAACTTTAGGGGAATGGTACGTACAAGGATTTATCCAGTATTTAAAACAAAACCCGATTTATCTAGACAATAAAGTAGTGCCTATTACGGTCAGCGGAGCCATCACTAGATACCCTGAAGATCAACAAACCTATTTGCATTTATTGAAGGCTACGGATACGAAAATCCAGCAAGTGAAATTAGAAGGTGGTGGCATGATCGCAAACCTATCTCCATCTGACCATCACAAGCTTACTCGTCGTGCGCAAATAGAAAAACGCTTATTAGAAGCTTTAAATCAGCATGATCTTCATGTACTCTATTTACCACAAAAAGATGTATTAACCAATCAAATTACTGCTGTCGAAGCACTCGTCCGTTGGGATGATGATGTACTTGGAATTGTTTCTCCAGAAGAGTTAATCCCTATCGCAGAGGAAACCGGATTAATCAATAAAATTGGTTCTTTTATGTTGGAAAAAGTTTGTGAACAAGCAGCTATTTGGCAGCAAAAAGGGTTACCGATAAAAGTAAGCTTTAACTCTTCCATTCGAGAATTTCGTGATAAAAACATGGTGAAAACAATTCGGAATATGTTAGATAAGTACAACTGCTCTCCGAAGCTGTTACAAATTGAATTTACAGAAAAGTTCGCACTCGAGGCGGAAGCTGAAAAATCGATAATTGGTCAAATGCAGACGCTTCAAAAGGATGGAGTTGTTTTTGTGTTAGATGATTTCGGTACTGGATATGCGTCACTTAGGTATTTGCAGCTTCTTCCAATTAGCAAATTAAAAATTGATAAATCATTTGTGAGTTCTATTATGCAACAGGAGAGATTGCAAAAGCTCGTACAAGGTTTAATCCAATTTGGACAATCCTTAGATGTGGATGTGGTTGCGGAAGGTGTAGAAACAGAAGAACAATTTGCTTTGTTAAAACAAATGGGCTGCGATGCTGTTCAAGGTTACTATATAAGCCGACCAATCCCAGCTGAAGAAGTGGAAGCACTCTTAAGATAAAATGAAAAACCCTAATATACATTGTAAACTTCAGTGAGCTTTAGACAAGAAGAGTGGATTAAAAAGACTTACACAAATACAATTTCGCAACATAGCGAGTAGGAAAGCCAATTGAACAACTGACATGTTTGATATAAAAAACCGTGAGAATACTTTTCTCACGGTTTTACTTTAAGTCTTCCTATTACTTTCACTAATAACTGTGTAATAATCTCTGCAAACACTAATCCCATCGCAATAGAGCCTGAGATGATAAGGGCAACTGATGCATATTCCATTGCAACTGTATAGTTCTTCTCAATCACATTTCGCATGGCATTATACGCAGATCCTCCTGGAACTAACGGAATAATACCTGCTACACTGAAGATAATCATAGGCATTTTAAATCTCTTGGCCATTAAATGCGCCACAAAAGCAACCGTAAATGCACCCGCGAAGGAAGACTTTGCAGGATCATTACTCAAATCGTCTATATAAGAATATACAAGCCAGCCCGTCATGCCTACGATACCACAATAGAAAAGTAATTTTCTTGGTGCATTAAATATGATTCCAAATCCAGCGGCTGCTGCAAAGCTTAAAATCCCTTGCATCCAATAGGCCATAGCTATTCCCCCTTAAAATGACAATCCTAATGCAACCCCTGCTCCAATGGCAAAAGCTGTAAGAAACGCTTCTGCTCCTTTGGATACACCGGACACAAAATGACCAGCCATTAAATCACGTACAGCATTTGTTATGAGTAATCCCGGAACTAGGGGCATGACAGAACCAATAATGATTCGATCCACGTCACTTCCCAATCCCCACGTCACCGAAAAGATCGCGATTAAACAAATACATAATGCCGCCAAAAACTCCGCAAAAAACTTTACCCTCGTTTTCATTTCTAACAGCGTTGAAATAGAAAATCCAACCCCCCCGGCTATAAGTGCAGTGGGTACATCCTTGAATGTACCGCCGTATAACAAAAGAAATGAAGCCGATGCAATGGATGCTGCGACTATTTGTATCCACAACGGGATTGTTTTATGTTCGTTTTCAATACTGACTAGCTCCGAATAAGCTTCTTGCAGTGTAATATCCTTATTAACTAGTTTTCGTGAGACATTATTTACGAGCGCGATTCTTTCTAAATCCGTTGATCGATTGCTAATCCTTACTAATCTAGTTGGAAGGCTATTACTACCTGAAAAAATAATACCAGTTGGTGTAACAAAACTTTGTGATTGCGTTAGATGTTGCGAAATCGCCATCCGATCCATTGTATCCTCCGCACGGTACGTCTCTGCTCCACTTTCCATCATTAAACGACCTGCTAGTAAACAGCATTCTACAGCTAATTCAAAGTCTTGTGTCATTTCAGAGCACCTTCCTTTCTAAAGCGAAACTTAACTACGATAATCTTATCGAACGTTGAAAATAAAAACAATGAAAACTAAAACTTTCTTACCTATTCATCCGTCTAATTTAATATAATAGATAAGTACTAGAAAAGGAGAATCATCATCATGTCCGCGCATTCAAAATCGAAAAAAAGAGGACGTTGGATTGATATTACGTTTATCATTATCATTCTTACATTAAGTAGTTTAATGGTTTTTCTTCTGATGCTTCCTAATCCTGCAAAAAAAGAAAAAGAAGTAGTGTCTGCTAACACTCCGACTATACCAAAAGAACAAATTAACGAAAGTGATTCGGTTTACCCAGGAATTCGAATTATTACGGAAATGTCAAATGACGAAAAAACTCCGTATGCCATTCAATTTCCACAAAGCAATGTTCCCGAGTTCAATGACACAGTAAGAGCCTATACAAATCAGATAAAAACATCTTATTTAAATCAGAAAGATGACTTAACTGATTCGAATATACATCCTAGTGGTGAATTGAATATATCATTCGAAGTTTTTCAGCATACAACCGGATACTATTCGTTTGTGATTCATACATACATGAATATAGGTGGAGAAAACCGTTTATCCGAAACAAAAATTTTCCGTATACATAATCAATCCGGTCACATGCTCACAATAAATGATTTACTCTCTAACAATGAAAAAGCACTTGTAAAGCTTGCTACAAAAGTAAGAGAATCCATATTATCTGATGAACAATTGATTCCCCACTTAATGCAGGATCAATTTAAAGAGAAAACCATGCCTACCTGGGATAACTACTCTAATTTTTCTCTAAAGAAAGATTCGATCGAATTTTATTATGATGACCATGTAATTACAACTAGATCGACGGTTGTTTCTATTCCACTAGAGGATTTGAACGATATCATTGCAGACAGTTTTAAACTTCCAGAGGCGGCTATTCAACCACCCCCTACAGCATCAGAAACAGAAGATGAAAAACCCGAAGAAGACATACGACAAGAAGATACGGAAGTAGCCCCATCCGCAAAAGTAGTAGCACTCACATTTGATGATGGACCGAATCCAGAGTCAACTACATTGATACTTGAAACACTAAAGAAGTATAATGCAAAAGCTACATTTTTTATGCTTGGAAGTCGCGTTTCCTTCTATCCGGAAATTGTAAAAGAAATGAAAGAAGCAGGACATGAGTTAGGTAATCATACGTGGAATCATATAGACTTAACAAAAGCTTCTTCTGAAAAAATTGCTTTAGAGATTAATAATACAAGCGATGTAATAGAACAAGCATCTGGTAGCAAACCAACTGTCTTCCGCCCACCGTACGGAGCTGTAAATAATGCTGTTCGCACGCAAACTTCCCTTCCCGTCGTTTTATGGAATGTGGATACACTTGATTGGAAATATCGCGACGCTAACCGTTTACTCGAGCATGTGAAGGACCATGTAAAAGAAGGCTCTACTATTTTAATGCATGATATACATATGTCTACCGCTGAAGGACTAGATGCAGTGCTTGCCTACTTGCAAAAAGAAGGATATTCGTTTGTCACCGTTTCCGAACTGAATAATTACGCCAATTGAAAACTACACGCAAACACTGTATTGGGGAGATTGTCCAACCTTTTAATGATTGTCCAAGTTTCAGAGTAGATTGTCCAACTCTTGGCTGAGATTGTCCAACTTTCGAGCGAGATTGTCCAATTCTTGGCTGAGATTGTCCAACTTTCGAGCGAGATTGTCCATTCTTGCAATGATTGTCCAAGTTTCGAAGTAGATTGTCCAACTCTTGGCTGAGATTGTCCAACTTCCGAGCGAGATTGTCCAGCTTTGGGATGAGATTGTCCACCCTTGCAATGATTGTCCAAGTTTCAGAGTAGATTGTCCAACTCTTGGCTGAGATCGTCCAACTTCCGTGAGAGATTGTCCAGCTTTGGGATGAGATTGTCCACCCTTGCAATGATTGTCCAAGTTTCAGAGTAGATTGTCCAACTATTGGCTGAGATTGTCCAACTTCCGAGCGAGATTGTCCAGCTTTAGGATGAGATTGTCCATTCTTGCAATGATTGTCCAAGTTTCGAAGTAGATTGTCCAACTTCCGAGTGAGATTGTCCACCCTTGCAATGATTGTCCAAGTTTCGGAGTAGATTGTCCAACTCTTGGCAGAGATCGTCCAACTTCCGTGCGAGATTGTCCAGCTTTGGGATGAGATTGTCCACCCTTGCAATGATTGTCCAAGTTTCGAAGTAGATTGTCCAACTCTTGGCAGAGATCGTCCAACTTCCGTGGGAGATTGTCCAGCTTTAGGATGAGATTGTCCATTCTTGCAATGATTGTCCAAGTTTCGAAGTAGATTGTCCAACTCTTGGCTGAGATTGTCCAGCTTTGGGATGAGATTGTCCATTCTTGCAATGATTGTCCAAGTTTCGGAGTAGATTGTCCAACTCTTGGCTGAGATCGTCCAACTTCCGTGAGAGATTGTCCAGCTTTGGGATGAGATTGTCCACCCTTGCAATGATTGTCCAAGTTTCGAAGTAGATTGTCCAACTCTTGGCTGAGATTGTCCAACTTCCTAGCGAGATTGCCCAACTTTGGGCGGAAATTGTCCAAATGGGAAGCCTCCGCCATGCAAAGGCAATTCACTAAGATGCAATCTCCCCATATAAAGCTACATACCAAAAGACTCCAAAAGCATCGTTTCGCTTTTGGAGTCTTTTGTATTAATAAGACATTTTACTCAACTGTTTAAAGGAGTTTAAATTGTAGCTTTTGATTTCTTTCATCGCAATTGTGTATAAGGAGTCTTCCACATAGATTATTCGTTGGATACTTATTTCCCAATTTTCGTATTGCTGTTTTGGATCTTCTGGGTTTAATAAATCTCCTTTTAAAACAATTCCGTTTTCAGGTGTAATTTCATAGATCAATGCACCATCTTGCTTAAACTCTGCATACTCTTTTCCTTTCCCATAGATGGAGATAGGGAATCCATATAAGCCTTTTTCTTTATGCTCAAACAATGCATGGTGATCGTATTGAACCGGAGAGTATGTTCCTTGGTCCCCAATTATTTCCGTGTCCAGTTCTTTTGGTTTTGTAAAATCACTTACATCGAAAAGGGAAATTTTCATCCCTCCTGTCATAATAACAGGTTGTTTCGCCCCCGATTGAGTATCTACTATGGTTTCATAGCCGAAACCAATTAAGTGATTTTCATCTAACGGATGTAGATAATTACTAAAGCCTGGAATCTTTAGTTCTCCTAATACTTTTGGGTCGGTCGGTTTTGCTACGTCAATAACGAATAATGGATCGGTTTCTTTAAACGTTACCATATATGCTTTATCTCCCATGAATCTTGCAGAATAGATACGTTCGTCTTTTGCGAGACCTGTTAACGAGCCTACTGTTTTCATCTTATCGTCGAGTATAAATAAATTATTTTCAGATACTTTATTTTCATTCCAACTATTTCCTTTAGTCGTTACAGCGCGGAAATAACCGTTATGCTCATCCATCGAAAACTGATTTAATATGGTTCCTGTTAATCGATTGGACGCCACGAATTTTACGGATGTTTTGTCTAATGCAAACTTAAATACTTCAGTATCCATTTCCCCAGGATTCCAAATCATTTTTTTAGCATTAATATTGTTTTGCTCATAAATAGTAGAAGTTAAGTATAGGTTATCTTTTGACATGTACAATTGTTCACTGCCTCCAAGATACCCTTTCGTTTTTACTTCATTTTCTGCTGGTTTAGATACATTAATCGCCGAAATAATACTGTAATTCCCTTCCATAGAACTTGGAAGTATTGCAATACTGTCATAGCTCATCGGTTTTGCTTCTTTATCGGATTTGGAGTCATAAGTGAATGGGCGTAATTCTACATCTGCATTTTCTTCCATCATCCAGAACTTCGGATAAATAGTAGTTACATAATACAATGTGTTATCGGTTAGTCTGGCACCATTCATATATCCTTCTGTCGCAATTTCCCTCATTAGTTTCGGTTTTGCAGGGTTTGAAATATCATAGAAGTATACAGTTGTCATGGAATCCATTGGCATCATAACACTATTCATCTTTTGTGTACTTTCAGCTTCTAGCGTACGAAGGACATTTTTCTGACCCATAACCATTAATGTTTGATCTGAAAGTAATAACTGTGTTGGATAAAAATCATTTTTAAAAGAGATGGTTGTTTCTTCTTTCATTTGTTTTGGATCTTTAACGTTTGCGATGACCACATTGTTTTCACTCAACGAAAATACATGCTTGCCATTTGTCTTTACTGTATCCGCCTCATCTACACCTTCTACTTGGTTATTCGTAGTAGAATAGCCCCCTGAATTACCACCTGAGGAATCTTTGGCTTCCATCGTATTTGCGCTTTCTTCAGTTACCTCTGCCCCGTTATTTTGTTGTTTTTGAATTTCTTTTATCTTTTCAAAATAAGCTTTTAATTGTTCTTTAGAGTGAACAGTTTGAATTTCAACACTTTCTTTAAATGCTTGAGCACTTATCTCGGTTTTAGAAAAATAAAATGCACCTGTCATACCAATTATTAAAGCGAAAGCAACGATGGAAATCAGCCATTTTTTCATTTTAATCTCCCTTTCTTATTTTCTTAGTTAACCCATTAGACTGAAATTCTGTCTTTTAGTTTCATTATTTTTCAATAAATTAAGAAATATTAAGTATTTTTTGTTTACCATGTCTTTCAACTTATAAGAGATTGAGCAATATAGGGTTAACACAACAATAAAAAACGCAAGAAGAAAAGGGAATAATTTTCTTCTTACGTCTTATTTTAGAAGCCTCATCAATTAGTTATTCTTCTTCAAATGGCCATTTAGGTAGCATATGGGATAGCGTCTTGTCTTCCCTATAACCAAGTACATACTCCGCTTGCATAATGGTGTGGATCTCCCTTGTCCCTTCGTAAATAACAGGAGCTTTCGAATTACGCAAAAACCTCGCCACCGGATATTCGTCTGAATAGCCATATGCACCGTGAATTTGCACTGCATCGTCCGCTGCTTTGTTGGCAAAATCACATGCTTGCCATTTTGCAAGAGACGTTTCCCTTGTGTTTCGTACCCCTTTATTTTTCAATTCTCCCACTCGGTACACAAGTAAACGACTCATTTGGAGACCAGCTTCCATTTTAGCAATCATTTGCTGGACAAGCTGATGCTTGCCTATTTCTTTGCCAAAGGTTTGGCGCTCATGACAGTACTTCACGCTTGCTTCTAGACACGCAAGAGAAAGTCCAACTGCTCCAGCTGCAACAGTAAACCTACCATTATCAAGAGCGGACATTGCAATTTTAAAGCCTTCACCTTCTTTGCCCAGCAAATTTTCTTTTGGTACACGCATTTGGTCAAAAAATAATTCTCCTGTATTACCAGATTTAATACCGTATTTCCCTTTAATAGCCTTCGACGAGAATCCAGACATCGTGCGTTCTACGATAAATGCACTTATTCCATGATGCTTTTTCGATTTGTCTGTATAAGCGAATACGATGAAATTATCGGCTGAATCACAGAGGGAGATCCATGTTTTTTGCCCATTTATAATATAATGATCACCGTCAAGAACTGCGCTCGTTGACATTGCAGCAACATCAGAACCTGCTCCTGGCTCCGTTAATCCGAAAGCCCCTATTTTTTCTCCTTTTGCTTGAGGAGTTAAATATTTTTGCTTTTGTTGCTCCGTTCCCCACTGCATGAGGGTCATCGAATTTAGGCCGGTATGCACGGATACAGCAGTACGAAACGCAGTGTCCCCCCGCTCTAGCTCTTCACACACGATTGCAAGCGAATTATAATCCATCCCGCTCCCGCCATACTTTTCAGGAACACATACTCCCATCAGTCCAAGATCAGCTAACCGTTTCCAGATACTTTTATCAAAAGCACCTTGTTCTTCCCATTTTGCTATATACGGTATTATTTCTTGATCCACAAATTGCCTTACTGTTTTGCGAAGCAATTGTTGTTCCTCTTGGAAATCGAAGTTCATACACGCTCACCTCTTAACACCGTTTCCTCAATATTCACATCACGTGCAGCCATTTCTCTTATATATAATTCTCCAGGCACAATCAGTTCAGGAGGATAGACACCTCGTTTTGTAATGACGTTATTTCCAATCATTTGGGCAACTACAGAAATTGTGTTAGCTGTCGCCCTAGCCATTGCGGTTGTCCCAGATATTCGATCTTTTTTCGTTGCCAATTCATACGTATACGTAACATTATCCCCGTTTTCTATACCCGTTACGATGACCCTTAGTAATACTACATCCTCTTTATCTCCTAGTAGTAACTGCGGCGTTAATACTTCTTTTAAGACATCGCGTACCTTCACCATATTGCCCTTCACATTGGCAACCGTGTTTTTATTCGTTAATCCTAAGTCTACTAGCAGCTTAAATTTCTCAGCATGCCCTTTATAACGAATCGTCTTATACTCCAAAGTATCAACGTTCGGAAAGGATTTGCTCAATGTAGATGTGCCACCAGCTGTGTGAAAAGCTTCTAACTCTCCGAAGTTTTTAAAGAAAATGGGTTCAATTTCTGAAAGGGATTCTACCTCTTGAAGTTTCCCATTACGCACTACATGAGAACGATCCGTATAATGGTCGAATACTCCTTCCAATGAAAAGACAATATTATATCCGAAAATTCCTTCTGGCTCTACTGGAATTCCACCAACATATAGATGAATTCCCTCCACCTGATCCATTTTGCTTGCTCCGTAACCAGTTAGAATATTTATCATGCCAGGTGCTACTCCTAAATCGGGAATAAGGGTAACCCCTTTTGCTTGCGCAGCTTGATGAAGGGAAAGTACTGCATCCGTTGCTCCTCCTATATGACCGCCTAAATCAATCGAATGTACGCCAACCTCTACTGCAAACCTTGCTACTTTTTCATTGAATGTATAAAAAAGTGCGTTGATGACAACGTCCGCCATTTTCATAACTTGTCGTAAATTCTCATCATCATTTGCATCTAATCTACATACTTCAATCTTTGAATTTTGGAGTTTTTCTTTAAACATATTTGCTTGTCCAACGTCTAAATCACATAATAATACTTTTTCCACATTAGGACTTTTCACTAAATCACGTGCTGCCTCTTTTCCCATTAATCCTGCACCTAATATAGCAACCTTCATGCTAGTACCCCCTATTATTCTGTGTCTATTTGTGCGCGTTGCAATTTCCCGCTAAAGTCTACGTAAATACTCTTCCATTCTGTATATACATCCAGTGCTGCTACTCCAGAATCTCGGTGCCCATTACCTGTCCCTTTTGTTCCTCCGAATGGCAAGTGAATTTCAGCACCCGTCGTTCCTGCGTTGACATAAACAATTCCAGTGTCTAAATCACGCTGCGCACGAAATACATTGTTTACATCTCGAGAAAAGATGGAGCTCGATAGTCCAAATTTCACTCCATTATTTACTTCAATCGCCTCTTCTAACGAGCTGACCTCAATAAGTGAAACTACTGGACCGAAAATCTCTTCTTGCGCAATACGCATATTCGAAGTGACATCTGTAAATAGCGTAGGGGCATAATAGTTACCATTTGCTAGACCTCCATCATCTAGTACATGGCCCCCAGCCAGTAGTTTAGCGCCCTCTTCTTGTCCAATCTTTGTATAGGAATGAATTTTTTCCAGTGCTTGTTTGTTTATAACAGGACCGATTTTAACCGCTTCATCTAAACCATCACCGATTGTTAACTTTTCCATCTGAGCTAGCAGCATGCTTTCCAACTCACTCTTTACATCTTTATGCACAATCACTCGACTACATGCAGTACATCGTTGGCCTGCTGTTCCGAATGCACTCCATAAAATACCTTCTACTGCGAGCTGAAGATCTGCGTCATCCATCACGATAACCGCGTTTTTTCCACCCATTTCAAGCGATACTTTTTTTAAATGTCGACCACCGAGTTCTGCCACCTTACTCCCTGTTTCTGTAGATCCTGTAAAAGATATAACCTTCACATCTGGATGTTCAATCATCGCCGTTCCTACCTCTGATCCAGAACCAAAAACGACATTCGCAACTCCCGGCGGCAATCCAACTTCTTCAAATATTTTCGCCATCTCATAAGCCATCATCGGTGTTTCCGTAGCTGGTTTCCAAATGAAAGCGTTTCCGGCAACGATTGCAGGGAATGACTTCCAAGTGGCAATCGCTACTGGAAAGTTCCAAGGTGTAATAAGTCCGACTACCCCTATTGGTGCGCGGACGCTCATCGCAAATTTATCTGCAAGCTCAGAAGGGGTCGTTTCTCCAAATAGACGACGTCCTTCTCCCGCCATATAAAATGCCATATCGATTCCTTCTTGTACTTCTCCTCGCCCTTCTTCTATCACTTTTCCCATTTCTTTTGTTAATACTTGAGCGAGATGTTCCTTCTTTTCTTTCATCAATCTACCAATTTCATATAAATAATCTGCTCGTTTTGGAGCTGGGACAAGTGCCCATTTCTTCTGTGCCTTCACTGCAGCTGTAACTGCCAAATCCACTTCTTCTTTGGTAGACATTCTAACTTCTGCTAACCGTTCTCCGTTCGCTGGATTCAAAACCGCTGTATACTTTTCCTCGCCAGCCTCTTGCCATTTTCCATCAATAAAATTAGTTAACTTCATCTGTTTACCTCTTTTCTTATTCATTGAAAATGCTTACATTATAAATACATTCGATAATCTCTATTGAATCCCTCTAATTATTACGAAACTTTTTCTTTTGTTTTTCGTATACATTATTAAATCAAATCCTAGGAGGAAATAACACATGAACAATCACGAAATTGACTACAAATTATTTGGAGATGACATGCAATTTGTAGAAATCGAATTAGATCCAAAAGAAACAGTAGTTGCTGAAGCAGGTAGCTTAATGATGATGGAAGATGGTATTTCGATGGAAACTATTTTTGGCGATGGTTCAAGTTCTTCTAGTGGAAGCGGACTTATGGGAAAATTAATGGGCGCAGGTAAACGTATGCTTACGGGCGAAAGTTTATTCATGACCACATTTACGAATACTGGTAGCGGTAAAAGACATGTATATTTTGCATCTCCATATCCCGGAAAAATCATTCCGATGGATTTAAGCAAATATCGTGGCAAAATTATTTGTCAAAAAGATGCTTTTTTAGCAGCAGCTAAAGGGGTTTCGGTAGGAATCGAATTTCAACGCAAGCTTGGGGCTGGATTCTTTGGTGGAGAAGGATTCATCATGCAAAAGCTGGAAGGAGACGGTTTAGCCTTCGTTCATGCTGGTGGTACGATTCACCGTAAAAGCTTACAAGTAGGCGAAACACTACGTGTAGATACAGGATGTTTAGTAGCGATGACATCAGATGTGGATTATAACATCGAAATGGTAAAAGGAGTAAAAACTGCATTATTCGGTGGAGAAGGTTTGTTCTTCGCAACCTTACGTGGACCAGGCACAGTATGGATTCAATCGTTACCATTTAGCCGTCTAGCAAGCCGTGTATTCGCAGCAGCTCCTCAAACTCCAGGTGGTGGCTCCAAAGGAGAAGGAAGTATTACAGGTGGTCTTTTCGATCTATTAGGCGGTAAATAATAAAAGTAAAGATACAGATGCCAATGAACTGCACCCTAAATTTTGGATATTTTAATAAAAATAACCTTGCGATTTAAGCAGCGATTAGATGACTTCGGTATTATGCCGGAGTGATCTTTTTTAAAAACTAAAATGCTATTATTCTATGATTTTCGTCCAAATTGTTTATTATTTATTGAGCACCTCTTCATATACTATATAAAGAACAATCATGTCGATTTTTAGCGCTTTATTGTTCTTTGAATTGAATGAGGAGGTGATTGTGATGAAAGCTTCTTTAGGTAGTTGGATCGGGTGGATAGGAATCGTGCTAGCAGTGGTTGGATTCTTCTATTATCCATTATGGTTTGGCGGTGCTGCAGTAGTATTAGGCTTACTCGGCTTAACATTCCCTCAAAAATTCCTAGCTTGGTCTTCCATTGTACTTGGAGCAATTGCATTCTTTCTTCCGATGTTGCAGTAGCTGAGTTATTTGATATAAACAAAGGCATGTACGGAGAAATTACCGCACATGCCTTTATTATTAAAATAAATAATGTACAACGATTTGCACGAATGACTTTTGGATGTTCAATAAAGCACGCTCGTCAAAGTCGAACTTTGGATGATGGTGTGGATAATGTGTGTTTTCATCTTCATTGTTAGAGCCTACTTTGAAATATGTTCCCGGCTTTTCTAATAAGAAATAAGAGAAATCCTCTGCTCCCATAGATGTTTCAATATCTATCACCTGTTCCTCACCGAATACATCCGACAAAAGCTGGTGAACTAAATCACTTTCTTTCGGATGATTGTATAATGCTGGATAACCATGAAGATAATCGATTTCGGCACTCGCATGAAATCCTTCTGTTATTCCTTTTACAATGGAATAGATTTCCTCTCTTACTTGTTTTCTTACAGATTCACTAAACGTTCGGACAGTCCCTTCCAGCTTAGCCGTATCTGCAATAATATTAAAAGCACTGCCTGCATGGAAAACACCAATTGTGACTACTGCAGATTCTAAAGGGTTTATTCTGCGACTTACAATTTTTTGTAGGGAATTAACGATTTCACTACCAATGACGATTGAATCAACGGAATCCTGAGGTCTTGCTCCATGTCCACCAAGTCCTTGAATTTTGATTTCAAACTTATCAACAGCTGCCATTTTGTAGCCTTCTCCTACTGCTACTTTACCAACCGGTACTTTTGAATCGAGATGAGCAGCAAATACATAATCGACACCATCAAGCACGTTTTCTTCAATCATGAACTTCGCACCGCCTGGTGGCTTTTCTTCCGCTGGTTGGAATATGAAAATAACTTTCCCCTTCACTTTATCTAGGTGTTTGCTTAATACTTGTGCAGTACCCAATAACGCAGTCGTATGTCCATCATGGCCACATGCATGCATAACACCAGGGTTCAATGATTTATAAGGTACATCTTTCTCATCTACAATTGGCAAGGCATCAAAGTCTGCTCTTAGAGCAATTGTTTTCCCTGGCTGTGCCCCCGTTAAAATTCCTACAAGGCCATTCCCACCAATATTCTTTTTCACTTCTAATCCGAAGTCTTCTAGTTTCTGTGCAATATACTTGGCAGTCTCCGTTTCCTCAAAAGATAACTCCGGATGCTGGTGCAAATATCTTCTCCAACTGACAATTTCTTCGAAGTTACTATCTATTTCGGAAAAAATAGATTGTATTTCATTTTCTAACGTAGATGATTTCATGTTCCTTCCCCCATTCTTTTTAATTCTTACTAAACAAATAGGATTATATATTTTTTCAGTTAATTTTTCAACTGAAGATTTACCATTTTAAAATGCTTCTTGTTTTTATTTCTTCTTCATGATACCATTACCTACATAAAGATTTTAGAAAATTTCATATTTTATTTCTTATCCAGAGAGACGGAGGGATTGGCCCGAAGATGTCTCAGCAACCAGCCAAGTTTAGGTATGGTGCTAACTCCAATAGGCGGCGATCGCCTAGAAGATAAGAAGACTAACTTCAATTTTTTTGAGGATTCTCTTCTTATAGGGAATCCTCTTTTTATTTTACTTTATTTGTAGAGGATGATTATTAATGACAAAAAAAGGTTTAGAAACCGAATTAGTACAACTAGGAAATCATAGTGATCCACGAACCGGGGCCGTTAACCCACCTATTCATTTATCAACAGCTTATATACACGCAGGAGTTGGGAAATCCACTGGTTACGACTACACGCGTACAAAAAATCCAACTCGTACGATTTTAGAAGAAGGAATTGCGAAGTTAGAAGGCGGCGATGCAGGTTTTGCCTGTAGCTCCGGTATGGCAGCTATCCAATTAATCTTGTCACTTTTCCGTTCCGGTGATGAAATCATTGCACCGCAAGATCTTTACGGTGGAACATATCGTTTATTCAATCAATACGCGGATTCCTACAACATTCGTACTTCCTACGCTAAATTTGAATCCATCGAGGAAGTAGAAGCATTAATCACGGAAAACACAAAGGCACTGTTTATCGAAACACCAACAAATCCACTCATGCAAGAATTTGATATAGCACAATACAGTGTTTTAGCAAAAAAATATCAATTACTACTTATTGTGGATAACACGTTCTTAACTCCTTATTTACAGCGTCCGATTGAGCTAGGTGCAGATATTGTTATGCACAGCGGAACGAAATATATCGGTGGACATAATGATGTCCTTGCTGGGCTCGTTGTCTCTAAAGGGGAAGCACTAAGCAAAAAATTAGTGGAGAATCATAACGCTTCAGGAGCCGTACTTTCCCCTTTCGATAGTTGGTTATTGATACGAGGATTGAAAACATTACACTTACGCATGAACCAACATGATGCGAATGCAAAAAAAATCGTGGCGTTTTTACAAAATGAAAGTGTTGTTAAAGACGTGCTATATCCTGGAGTTGGAGGTATGCTCTCTTTCCGCTTACAAAAAAGTGAATGGGTTGGACCTTTCTTAGAAAACCTTCAATTGATCGTTTTTGCAGAAAGTTTAGGCGGTGTCGAAAGCTTTATCACCTATCCTACTACCCAAACCCATGCGGATATTCCAGAGGAAGAGCGAATTGCTCGAGGTGTCGATAATAGTTTGTTACGCTTCTCTGTTGGCGTTGAGGAGGCGGAAGACTTAATCGCAGATTTGAAACAGGTTTTTGCAAAATTAGAACGGGATGTGATTCATTCATGAGTAACGTGAAAGAAAGTTTAGAAACTAGCTTAATTACCGCTTCCACTCGTGGGAATTACGAGCAAAAAACTGGGGCAGTCAATGTACCCATCTATGCATCCTCTACTTTCCATCAAGAAAGCTTTGATAGCTTTGGACCATACGACTATAGTAGATCTGGCAACCCGACAAGAGACGCGCTAGAAAAAACGATAGCTGAATTAGAGGGCGGCACAAGAGGTTTTGCTTTTGCTTCCGGCATAGCGGCAATTTCCTCAGCTTTAATGCTGCTATCCTCAGGGGACCATCTTGTTGTAACGGAAGAAGTATATGGCGGAACCTATCGTTTCGTAACGGAAGTTTTACCGAGATTCGGAATCGACCATACATTTGTAGACTTTACGAAGGCTGAAGAAGTTGAAAAAGCGATACGTCCAAATACAAGAGTACTTTATATCGAAACACCTGCAAACCCAAGATTAGGAATAACGGATATCGAGGCAATTGTTGCACTGGCAAAAGCTAATGATTGTTTGACTTTTCTTGATAATACTTTTATGACTCCCCTTTATCAACGCCCGCTTGATCTAGGTGTGGACATCGTGTTACATAGTGCTACGAAATTTTTGTCTGGCCACAGTGATATCATAGCTGGGCTTGCTGTTACGAAGGACGAAGAACTTGGAAGGAAATTAGGATTTATCCAAAACTCTTTTGGCGCTATTCTTGGTGCACAAGATTCTTTTTCCTTAATTCAAGGAATCAAAACAATGGGTGCTCGTTTGTCTCAATCCACGGAATCTACAAAAAAGCTTGCAAATTATTTAAATAGTCATCCTTTAGTAAAGGAAGTGTTATACCCGGGCTTATCCACGCATCCAGGATATGAGATTCATGCAAGACAAGCAAAAAGTCCAGGGGCCGTTTTATCTTTCTGTCTTCCTGACAGAGAAACGGCAAAAGCTTTTGTAGAAAATCTTCAAATTCCAGTTTTTGCAGTAAGTTT
The DNA here is from genome assembly GCF_044754065.1 of Psychrobacillus sp. NPDC093180. Lineage (NCBI taxonomy): Bacteria > Bacillati > Bacillota > Bacilli > Caryophanales > Bacillaceae > Psychrobacillus > Psychrobacillus sp. NPDC093180. The sequence continues at coordinate 132,962 of NZ_JBIVOJ010000003.1, read as the reverse complement.
AGGTGGCGTCGAATCGATTCTTTCTTATCCTGCTACCATGTCCCATGCTGCAATACCGAAAGAAGAACGAGAAAAACGAGGAATTTCAGATGGCCTTCTAAGGTTCTCTGTTGGTCTGGAGCATGTAGACGATCTTATCGCAGACTTCGACCAAGCACTAATAATCGCATCTAATATCAAACAGAAAGTAGGAATTTAACATGACAAAACAATTAGTTCAAAAAGCACCATTTCGCGCAGATCACGTAGGAAGCTTTTTACGACCAGCACGACTAAAAGAGGCACGTGCACAATTTGAAAATAATGAAATCACTGCAGATCAGTTAAGACAAATTGAAGACGAAGAAATTACGAAACTCGTTGCCAAACAAAAAGAAGCAGGTCTACAATCTGTAACTGACGGCGAATTCCGTCGTAAATGGTGGCATTTTGACTTTCTAGGCGGCCTAGACGGAGTCGAATTTTATGAACCAGAGGAAGGTCTATCATTTAAAGGCGTAAAAACACAAGCACATGGCATTAAAGTAACTGGAAAAATCGGATTTAGCACGCATTATATGATTGATCACTTTAAGTTTTTGCAAAGTGTGGCTGGCGATGCTGTTGCTAAATTTACAATCCCAAGTCCAAATATGCTGTACTACAGAGCCAAAATTGAAGTGGGAGTTTATAACAGTGATGAAGAACTATTCAATGATCTAATCACAGCTTATCAAGGATTTATTCAAGCTTTATATGATGAAGGCTGTCGTTATTTACAAATCGATGATACTTCATGGGCGACTTCTTTTTCAGAGGAAGGCATTGCCGGACTTAAAGATAGAAAATATAGCGTAGAGGAAGCACTAAAACTTTCCGCACGTGCGATTAATGAATCGATCGCGAAAAGACCGGATGATATGCTTGTCACAATGCATATTTGTCGTGGGAATTTCCGTTCGACATATATTACAAGCGGTAGTTATGAACTTGTATCGGAAACTATTTTTAACGGATTAGATGTAGATGGTTTATTCCTGGAGTTTGATGATGAACGATCTGGTGATTTTGAACCGCTTCGTCATATCAGCCGTCCTGATCTATATATCGTATTAGGGCTAATCACTTCTAAGCATGGAGCACTTGAAAATGCGGATGAAGTAAAAGCAAGAATTGAAGAAGCTACTAAACATGCACCACTTGAGCAACTTTGCTTAAGTCCACAATGTGGCTTCTCTTCCACAGAAGAAGGAAATATTTTAACCGAAGAAGAACAATGGGAAAAAATTCGCCATGTCGTGAAAATCGCCGAGGATACTTGGAAATAACCAATCAAGAAATCATGAGTAGTATTGTTGCTTAAACTGAAAACCACTAAAAAAATATATTCGATTTTTCTGGGTTATATATTGAAAAACTTATAGTTTAACTAATAAGCAACTTCTTTCTAAAAAACATATTAGAAAGAAGTTGCTTCTTTTAAGGTATTTTATATAAGATTATCTTCAAAAAATGGCTTGTTTCCAAAAGGAGATTAACAATTATTATTAGGCAGCTATCAAATTTGCTGATTGCCGTTGCTCCCCTTGAAGATATTCCTGTCTCAGTCTATTAATACTAATTAACTTTTTCACCAGCAATATTAATTATTGTAGCTGGCTCTTTCTTCGATTTCGCTACAAGCAAACCTATAATAGAACCGATAATACCTGTAATTATCCATCCGGCACCTTGTTCAAATAATGGGATAAATCCGAAGACGTTATTGATCGCTTGTGTAGCAATATTTGCTTCTTTTAAAGCATCAAGGATGGCAACAATCCCAACACCAATAATCGTACCGACATAAACCGATTGATGACCATTAAAGAAGTTGTTCATAAATATTAGAGCAATTAAAGCAATCGCTAATGGATAGAGCAAGAGTAAGATTGGAGACGCCATCGTCAAAATAGTATTTAGACCAAAGTTTGTAATTACTAAACTTAAAGCAGAGAAAATAATTAACCACTTTTTATAAGAAATAGAAGGTACGATTCTTTCAAAGTATTCAGAAACAGCTGCTAAACAAGCAACATTTGTCGTAATCCCTGTTAATAAAATGACCGTTCCGATAATATAAATCCCAATTTCACCAAATAGAACGATAGAACTTTGGGCTAATACTTCTCCCCCGTTATCCATATAACCAATCGGGTCTATACTGGTAGCACCAATCCATGCCATGGAGATCTGTAAAGCAACCAAGCCAACAATTGTTATGAGTCCCGCTTGGATAAATAGCTTTGAAACTTCCTTTTCAGATTTGATTCCATAAGAACTGATGGACTTAATGAAAATCCCTCCAAATACAAAAGCAGCAAGCACATCCATTGTGTAATATCCTTGTGTGAACCCTTTTAAGAAGGCACTGCCTGCCTCGATATATTCTCCTGTAGGTGGTCCGAAACTTCCCATCGGTGTAATAATTGACTTACCAACAAGTACGATTAGTAGGACGACAAAAATTGGCGTTATAATCTTTCCTAAATGATCGACAAATTTTGTGGTATTCCAGGATAATACAATAGTTAAGGCAAAAAATATGATTGAGAAGATTAGCAAATATAGGCCTACATTTGACTGTCCTTGGACTAACGGATTGATCCCAATTTCATAAACAACAGATGTTGTTCTCGGCAATACATAAATGGGTCCAAGTGATAAGAAAAGTAAAATTGAAAATATTGTGGCGAATAACGGGTGCACCCTCCCAGCAAGTTTTTCTACTGTCCCTCCACCTCGAGTTAATGCAATAATTGCGAGGAGAACAAGCCCCACACCAGTTACTAAGAAGCCGCCCATGGCAATCCATGTATTTGTTCCAGCCTGTTGGCCAACCATTGGTGCAAATATAACGTTTCCTGCTCCTAAAAACATCGCGAAAAGCATAAATCCAATAGCCAATACTTGTGAAAATGATATGTTTTTCCCCATTATAATTCCCTCCTTATTGAAGAATCTTCAAAGCAAATACCTCAAAAATCAATTGGTATCTTTCTATCTCGAATTCTCTGACTGTTTTTGAATAATTGGAGGATGGTGGGTTGGACCACCCTTCTTATAATAGCTGGTATCTTACATTTACTTCGTTTTGCTCAATCGTCCTAATAGGAAAGCACTTGTACCAAGCCCTATCAATGTATTCGTCTTTTTATTGAATACTTGCTTAACAACAAGGTTTAGGTTTTGAGGGCGTTCCGCAAGTCTTCTCATAAAATAGCCATACCAATCGTCGCCAAATGGCACATATGTACAGAAGTTGTAACCTTCATTAGCAAGTTTAAGCTGTAGTTCATTTCTAAATCCATATAGCATTTGGAACTCGAATTTGTCCTTCGATATATTATGTTCATCTACAAACTTCTTTACATGATTAATGACATGATGATCATGCGTGGCAATCGATGTAAACTTACCGTTCAACAAATGATATTCAATGAGTTTTATATAATTTTTGTCGATTTCATCTTTTTCTTGATACGCCAAATTTGCTGGCTCTTTGTAAGCACCTTTAACTATTCTCGTACGATGATTGATATATTTTTTTAAATTCTCATCCGCTTCATAGAAGTAAGCCTGAATAACAGTTCCAACATTATTATAGTCTTTTGAAAGCTCGTCCAAGAGATCAAATGTTGGCTGCAAATGACCATAGTCTTCTGTATCAAAGTTAATGAATATACTGTACTCATTCGCCTTGGTAACGATGTCTTTTAAATTATGTAAGCAAAAATCGTATTCGATGTCCAAACCAAGCTGTGTGGGTTTCAAGGAGATATGCGCATTCAACGCATTTTCATGAATCGCTTCGATTACCGCTAATATTTGTCTTTTCGCCTCAAGTGCCTCTTGTTTTTCGAAAACAAATTCGCCAAGATTGTCGATTGTTGCAGCAATGCCTTTAGCATTCAATTTCTTAACACTTTCAACCATTTCTTCAACACTCGTTCCAGCGACGACGGACTGGGCACCTAATTTGAGGCCCCATTTTTTTGCGGCACTATTTAATACTTTATTTTGTGATAAGGAAATGAAAAAGTCTTTCGTTAATCCCATTATAAATACCTCCAATTATTTATAAAGATTGTCCAATTATTTTAATAGAAACCCCTCAATATACGGGTCTGTTTCATCTAAGGAAAATTGATGAACTCCTGTCATCCAAGCAGATCCCGTAATTTTAGGGATAATAGCACTTAGATTTTGAACCTCTGTAAAATCAACAATTTCGCCTTTAAATCTTGATCCAATGATACTGTCTTGGATAATTTCTTCCCCTTTTTCAAGATCTAATGTTGCAAGCTTCGCGCATGTCCCTGTTCCACAAGGTGACCGATCGATTTGTCCGTCTCCAAAAACTACCGTATTTTTATAATGATTCTTGCCTAATTCCAAACTAAACTCAACAAGGTCAATAGTGTTAATCTGTGGAATTTCAGGATGTTGGATTTCTAATTGTTCATTTGCTGCTTTTCGAATGGCCATTCCAATTTCCGCTATTTTGTCTTGCACTTCAATATCAAGATCAAAATCAAATTGCGTCACATCGACAATTGCAAAAAAACTACCGCCAAATGCAATATCTATCTTCACGGTTCCTACTTTATCGACTAAAACGCTAACATTCTTTTTCAATAAAAATGATGGTACGTTAATAAAAGAAACTTCTTGTACCTTGTCATTTTCATACGCAACATGACACTCAACAATTCCAGATGGCGTATCCAACAACACTTTTTCCTTTTTATCAATAAAGTTTCTGTCGATCGCAATCGTTATAGCAGCAATCGTTCCGTGCCCACACATATTCAAATAACCACCACTATCCATAAATAACACTCCAAGATCACATTCCTGATTACAAGGTTCTGTCAAAATAGCGCCGAACATATTCAAATGTCCTCTTGGTTCGTGCATGAGTAACTTTCTTATATGATCCATTTCAGTTTGCATATAATTTTTCTTCTGCATCATCGTTTCGCCTTGAATCTCAGGAATCCCCTCAACTACAATTCTAGCCGCTTCCCCCATTGTATGTGCATCAATCGTTTGAATAATATTTCCTAACTTCACCATAAATGTAACGATACCTCCCAAATGCTTAATTATCTGTTCGCAATATCATATTGCAAGAAGCGTGCCAACTTTTATAAAGCCGGTTATTCTGGAATTGCAATCATTTTCGTCATTATTTATAATAATAAGTGTTCAGAAAGTTTACATTAGTGTAAAGAAAGAGTAAAATCATATTTTTATAAGAGGTGTACGGAATGAATCGTACTTCATTAGAACATGCACTCCATTATTTAAATACGTTAATTGAAACGAGTTCTGATGCCATCATCATTATTAATGTATTGGGAGTAGTTGAATACTGGAGCACAAAAGCCGAAGAAATGTATGGAATTCCTGTGGAACGGATTCAAAATAAGAAGATTAGTACATTTTTCAAAAAGAAAGATTTAAAATTATTGGAGATTCTGAAAACAAAAAAACCTGTTTTTAACGTTTACCATCAGCCAAGGCCTGACAAACATGTACTTATTAGTTCCTCTCCTATCTTTGACGATCGAAGAATGTTAATCGGAGCCATTTCAATCGATCAAGATATCACCAATATCGTAAAGTTAAATGAGAAACTATCCTTAACGACAACCGAATTACAGAAAGTAAAACAACAATATAATCTACAAGAACAAATTGGACCTTTAGGTGAAATAAAAGGCAGTAGCACAGTGATACAAACTACGAAAGACTTGGTTCTTAAAGTAGCGAAGACGGATGCAACGGTTTTAATTTATGGGGAAAGTGGCGTAGGGAAAGAACTGTTTGCTCAAGGTGTGCATGAAGCAAGCTTGAGAAAGGACCAACCTTTTATACCGATTAACTGTGGGGCAATTCCTGAGGCTCTTTTTGAAAGCGAGTTCTTTGGCTACGAAAAAGGATCTTTTACCGGTGCTAACAAAGAGGGAAAAGCAGGAAAAGTAGAAATGGCAGATGGCGGGACTTTATTTCTAGATGAAATTGGTATGTTACCGCTTGACATGCAAGTAAAACTATTACGGGTGCTACAAGAAAGAGAAGTGATTCGCATAGGTGGCAATGTCTCAAAAAAAGTGGATATTAGGATTGTTGCAGCCACAAATAGTGATTTGGAAGAGATGATCAAAAATGGGCAATTTCGAGAGGATTTATATTACCGGATCAACGTCGTCACTTTAAAAGTGCCATCCCTCCGTGAACGAATTGAAGACATTCCAATCTTGGTCAATGGTTTTGCACAAGAATACTCTGCCAAATACCAAAAAGAGGCGCCTACTCTTTTGGATAGCGCAATGGAAATGTTCACAAACTATGACTGGCCTGGAAATATTCGAGAGTTAAGAAACATCATAGAGCGAATGATTATATTTATCGATCATTCAACGATTACTGCCGAAGATATCGCAAGCATATTCCCTTCTTATACTAATAATCCCGTAGACAAAGAGGGGTTAGAACACGAAAAAGCGCGCTTGGAAAAAGATCGAATTCAAGAAGCTCTAGCAGTGACATATGGAAATAAGAGTGCAGCTGCAAAGAAATTAGGAATCTCTAGGGTAAGTCTTTATAATAAAATTAAAAAATATGGTATTTTTGATAATGTCTAAATTATGATAGTTTCCTTCTCGATTAAAAACGCAAGAAGAAAAGTTGTTTACTTTTCTTCTTGCGTTTAGTTGTTTAGTAGATCAATCGTAAATCTGCTTCGCTTGAACGACAAGCCTAAACTGATTGGAACGCTCTGGAAAACATGTAACTAAGGACAAAAGCGTAATGCCTTTCTGCCTTTTTAGAATATCCACATTTTCTGGCTTGACGACCACTATATCGAATATCTCATACCGAAGAGTCTCCGTAATTGTTTCCAATTCAAACTGGTCGCCAATTTGAAGTTCGTTCAATCGGTTGAAAAACTGGCCAAATACATGGGATTGATGCCCTGCAATTGCAGAAGTGCCATTTATTGTCTCGGGTTCATCAAGTCCATCAATGGTTCCCAGTGCTTTATTCAATTTTTCTGGAGCCGCTCCTCTTACAACAGGCGCTTGCAAGTCGATAGAATCGATTGTTAAAATGCCCATTGCATCATCTGCTCTCTCCATTGATAGAGTAGATTCATCTTCATCTTTAGTAGGTTGACTACCTTTCGATTCACTAGTAGCTGCCTCTGTTTTTATGTTAGCAAAGGATTCTACTAATTGCTCTTGATGTTGTTTGTTTTTTAACATTCCATGACCAACAATTATTAACATGGAAATAGCTATCAAAATCAATAAATTTCCGATGTGTTTTTTCATCATGGTATGCCCCCTCTTCTACGCGAATTTACGAATTGTTAATCCACCAATTAGAAGACTCAAAGCCAATAACATCAGTAGCATACCGTCAAAAAAACCACCTGTTTTTGGAAGCATGGAACCATCTTGCATTTCATTTCCATTAAAAGAGATATCATTCAGATTACCAAACATACTTGCATCGTCTTGGTCTTCCTCATTGTTTGTAGCAATTTCAATTTCACCTATGCCATTTTCTACATTCTCTTCTGGGCTTGTGTTCATATTTGCATTTGGGTCTGTAATCGCAATTGTTTCTGAGTCGGTTTCAGTTTCAGTTTCAGTATCTGCATTTGTGTTTTCATTCATATTCTCACTTTCACCCGCATCTGCATAAACTTCCTCCGTGCCCTCAACCACTATTGCCGGTGTTTCATTTTCCATAGCTGTTTCCTCTGTATTTCCTCCCACTTCTTCAGGAGAGTTCTCAACTGATTCATTGGGATTATTCGGAATGCTAGTAGGATCAGCAGCTACCAATTCTTCTCTTCCAAGAATTTGTACAGTTGTATTTTCTAATAAATCATTATCTATTCCTAGAGACAGACCGTGATTTATTTGGGAAGAACCATCGCTATTTGTGTACTGATCATCTGTCAGCACATCGACAGTTAATTGATCCAATGGATCAGATAATACATCTAACTGTAAAACGCCTCTATTACTATATCGTTTGTTAATGCCGTTCATTTCATGACGATCCAATATCCCTATATGCATTTGATCCGTAAGTGGAAATTCATCACTCACTATTTCCACTACCCCACTATCAGACATTTCCATGTCATCAGCACTAGTGGTTCTTGATAACAATACATCTGCAGATAGATCGCCTAGTAAACCATCTGTTGTTTCAAGAGATAAAGCTGATGAGCTGTTTTGCTCTAGTTTCCCTTCCATCGAATCACTTATAGGTAAGACATTTAGTTCCAAATCATTCAATAAGGAATTGGAGTTCTCATCTTCAATTTCTAAATTGAGAAGGCTTGAACTGTCTGTATAGCCTTCATTAGAAGTAGATGTTTGATTTTCTAATATTCCTATATGAACATCTTCAAGAACTGGTACATTTGTAAGTTTCAAATGCACGCCTTTTTCCATACGGCTAGTTTCTTCTGATTTACCTTCGTTTATCATTTGCGTTTTATCTGCAAGGACATCTAATTCTATCTGGTCAGCAATAATACTTGATCCCAGTTCTGCATCTACCACTGCATCTTCACTTGAATAAGTTGTTTCTGTTATAGTTTCTTCTTGTCCTAGTATTTCAATCGCTACATCATCCGCTACTACCAATTCGTCTGTCATGATATCGGCTAAAGAACTTTCGTTGGAATAAGCAGTATTTGTCCAAGTTTCTTCCTGTCCTAGTACTTCAATCCCTACATCATCCGCTACTACCAAGTCCTCTGCCATGATTTCGGCTAAAGCACTTTCGTTGGAATATCCAGTATTTGTTAAAACTTCTTCTTGTCCTAGTACTTCAATTTCAACATCGTCCCCAACTACCAGGTCTTCTGCCGTTATATCAGCTAACGCACTTTCGTTGGAATAAGCAGTATTTGTTAAAGTTTCTTCTTGTCCTAGTACTTCGATCTCTACATCATCCGCTACCACCAAGTCCTCTGCCGTTATATCAGCTAAAGAACTTTCGTTGGAATATGCAGTATTTGTCCAAGTTTCTTCTTGTTCGAGTACTTCAATTTCTACATCGTCCGCTACCACCAAGTTTTCTACCGTTATATCGGCTAAAGAATTTTCGTTGGAATAAGCAGTATTTGTTAAAGTTTCTTCTTGTCCTAGTACTTCAATTTCTACGTCATCCGCTACTACCAAGTCCTCTGCCATGATATCAGCTAAAGAATTTCCGTTGGAATAAGCAGTATTTGTCCAAGTTTCTTCTTGTCCTAGTACTTCAATTTCTACAACGTCCCCAACTACCAGGTCTTCTGCCATGATATCAGCTAACGCACTTTCGTTGGAATACGTAGTATTTGTCCAAGTTTCTTCTTGTCCTAGTACTTCAATTTCTACATCGTCCCCAACTACCAGGTCTTCTGCAGTGATATCAGCTAACGCATTTTCGTTGGAATAAGCAGTGCTTGTTGAAGCTTCTTCTTGTTCGAGTACTTCAATCTCTACATCGTCCGCTACTATCAAGTCGTCTGCGATGATATCAGCTAACGCACTTTCGTTGGAATGCGTAGTATTAGTTAAAGTTTCTTCTTGTCCTAGTACTTCAATCTCTACGTCATCCGCTACTACCAAGTCCTCTGCCATGATATCAGCTAAGGAACTTTCGTTGGAATAATCAGCTTTTGTCCAAGTTTCTTCTTGTTCGAGTACTTCAATCTCTACATCATCTGCTACCACCAAGTCCTCTGCCGTTATATCAGCTAACGCACTTTTGTTGGAATAAGCAGTATTTGTTAAAGTTTCTTCTTGTCCTAGTACTTCGATCTCTACATCATCCGCCACCACCAAATCCTCTACCGTTATATCAGCTAAAGCACTTTCGTTGGTATAAGCAGTGCTTGTTAAGGCTTCTTCTTGTTCGAGTACTTCAATCTCTACATCATCTGCTACCACCAAGTCCTCTGCCGTTATATCAGCTAACGCACTTTCGTTGGAATAAGCAGCTTTTGTTAAAGTTTCTTCTTGTTCGAGTATTTCAATATCTAAATCGTCCGCAACTACCAGATCTTCTGTTTTAATATCTACTACCGCTTTTTCACTTGATGTACTTGATTCTGTGTGCGAAAGTACATCGACTTCCATATCACCAATTTCCTCATCTGCAACGGTTAAATTTACGAGTTTCTCCTCTTCATTACCTTCGTTGCTACTATTTTGTCCGTCATTTGCATTCGGAATCTCTACGTCGATATTGTCAATTCCAAGTAAATCATTTACTTCTACATCCAAAATAGTTGCTTTCTCTGGGGTATCGTTCAATACATCTACCTCAATTTGTAAGGGCGAGCTAGAATCATTTTCCGCTGCTGCCAAAGACGGGGTTAGTAATATCAACATCAAAAAACTGAGTACAGTCCAAGTAAAATGTAAGCTAATAGTTTTCATTATATTCTCTCCTTTTTATTGTGATTTTCATCATGTATAAAAAGGAGTTACTTCTGGTGGTTTCCTAAGCGGAGTATGAATCCACTGGATAATCGCATAATGGTTTTTGTGATACCATTTTTTACGCGTCAATTCCTTCATTAGCTCTTGCGAAGGCAATAGAGCAAATGGAGCATCTCCACTTTGTACTACTACGGAATTGGACGCAGAGCTTGGAGCACTTGTTGAAGTGTTTGAAATTGGTGTAACAATAACTTTTTTCTTTTGCTTATCAGGAATAGAAGGTAAAACGATTGAGCTTTTGTTGGAAGATTTTTTTGTTTCTTTTTTTTCTGCTTTTCCCGTTAACTTTTTATCCTGCTTAATGTGTAAAATCTCAAACGATTCTTTTTCTACACTCGCTATAGTTTCTTCCACTGGCGACTGATTTTGTTGTGGAGAGTTTTCTACAGCTGGAACTGAGACTGGCACGGATACTGATTCTTTAGGAGCAGCAGTAGGAATAGACGTCTCTTGAGGTATTTTATTCTCTTCCACAAGAGGGGCTGTATCAGTTTTAACTGGTTCTTCTACTTGCTTTTGCGGCCTTATATTTGTCGGTCTTTTTTCTTCGACTATTGGTAAATCTTTTTCATCGATTATAACTAGCGCTGTACTGGACACTTCCTCTACTGTCTCCTGTACTTTATTGGTAACCTTTTTTAGACTACCGTTTACCTCAGTCAAAATAGGGGTAACAATAGGAGCATCCGGAACAGTTTCTACTGTTTCATCTACTATATCCATCACATTTGAAACGACGGATTCAGTAGTCGAAGGTACTTCATTCACTACCTGTTCAACCGCTTCGCTTGTCTGTTCTTCGACTTCCTTTACTGTCTCAACCACAGGTTCAACAATTGTGAGTATCTCTTTCACTGGTTCCACGGCTGGGACTACCTCTTCCACTTTTTCAACTGGAAGTGTATTATCTAATGTCGAGTTTACCTCTTCTGTAACATTTTTTGTTTCTTCCACTAATTTAGTAATCGATTCACCTAGTAGTCCCTTTCTTTCATGGTTCGTCTCTTCTCCATAAACCTGATAAGGAAATATGATGAATGCACTTATTCCTAATAGAAACACAAACCAGCCTTTATTCATCTTTTCACCTCCTACCACACATCTATTGACTGATAATTCCGTGTACTTACTCTATTACCCACTTTGTAGTGGTTTAAATCATATTTTCAATGTTTGTTAGATTAATAGATGGGTAAACAAAGACTATACGTTAATATGTGAAGGAGGAATGCACCATGCAAAATATGTATGAACACCAAACAGACGACATTGTACAAGAAACCGGAGATTATACATGTGAGGAAGGTATTACGAAAAAACTATATAAAGGAGATAAGTTCCCTTCCTGTCCACAATCAGAAATAGCTACTAATTGGAAACACGCGGAAGGTCACGTTCATAAAACTGGAGAAGTAGTACCGGAATCCGGAAAGTATATTGATGCGAATGGACATGAAATGCCTTTAGTAAAAGGAGACGTTTTTTTAACTTCCCCCAAAACAGGAGAAGAAATAGAGTGGAGACATGCTGGGGAATAACTTCTGTATGACAAAAATAATACCTCAATAAACTTAGTACAATTGTATTCGGTTTATTGAGGTTATTTATTCTTGTATCCTTTTATGATTTCGCATTTCTTTTACTAGATTAGTCTGGTCTTTTAATAGAGAATACTTCACCGATTTTGGCATAATTAGATCCTGCTAATCTACTAACTGCTTTTAAAGAATCGCTATTTATACGACCTTGCTCATAAATAGATTCATCTATATGATAACGGACTATTTTTCCAATCAGTAAATCCGTAGTAATGGCTCCCTCTTCTCCTAATTCCACTATTTGCTCTAATATACATTCAAATCTAACTTTCGCTTCTTTAATCCCTGGGGTAGAAATACTTTCACTTGAAACAAGCGTTAAATCAGCTTTGTCTATTTCACTTTCGTTTGATGGAAGTGATGCAGCAGTAATATTAATCTTATCTACATTATCTTCGTCAACGATATGCACAACAAATTCATGTTTTTCTGCAATGTTTCTTGAGGTATCTTTTCGTTCTCCATTTTTCCGCTGAATTGCGATAGAAATCATCGGTGGACTTGATGAAACAATATTAAAGTAACTAAATGGTGCTCCATTAATCGTCCCATCTTCACCAACACTCGTGACGAATGCAATCGGTCTAGGCACGATACTTCCTATTAACAACTTATAATTTTCTCGTTCAGAATTATTTTTAGGATTTAGAGATAACATATGCGACTCCTCACTTTGCTTTTGTTGCTAGTATGAACTAGCACTTATTTTTCCAACTCTTTTTAATAAATTGATGAATACTTCTTTTTCCTGGTTTGAAATACAAGAGAATATTTCTTCTATTACAAGTTGGTGTTTTGGAAATATATCATCCATTATTCTTTTCCCATCTTCTGTAATTTGAATATATACAACACGACGATCTTCTTTACAATCGATTCTTTCCAGTAGCTTTTTTCGTTCTAATTTGTCCATAACGTATGTGATTGAACCCGAATTAATAAGTACAGCATTCGAAATTTGCCGAACCGTTTGTTTTCCTTTGCTATATAGAGCCTCCAAAACCATGAATTCAGACATATGCATATTATAATTACTTATATCCTTCTTTGTTCGTTCTTGTACCATTTTTGATGCCTTCATCAATACGACAAATGATTTTAAGGATAGATTCTCCTCCATGTTGACTCCTCCCTTCATTTTACCTTGAATTAAACTATCTCGAATTAAATATATTGTACTTTTTATTTGAAAGGTCGTCAAATATACTAAAAAAGCCGAATCGAATTATATATTCGCCTTGGCCATTAACTAGATTTTCAGCACACAACTATTTACGAATTGTTTTTAAGGCTCCGCTCCATACGAGAACTTCTTCAAGCATAGTATTAGCATTTGCTGTATGGTAATCAGCTGGTTTGAAGACACTCATTTTTTCAAAGTCGGACATTAAAGAAAAAGTTACAGCAGTGCGAACATCTGCAACTTGTAATTCTCCTAAGATTAAACGCATATTTTCATGTGCACGAGTGCCACCTAAACTTCCATACCCAACTAATCCGGCTGCTTTATTGTTCAATTGTATGTTCAAGTAGTCTAATGCATTTTTAAGAGCTCCTCCAACTGCATGGTTATATTCTGGGGTCACAAAAATATACCCGTCAAAAGAAGCCATTTTATCTGTCCAAGCACTGATAGCATTGTTTGCTTCGTCTCTTCTTTCTGCAGGAAGTTCTTCTCCTAAAAACGGTAACTTATATTTTGCAAGATCAACTAATTCATATTCTGCATCTTCTCGTTTTGTTGCAAAATCATACATCCAGTTTCCTACTGCTTCAGCATTTCGACCTTGGCGTACACTCCCGATTATAATACCGATATTTAATTTCTCTACTATCATTATTTCTTCCTCCTATTTGACTTCCCCAAATATTTCATCAAAAACCACTGCTTTATATTATTTGCTTTGTCGCTTTTTCCTAAACGAGCACATTAGCTAGTTTGATCAACAAAAAAACCCCCACTAATGGAGGTTTTTCACTTTCTATTTTTTAAGGGACTAGTTCGATCTTCCTTAAATAGTATGTCTCTTCTCTTGCCATATGGTCTGCCATAAGTGGTGTAAAGGTTCCTAGCGCTTCTTTTTTTATCCTCATTTCTTCTAATTCCCTTAAAAAGACTTTGAAAATAGTCATTTCTAATTCAATACCTTGATGGAATTTATCTAATGCTGGAAACTTGTCGACATTCGCACGTAAATAACCTGCTAATTCAATAGCCTTTAGATAAAAGTCTTCCCACTCTTTCATGAACTGCTGACCTTTTTCCTTTAATTTCTTTTCTACACTGTCTAAGTCTGCATCAATTGCTCCAGCATGGCCTGCCGCATCAATGAGCCATAACAGATCATGATGTAAGGGATGAACCGCTGGAATGTTCTGTCCGTTCTCTAAGTAGGAGAATACTCGAATCGCTTCTTCTACTTCATTTACCATATGATTAATGAAACTAGGCGGCAAAGAGATTTTCACTTCTCCAACTAAATGCTCTTTAATTAACCATAATTTAAACGCTCGTATTTTTTCACTCGCTACTTTAGCTTTTTGTGCAACCACCATTATTTCCTGATCTGTTAACGGTTTTTTTGAGGTTTCTAGTAGTTGATCAAACCGTTTGATAAAAGAAGCTGCCACTTCTATTTTTTCTTTCTCACCCGGTGCCAATGAGTCATGAATAAACCGTCCGTGATCTCCTAACACTTCCAGCCAAAAATGAAGTTCATACAATGCAGTTTCTTGAAACGAAATTGCCAGTTGAAATCCCCCTTTTTACATAATAAAAGTATATGCAAAACGAGAAAATGATGTCACCTTTTAACGTTTTTCAAATTATTCAAAAAGAATAACCAATTAATGTTATAGTTAGTTAATAGATAAAAGTGTTTTGTTACTGCTGCTCGGCACCAGTAACAGGCTTGTAATTTGTTGATGAGGTGAGTTTTGTGGATTTATTGTTAATTATTTTACCTGTTTTCATTATCTTTTTTATTGGTTTTTTAGGACAGAGATTAATAGGGTTTGATATTAAGTCTATTTCGACTGCGGCTCTTTATCTTATGTCACCTTTTTTAGCTTTTCGCACATTTTATACACATGCATTAACCATTGATTACTTTTATATGGTGTTAGCTTGTATCCTTCTCATATTTGGACTTTTCCTTTTCGTGTGGTTAACTGCACGTATGCTGAAATCTTCACGTCCCCAATTTGCGGCGTTAATGCTCGGTGCTGCTTTTCCGAATAGCGGTAACTATGGAGCTCCGGTTGTTCTTTTTGCTTTAGGTGCCGTTGGGTTTGATTATGCTGTTATCATTATGGTTTTACACGGTCTATTCATCAATACATTCGGAATCTTCTTTGCTTCTTTAGGGGGCGAAGAAAAGGCCTCGTGGCGTCAATCTTTACAAAGGGTCATCCGCATGCCGCTCATTTATGCAGCAACCTTAGGAATCATTTTGCAATTAGTCGGTGCTTCGGTTCCGAAATCAATTATGGATGGGATTGGACTAGTGGCGGATGCTTCCATCCCAACGGTAATGCTCGTTCTTGGTATGCAACTAGCCGTTATTTCAAGAAAAAAGGTCGCTTATCGATATGTCTCAGTTGCAACTGTTATTCGAATGGTGATTTCCCCTGTCATTGCAGCATTAGTCGTTTATTTTATGCCACTGAATGATATGATCAAAACCGTATTTATCATACAAGCGTCCATGCCGACTGCCGCGAATACGACGCTTCTCGCGCTTCAATTTGGCACAGAACCGGATCTCGTATCTTTCACGACATTTGTTACAACTATCATTAGTATTATCACAATCCCTTTTGTGTTATTTTTCCTTGGAATATAATACAGCAGAAAAAACGTATGCGACGTCTGTATGAGCACAAACTTTTTTAAGGAGCGCATGGCGTTTGCTTAGGAGCGGATACCGAAGTTTTACGAGCGCATGAGACGTCTGTATGAGCACAAACTGTTTTAAGGAGCGCATGGCGTTTGTTTAGGAGCGTATACCAGAGTTTTACGAGCGCATGAGACGTCTGTATGAGCATAAACAGTTTTAAGGAGCGCATGGCGTTCGTTTAGGAGCGGTTACCGAAGTGTTAAAATAACAAGTTTACTTGGAGGGAGACGCCGATAACTACCGCGCAGTTTTCCTATACAGCGTTGCATTAAAAAGCCTTCTTCGATGACGAAGAAGGCTTTAGCTTTATTTTTAAACAGCAAACAAAATTAGTTTCCATACACGTAAATACGGTTTCTTCCATTCTCTTTCGCTTCATACAAAGCATGATCAGCCTGTCTAATAAGCCCTTGCAACGATAAGCTATTATTCCCTAATTCGATGAATGCATTTGAAATACCAAAGCTAGAAGTTATACAAATATCTTTCCCATTAAAACTTGTACGCTTTGCACATACTTTTTCCCGTATTAGATCAGCCACTTCATATGCCTCCTCTAAAGAGGCATGCGGCATACATAAGATAAACTCCTCACCGCCATATCGTCCTATTACATCTTTGGCTCTTAAGTGTTGTTTTGCAATGCTTGTCACTTGAGTTAATACAACGTCTCCTGCTTCATGACCAAATGTATCATTCACTTTTTTAAAATGATCAATATCGAACATAATAACGGATACATCTCCTCCAGTTATAGCAAGATCATCTATTATCATTTCCGCTTTTTTCATAAAAAAAGTTCGATTAAGCACTTGGGTTAAACCGTCCATACTTGCTAATTGCTTTAGCTTTTCCTGTAAATACACTCTTTCCGTTACATCAGCGAAGGTTATAATCTTTCCCAGCTGCATATTCCGCTTATTTTGGATGGGTGAAAAACTAATATGAAAATAAGTAATTTTATCTGCTATACATACTTTATAGTCACATTCTTTGCCTTCGTCAATAATTTCAGCAAGCGTACTTTCTTTACCAAGCATATCCGTTAACATCTTTCCAATAGCTCGGAAATTTAAACTGGGGATAACATTTAAAATGGCTTTATTGTAATCGACTATCGCCCCATTTTGATTTAATACAATTACTCCTTCTTTCATACTTTCAAATACTTTATCTCTCACAATCGGCGATACATGGAACATTTGAAAGGATAAAAGCGCAACACCGTGAAAAATAAATGTAATACTCATCGACACTGGTCCAAGATCGATTCCATACGGAGTTAGATCGTTTAAATATAAACAACTCGCTAAAATAGGTATCATAAGCCCTGTCACCATTAGCAAGACTTGCATTCGGAATCTAAATTGAGATTTTTTCAACTGCCTTAATAACACAATAATTGCTATCATCAAACACGAAAAAACAAAGATGGAATGAATATAAAACCAAGGACCATATTCTAGCTCTAAAATAGGAGACGGTCCGTCGTTACTTAACTGCATGGAGGTGTAATATAAATGGTGAAGTTTGTTTGTGTTGAGCATAAAAATAGTCATAATCGGTATCATAAAAAGGACATAATAGATCCACTGCTTCAGCTTTTGTCCCACGTATTCAAAACACATGATTAAAACGAAGACCGGTATAAATGGTAAGGCAAGATACTCCATTCTTAACCAAAATTGCACTTGCTCCAGGGATGTACTTGCTAGTTCGAAGGCATAAGAGAATGTAAAAATCGTCGATAATAATGTGACAAAAAAATAGGGTCGTGCTCCAGGTGCTTCCTTGAGCTTTAAATGAGCGTACAAACATAAAAAGAGGCTAATCGTCCCAGCTAATATAACTATTAGTATGTACATTAATGATTATTACTCCATTTCCAATTACTTCATATCGTTATTTGTATTATATAGTAGCTTATGACCCTCTGACTATACTTAAATTTTAGGTAATTCCTATGTAAACTTCACGTATCTAAAGAGAATGTTACCGTATAATCTGGCTGTCTAAGTGAACAATAATTAAAACGAACTTCCCTCACTGTAGTCGAACTAGGAGGAACTATTTATGAAGTCTTTAGTATGGAAGATTGGATTATTTATTATTTTAATTTTTTGTATCGCTTATGCTTCCTCCGCAATGGATAAAGGTAGACCGTATTATGAACAGAGAGGTTATGTGCTTTGGGACATTCAGACGGAGGAAAAAATTATTGCCCTCACCTTTGACGATGGCCCCCATTCCACGTATACTACACAAATTTTGGATTTACTAGCGCAATACAATGCCAAAGCTACATTTTTTGTGATTGGTGAACGCGCAGAGAACATGCCTGATCTAATTTTGAAGATGGGACAAGAAGGGCATGAAATAGCCAATCATACGTATACCCACCCTTATAAAATCACCCCGGAAAAGCTAGAAGATGAATTAAAAAAGACAAATGAAATCATCCATGATATTACTGGTACTTATCCGCTGTATTATCGTCCTGTAGGAGGAACTTATGATGATCGAATCATCAATACAGCTGTAGAAAATGGCTACAGAGTAGTTATGTGGTCATGGCATCAGGATACGGAAGATTGGAAATCCCCAGGTGTGGATAAAATTGTTTCGACCGTTTTATCCGGTGCCAAACCAGGCAATATTGTATTGTTTCACGATGCAGGTGGAGATCGCTCTCAAACGGTAAAGGCACTGGAAGAAATTCTTCCAAAACTACAAGCTCAGGGATATGAGTTCGTTACTATATCAGAGCTACTAGAAATAACAAGTATGAGCTTGAAAAACTAACGTATAACAGTATTCTTACAAGCGGCTAGCATTAGTAAGAATACTGTTATGCTTTTTATTTTTTATCTTTTTCAAATAGAACGATTAATGCTGGCAGAAGAATACCTCTAATTAGGAATGTATCTAATATAATTCCGACAGCGACGATGAAACCGAAGACAAAAAGGAGCTGTATCGGTTGTGTCATCAGCACGGCAAAAGTTGCGGCTAATAGAATACCTGCTGAAGAAATAACCCCTCCTGTGTTTGTCACTGCAATTTGAACGGCTTCTTTTACATTGTGCTTTTTACGTTCTTCTAAAAACCTCGAGATTAAAATAATATTATAATCAATTCCGAGCGCTACTAGGAAGACAAATGAATACAGTGGAACTCGATTACTAATCGTATCTATATCGAAGAATAGGTTCGATAAAAACATTCCAAGACCAAGTGCCGCTAAGAAAGATAATAATATCGTTCCCATCATATAAATCGGCATTTTGAACGATCTCGTTAAAACGATTAGCAAGGTGAAAATTAACAGAGTTTCAAGTAACACGATGACGATTAAGTCTCGATCATTTACAGATCGATCATCTACTTTAATAGCCGTCTCACCAGCGAAAAACAGCTCTCCTTCAGCGTCGCTAGCTTTTACAATGCTCTTAGCATTTTTTACCATCTCTTCTAGCGCGTCCATGGATTTTGCGGAATAAGGACTTTCTTCAAATGTTAATTGATATTGAACCGCAAGACCGTCTTCCGAAACTCCCGATGGACGAACAGAACTAACTAATTCTTGTTTAGATAACTGTTCCATTACACTTGCTTGAACGTCTTCTGAAATTTCACTGTCAGATTCAAACAAAACGGTCGTTTGGGCGAGATCCCCTTTCTCAAATTTCTCTTCGATTATTTCATAGCCTTCTCGAGAAGGCATGTCATCTGGGAAGGATTTGATCGTATCAAACTCATATTTCATGTTAAACATATTCAACGCTGAAACTACTAATATTATTAGTATTGAAAATGCCGCAATTAGTGGTTTGTTCACAACAAAAGAACCGATTTTACCCCATAATGAACTTGCTTTTACTTCTTGCTCTCCGTATTTTGGAATACGCGGCCAGAACGACTTACGCCCGAACAAAGTAAATAAAGCTGGGATCAACGTTACCGAAGCAAACATAATGACGAGCATCGTAGTACCAAAAATTGGGGCAAAGTTCTTATAATCTCCAAAGTTAGCGAAAAAGAGAACAAGCATTGCAACAAATACTGTACCTCCAGCAAAAAATACTGGAATTCCGGTCTCACGCATCGCCCACTTCATCGCATCGAATTTTTGTTCATAGTTCTTCAACTCTTCTCTGTAACGAGAGAATACAAATAACGAGTAATCGATTGTTGCGGCAAATAAAAGAATGGACATAATGGAAACAGATTGACTAGCTAATTCCAAACCGTTTGCCCCTAAAATGCCGAGCAACTGATTGACAACTTGATACACAATTGCAGCTGCCAAAAGCGGAATCAGAGCTAATAAAGGGGAACGATAAATTACCATTAACAGGATCAATATTATGCCTACGGTCGATAACAATAAAACAATATCTGCCCTAGAAAATAAGTTGGTCGTATCTACAGCAATTCCAGCGGGACCAGTCATATAAACAGTAGAACCTGTTTCATCAATTACGATTTTTTTTGTTGCTTCCAAACTAGCTTCTAGTTCATCCGTTTCTAAAGATGGATCAAAACTAAAAGGAATAACAGCTGTTTTTTTATCCTCTGAGAAAAAACCTGTAAGTGCTTGAGGTGGCAAGCTGCTAAATGAAATCATTTCTTTTAATCCATTTATATTAGCAGAGGTTACTTTCTCTAAAGCCACTCCAAGGGTTTCGACATTTATTTCCCCTTCTTCCGATTGTAGAACAAGGATTCCTGGAATACTTTCCGCGTCTTTAAAATGTTCATCGATATTCTTTTGAGCTATAACTGATTTTGCATCCTCCGGTAATGAATCTACACTAGATACTTTATATTCGCTTGCACTTGGCGCAAAAACAGTTAATAGAACTGTAATAGCTAACCAGATTCCTAGTGTCATCCACATGCCACTCTTTTTAGCTACAAAATCTGTAACATGACGTAAAGCTTTTTTCATTTTTCTCCCTCCCTAAGCTTCTTAAGTGACACAAGTGTCACTTTGAATAAAAAAAACATAACTACCCTTCCCATTATGTGTAAAGGTGACAGTTATGTCAATTATCATTTTTCGAACATTCCATGACTTAGTATTTCTTTGATAGAAGAAATCCATTCCGCTTGCGGTATTCCAAAATGGTTTGGTATTGCTATCGTTTGAAAAATCATACCTAGTAAAACTGCAGTAGGTATATGATTTTTAATCACATTTTCTTTCCTTCCTAACTCGATAAACCCTTGAAATTGTTCATACATATCCACATAGTATTCACTTAGCTTGGATTTGTTATCTTCCACTCTTTTTGTTGTATTAATGGGAATTTGATGGATGATTTCTACTACTTGATGTATATTGCTCTGTTCAAAGATGAAATCGATTAATAGATCAAATTGCGTTTGGAAATCCCCTGACTTATCAAGCTCATTAAATTTCTTTAGAAAACTATTCATCTCATACATAAGAAATTCGGATATTAATTCATCCTTATTTTCATAATATTTATAAATACTTCCTCTTGATACATCTAAGGCCGTTGCTAATTTACTAAAAGTAAATGCTTCATAACCATCAGTAATAATCATTTGTTTCGTCGCTTGAAACAAATCCTCATCTGTATATTTACGTTCACGCGCCAATTCTTTCACCTCGCTACTTACGTAATTATAGTACATGACGCCCATTTCATAAACAATCTTCAAATCAAAAATATTACAGAAGTGGTAATGGTGCCAGGCACCGGTGACCACCCTGTAATATCAATCGAATTGCTTTTCTTTTAGTTATTTATAATTAGTGATTGTAGTTGCAAGTTGGTCTATAACTGGAATTGTGCTTGTTTTGTTTTTCTCGGTTAATACCGTGAATATAAGCGTTTCTCCATTTTTCGTTTTAGCATAACCTGAAAGTGATTTAATATTTTCAAGACTGCCTGTTTTTGCTTGTATATTACCCTTCGCCGGAGCTGACTTCAATCGATTGCGAAGTGTTCCGCCTATAAATCGGTCGGATACCCCTGCAATTGGAAGACTCTTATAATACGTATTGTACCAAGGCTCTTTGCGAACAACATACAGTAGCTGCGACAACTGGCCAGAACTAACTTTATTGGAGTATGACATACCAGATGCATCTTCAAACTTCCATTTCGTCACGTCTAATCCAACCGAGGCTGCGTATTCATGCATGGCCAGTAAACCTGCATCCCAGCTGCCTTCTCCATATTTGGCTTTGCCCATTTCCTTTGCTAACATTTCTGCATGTGTATTATTGCTTAGTTTCATAAAAGGAATGATTAGTTCTTTCAATGGCATGGACTTTCTTGAGACTAATGCTTTTGCATTTTTAGGAGTTTTTCCTTCTACAACTTTAGAAGAAGCTGCAAATGTAATACCTTTTTCCGCGAGTGACCTTTTGAAAATATCTAAGGTATAAATAGTTGGATTCGTTACGGATATCCATTCTTTTATCCCGGAAGTGCCAATTGGTGAGTTTCCAGTAATCATAACTTTATTCGTCCCGACTTGACGCGTAATTTTTAATGTATTTTTACTCCCTTTAGGAACTGTTTTGGAGTTATTTACTATTTTTAAAACGCTTGTAACAGGCGTCATCGTTACTTTAGTCGCTTTCCCGTTTGTTCCTGGCTTTGCTTCCACAATGACAGAGCCTGCATCGAAATCTCCATTAGGCGAAAGTGTTAGTGCAGAAATTGGCGCTGCATAATAATAAGGCTCGTCCTCTGCTAATATCCCTGCAGATAAACGAACATTATCGTACCATGTGTCATCTCCGACTAAATTGCCTGAAACCCTTTTGATGCCCTGTTTTGCTAAACTATTTGCAAAATTGTCAAAGTGGTTTTTCAATAATGTAGGATCCCCTTGCCCCTTTACATACAAATTGCCATTTAGTGTTCCATTTTTCAACTTACCGTCTGTTAATACAATAGTTGAAAAGCGGTAGTTCTCTCCAAGAGTTTCCAGAGCCGCAGCACCTGTCAGCAGTTTTAGAGAAGAGGCAGGAGTAATTTCTTTATCCCCATTATATTGATAAACAATTTCTCCTGTGGATGCTTTTCGGACGGTCACACTCGACGTGGCATTTTTCATCCTACTATCTGCCATGATATTATTTAGCTTATTTTGTAAACTTGCATAAGATGTGGCTGCTTCTACTTTGGAATCTTCTTTTAAAGGTATAAATACGCTACTACTGATCATGAAAAGAGCAACGAGGCTAACTAAAATTTTTCTCCAATTGTTCACTATGTACCTCCCATGTTGAATGATGTAGTTATTTGTATTTTAACACGTAATTGTCAGAAAATAAGTTGATTTATTAACTTTTAAAAAATGCGTTCTAATTTCCTAGTTGACATTAATTTTCTTTTTATATTATACTCAAACCAACTACTTTGCTTAACAAGGTAGTTCTTTTTTAGAACACTATCTTGTTTAACAATATAGTTGCTAGGAGGATTATTTGTGACAATCAGAAGTCAATTGCTAAAAGGAATTCTTGATGGATGCGTGCTTGCTGTCATTGAAAAAGAACCTGTTTATGGATATGAATTATCTCGTAAATTACAGAACATTGGTTTAGCGGACGTTAGCGAAGGAACAATTTATCCTGTTTTATTACGATTGCAAAAAAATAAACTTATTACAGGAGAAATGAAACCTTCGGAATCTGGACCAAACCGAAAGTATTACTCATTAACTCCAGCCGGAAAAGAAGCACTAATAGTCATTTCAGAAGAGTGGAATCAATTATCTATCCCCATTAATGCCCTACTAACGAAAGGAGTAGATTCAAATGAAAGCAAGTGAATTAATTGCACAAAACAATCAAAAAAGAGATTTGCTTACAGAGGAAAATGAAAAGTACTACTCGAATTTATTGCTTTATATACGAACGAAACTCAGCTTATCGGAACAACAGTCGGAAGAAGTTTTAATGGAAATGTTAGATCACTTATTAGAAGGTCAAAAGGATGGAAAGACAGCTAGAGATATTTTCGGAGATGATCCAAAAAGCTATGCAGATGAAATCATTAGCCACTTACCTGAGGAAGAAAAGAAGAACTCGTTAAAACTTGTTAGCCAAGTAGCAGTAAATTTATTAGGCTGGTTCTTGGTTATTCGAAGTATCGCCCTTCTCATTATCGGACAAATGCAGGAAGTCGATTCGAGGGTGTTTATCATCCCATCGTTTATTATATTAGTATTAATTGCTTTAATGGTTAGCGTGGGAGTAAAAGTAATTTTTAGTTTGATCCATCAATCATTATTCGATGAAAAATCCAGCGATAAAAAACTAATGGTAAAAGCCGGTTTATTCGGAGCGGGCGGATTTCTAATAATTATGGTTGCAAGCTACTTTATAAAAGACTTTGGTCCTTCCTTTGAATTTCCTTGGATCGCCTCTTTAGGAGTCGGTGCAGTGCTGGTACTTATATCTTGGATCATGAAAGGGAGAAAAAAATGACGAAGTTTGAAGATAAATTAAATTGTCTTATAGTAGATGATTTGAAACTTGTATCATTTGATATTTTAGATGATATGATTGAAAATATCGGTTCAACAGACCCTTTTTTAAGAGATAAATTAATATACACTGCTTTTTGGACGTTAATTTTTAAAGATCATCTAAATAAACAGCAGCTGGAATATATTTTAAATAAGCTACTAGAAAATGAATTACTAGTAAAGAATATCGAACAATCTTCGTCCGACTTTGTATTTACACGATCGTTCACTTCTCTTGTATACGCTGCCATATTAGAATACGATTCGAGCAAACAAGTAGTCGATGAGGATCTAGTAAGAAAAGTAATAGATACTACTCATGACTATATGACAAAAGAGAATGATCTAAGAGGTCATGTAGCTCAAAAAGGTTGGGCTCATGCAGTAGCACACGGGGCAGATTTGTTAGATTCATTGATCAAACATCCATTAGCAACTGAAGAGGATGCACGCAAAGCGCTACAACATATCACTCGATTTATCACCATCGCTCATGGTTACCAAGACGACGAAGAAGAACGCTTATCTTATGCGTTTGTAACGCTAACAAAGCATCACTTTCAGGAATCAGAAATCGCTAATTGGTTACTAGGGTTTCATCAATCACTTATTGATAAACAAGCAAAGGCCGACGATGTATTACAACCCTATTACGCAAAACTAGCATTTAAAAACTTCTTGAAATCCACCTACTTCTTACTCGAAAAAGAAGCTATTCAAAGTGATTTGAAAGAGACAGTTAAACAACTAGTATTGAAATTACTCTATTAGAAAGCAAAGGTGCTCCAGTACCCTGAGAGCGCCTTTATTGATTTTCAGCCTTACGTTTGAATCGGCGAAAGTGCCTTTGTTTGTTCCATATAAATAAACGCATCATAACGACTGCCGATTTTGGATGGGACATAATTGCCGTAAGCCTCAAATTCAGGATGATACACTACCCCTATGGCGCGATGCCCAATCCAATTATTAAATATGGATCGATTCTCTTCATTAAATATTAATAGCTTGTCATGCGCACCAGCATTATGTAATGCAGCTTCCCATGATTCTTTTCTTGCTGGAGGTACTTCTATTTCCTTATATGGAAGTCCCCATTCGTTCGAAGCGATAACCGTACCTCTATGCGTACCAAAGCCAATAGCAAATACATTTTCTTTTCTATTTTGCAAACGAAGAATTTGTCCCACATTCACCATTCCGGCCGCTTCCATATCCGTAGCAGATGCATCCCCGATATGCGTGTTATGTTCCCAAATAATTATTTTCGCATCTTTTCCATGGTAGTCCATAATCTCATTGATCGCCTCGACCATATGCTCGTCCCGAACATTCCATGATAACTCATCACTTCGAACCATCGCACGGTAATATTCTTCTGCATTTCTAGCGACCATGGCATTTATTTTTAAATTTAAATCTGTTTCTTCGGCATCTTTATATTTGTCTTCATGAGCCCGGATAGAAGTTAACAGCTTAGATACTTCGTCAACACATGCATCTGAAATATTGACTGAGGAAAATGCATAGGTTTCAGGATGACGATTAAATGGTTCGAAACAAGAGAAGGCTTTTTTGGCAAACGCTAGATCCGTCCCTTGGGGGTTAGTCCTACTCAAATAATTGATTACTTCATCAAGTGATTCCCATAGGCTATACACGTCAATTCCGTAGAATCCCACCTTCTCTTCTTTTTGTGCATTATACTCTTTTAACCATGTAACAAACTCAGCGATTTCTTCATTTGCCCACATCCAGGTAGGAAAGCGTTCAAAGGCTTTAAATGCTTGTCGCACATTCTCAGGGCCTTCTTTATAGCCTTTTATATACCTATTAATATGCTGAGTAGACGGCCAGTCTCCTTCCACCGCAATAAGAGTGAATCCCTTCTCTTCTATTAAACGTTTCGACAACTCCGCTCGAGCTGTATAAAACTCGGAAGTTCCATGGCTTGCTTCTCCTAATAGAACAATCTTAGCATCTCCAATCGCTTCCAAGATTGGTGTTAAATCTTCGGTGTTTTCATATGGTAAGGCATATTTTTTAATCGTATCTTCTAGTGGAATCAATGAATACACTCCTTTTCCATTCAGTTTGAGTTGGGTGCAAGTCTTTCATTCATTTCACTGATACGATTCCTTTTCTCTTATACTTTTAAACAAGAAAATGCTAAAACAATAGGAATTCTAAGCCTTCTTTCATATTCCTCTTCGCTACTAAAATGTGCTCGCTTTGGAGTGCCTTCTCGTAAATCCAACACAGAAAACCCTGCATTTTTTAGTGCGGTAAAATATTGTTCGATAGTCCTGTGGTATTTAACAACGACTTTGTCTATCCATGGTTCTTTTCGCACCCCATCCAGAAAATAATCGTCCACTACCCAGTTTCCTCGCTTATCCCCAGTTTGCTTACTAACAAATGAGGACGTTGTAAGCGGATGTTGCACACTAAATATGAATCGTCCGTTATCATTTAAGGTATCGTATACACGGTTAAACAGTTTTTGAATATCTTCTATATAATGAATAGCAAATCGGGAAGTAATGATATCAAATTCATTTACAGGAAAATGAAAAGATTCCATTGTGCCGAAATGGACAATCCCGTTCCTATTAAGTAAATTCTCTTTTGCGGTGGCTACCATTTGTTCCGAACCTTCTATTCCCAAGTAATGCTTAGCACCCTTTTCTAATAATTCTTTCCCGAATGAAGCATCCCCGCAGCCTAAATCTAATACTTTCTTTTCCTGAAAATCGCCCATCAGTTCATAGATGATCGGACCTTCTATTGCATTGTTTGGGCTGTCCAGTCTTCCCCTTCTCTTCATATAATTTTTGAAGAACTCTACTTGATCGTATGCACTTGACCCTTTAAATTCCATAGCATTCCCTCTATCCCCATTGAAATTTATTTCTTTTATTCCTAGCTTAGCAATTTACTTTAGATTTTACAAAATCATGGTACTATTGAATAATAATTCTCTTTGAACCGTACATTGTATAGAAAGCACGGTGACTTATGAAAACTATATTAAATAAACTAACCAAAAGACAATGGTTACTATGGTGTGGATTGTTCCTTTTCGGCTTATTTTTTATATTGAATAGAGAGTTAATCATGTTACTTTGGAACGGTGACGTGGAAGCAATTCGTACGTTTTTAAATAAAAATATGGGATATGCTTTATTTTTCATGTTTCTAGTTATGCTCATTCAAAACTCTTTTACTGTTTTCCCACTCATTCTTGTGATTACGATTAATATGACACTCTTTGGGTTTATCAATGGTTTTATATGGAGTTGGCTAACTGGTGTGCTTGCCTCTTTGCTTGTTTATTATGGTGCGCGCTATATTTTTCAAGAGGTTATTGCAGAAAAATTTAATACAAAACTGATAGAAAAAATAGATGCAAATGGATTTGTTTACGTATTCCAAGCGAGAATCTTTCCCTTTGTCCCTACGAGTTTAGTCAATATTGTTGCAGGTCTCAGCACTATCCGACTGCTTCCTTATTTACTCGCAACTTCTATCGGTAATTTTATTTATTTCTTCGTCCTCGCACTCATACCAGCAGGAATACTGTCCGCCAACTGGGATGAATATATTATTTGGATTATTATCGCAACAGCAATCCTTTTATTTTATTTATCTAAACTAGTGAAACGGAAAAGAAATGCTATTCATGATGATAAGGATAAATTATTTCCTTGAACGGAGAGAATACATGTGAAAATTGCTATACTAACAGATATTCATGGCAACGAACTAGCACTTAAAGCAGTCTTGAAGGAAATAGACGCACATGGAGTTATAGAAGAAATTTGGTGCCTTGGCGATATGATTGCAATGGGTCCAGACACCAATGAAGTGCTAGATTTACTATTATCGCGTCCAAATATTCGAATGATCACGGGAAACCATGATGAAGCCATCCTGTCACTTATTGCAGGGGAAGGACATCCAGAAACCTATAAACACACACGGGAACACCACGAGTGGGTCGCAAAGCAATTATCTGCTGAAAATGAGGCTCAGCTACGGCGATTACCTCGGATTATTGAAAAAGAAATAAACGAGACGCGCACCATTGGAATTCACTATCATATTGAATTAAATAAGCGTGATTCCCATATTAAAGACGAGCCCTTTCACAGTATACTAGAGCCAACTCTAAATAATATGGAGAAAATGTTCGGCCATTACCCTGCTGATATTATTTGTTTTGGACACCATCATCCGGAGCACCTTTTTAAAAATGAACATCAAATTTATGTAAACCCAGGTGCACTAGGTGTTTCAAAAGGAAGTACTGCTCCTTATGCGATTATTGACTTTGCGAAACCGAAGCAGCCAGCTATTCAAATCCATCATGCACCTTATGATAAAAAAGCTTTTCTACAAAGATTTGAGACACTTCAAGTGCCTCAAAGAGAAATCATGTTTAAACTATTTTATGTCGGAGACTAAATTAACTTTTATAAATCAACTCCCTTTAAACAATAAAATGTTCAAAGGGAGTTATTTTATTTTCAATCAC
This sequence comes from Psychrobacillus sp. NPDC093180, assembly GCF_044754065.1. Classification (NCBI taxonomy): domain Bacteria; kingdom Bacillati; phylum Bacillota; class Bacilli; order Caryophanales; family Bacillaceae; genus Psychrobacillus; species Psychrobacillus sp. NPDC093180. Next base: position 103,864 of record NZ_JBIVOJ010000003.1, on the reverse strand, counting down.
ATAAATCCAACTAAATATAATATATTTTTGATGCATTTTTTCACACTTTCACTTTAAAGCGTTAAAGTGTATTGAATGTTTTCTGAATTCTCCCTATAATGAACAACAATATACATAATAGAAATGGAGATTAGTAACGTGAAAGACTTTTTCAATAAGTTATTAACCGGAATGAGCATTGGGATTGTAGTAGCATTGATTCCCAATGCATTGTTAGGGGAAATTTTAAAATTAATAATCCCTCACGTTCCAGCATTACAGCATTTATTTGATATTACTATATTTGTTATGAGTTTATTACCTGTGATGATTGGTGTTATGGTCGGGATTAAGTTTGAACTAACACCCATTCAAACAGCTAGCGTTGGTATTGCAGCTATGGTCGGTAGTGGTGCGGTTCAAAAAACAGCAGACGGCTTATTTGCGCTTCAAGGCATCGGAATTGTTATTAACACGGGAATTACTGCCGCACTAGCAGTTTTATTTGTAAAACTAGTTGGTGACCGTTTAAAGGAGTATTCCATTCTAGTTATTCCTACTTTAACTATTTTAGTTCCGGGGATGATTGGATATTTACTATTACCATTTATTAAAAACTCGACTGGTTTGTTGGGACAAGGTATAGCACATCTCACAACATTACAACCAGTTTTAATGGGTGCCATTATAGCAGTAGTTTTCAGTCTGATTATCCTATCCCCTATTTCTACCGTTGGAGTTGCTACAGTTATTATGCTCTCTGGTATTGGATCGGGTGCCGCAAATCTAGGTATTGTTGCAACTGGGTTTGGTTTGGCCATTGCAAGCTACAAAGCAAATAGCCTTGGAACCGCTCTTGCACATGTGCTTGGTTCTCCAAAAATTCAAATGAGAAACTTCTTTATGAAACCAAAGATTGCTTTTCCTATGCTAATTAGTGCAGCAATACTAGGTGCACTCGCAGGAGTACTTAACATCCAAGGAACACCTTATAGTGCTGGGTTCGGCATATCCGGATTAGTTGGACCTTTAAATTACATAAACTTAGCGGATGGCGGATGGACTTTAGAAAATATAACCATCATGTTAAGTACGTTTTTAATACTCCCGATTCTATTAAATATCGGTCTCATCTATGTCTTCTCTCGAAAGTTAAAACTGATTAAAGCAAATGATTATAAATTAGATTTTGAATAGATATAAATGCCAGGAACCAAACTATATAAAATAGTATCGGTTCCTGGCATCATTCACTTATTTGGCATTTTCGTCTGCTTGGTGAATCCCAATAATATTCCCTTCGGAATCGGTAAAATATCCTTGCCATGCCATTCCAGGCAATGCATGCTTGGGAACAGAAATTGTACCGCCTTGAGCTAAAATTGCTGCTTCTGTAGAATCATAATCTTCCACCTGCATTGTGCAAACAAATGCATTTACACTTTGTCCACTTTCAGGTGATGGAGTTCTACGCTGCATTAAGGCACCATCAATTCCCCTTTCCTCTTTATCTCCTGTGATAGCCCCAAAATAAGGTGTTCCTGCAAAGTCACTCCAGTCTTCAAATTGCCAACCGAAAACTTCTCCGTAAAATTGCTTAGCTCTGTCCATATCATCCACATGAATTTCAAAGTGTACAACTCGCCCCATCTGAGAACCTCTTTTCTAAAATTATTGGAAACATATTCATTCTGATTATGCCATATATTCTGAATTTTTACGATGATAATTTGCATAACTATAATAGAATCTTCTCGAAGGTAAAACGGCGAGCTTTTGCCGATAGCAAAAAAAGATGCCTCCTATAAAATAGAAAACATCTTTTTTGGCACTTAATTATAAAATTCTTCCGGTATAGCTCCAATAGTTCTTCGATGATAAAGAAGCGGTTCTTTATCTTCATTTTGGATATCTAGCACTTCACCAATTATCGTCGTGTGATCTCCTGCATCAATTTGGCTAAATACTTTACATTGTAAAGTAGCTAATGTATCCGCAAGAACCGGCAAATTCAGTTCAGACTTTTTCCAGTCACATTGGCTGAAGCGGTCTTCTACTTTGCTAGAAAATAGCGTACATAAATCACTTTGATCAGAAGCTAAAATATTCACGGTAAATTTTTCTACTTTTAAAAATTCTTCATACGAGTACACTCGCTTATCAATTGACCACAAAATAAGTAGTGGTTCTAAGGAAACCGATGCAAACGAGTTAACTGTCAGTCCCATCGGTTTCCCCTCTTGGTTAAATGCTGTTACTACTGTTACGCCTGTAGGGTAATTGCCCATTGCCGCCTTAAAACTTGCTATCTGCTCTATTTTATTATCCATATGAACTTCTTCCATTCTATTTTCTTTTAAGCATATCAAAGTCATTATATTCTTTCACACTTTTTGATTCCACAGAATTTTCACTTTTGTTTAAATCATATCCGGAAGGGTAAAGATAGGTATATCACAAATAAAACAACAAATGGAGGAATTATAATGACAGTCAAATTAACAGTAGAAAATGCCTTACAAGCAAAACAAGAAATTGAGACACTGGAATCACAAGGTTATTCAAAGGACCACATTCATATTTTCGCCCATTTCAAAGAAAGAGCCGACGATATTAACGATGCTTTAGATACAAAAGACGTTGGTTTAAAAGAACAAGGTCTTCTGGATTCGATGAAAAACATCTTTACTTCCCGTGGGGACGAACTCCGTAACAAAATGGAGGCAACCGGGTTATCAAAAGAAGAAGCTGCAGCTGCAGAAATGGAGCTCGATAAAGGAAAGTTAGTAATTATTGCGCATAAACCACAAGAATAAATGTACATCTGTTAATAAAGTGAAAAATCCTATTTCCTGTAAAGGGAAATAGGATTTTTCTTTTGTGCATATATTATTTAACTTACACCTTTATCCCCTCTTTCATTGTTCCTGCTAGCTCGAATTATTTCTTTTTTTAAACTGTTTGATTCATTTATTTAGAAAGGAGAGACTATTCAAAAAACGTTGCCGATTAATAGTCGTTTGGATATGATGGTTATAAAGGAGGGAAACATTCAATGACTAATGATCATGAAGGATTTTTTGATAAGGAAAAACAAAATGTCCCAAAACCGAAAATGGAAAGAAAAGATGGTGAACCTACTTCCGCTTTCAAAGGGGCTTCTGTGGCAGCACTGATAATAGGAATCTCTGCTTATCTAATAGGTTTGTTCAATGCCGCAATGGAATTGAATGAAAAAGGCTATTACTTTGCAATTTTAATATTTGGACTCTATGCATCTGTATCTTTACAAAAAGCAGTAAGAGACAAAGAGGAAGGAATCCCAGTTACGAATATTTATTATGGAATTAGCTGGGTTGCAATTATTATTTCTATTTTATTGATGGGCATTGGCTTATATAATGCAGGAAGTATCGTTTTAAGCGAAAAAGGATTTTATGCTATGGCTTTTGTTCTTAGCATATTCGCAGCGATAACAGTTCAGAAAAATGTAAGGGATACGCAAAAAGCCCGAGAAGCAGATTGAATAATGAACAGTGCCAGTCACTCACACTAATAAACATGTGAGCAACTGGCACTTATTAGTTCATCGCTAAGTCGTTAAATTCCATCCTTTTGTTAAAGGGTAACTATAATATACCTTTTATCGTCAATACAAACTCATATAAAAAGTATCCAGCAAAACCAAACAATATTAATCCAGCAATAATGGATACCCATTTTATCATGGTTTGATTCATTACTTTTCTTGTTACTGAAACAATTGCAAGTAATCCAACATCATGAAGCAAGATACCTGACAAAATACCAGCTCCAACGATTAAAAATGTAGCGGGCTGTGTCGTATCGTAAGAATCAGCAAGCACTGCTCCAAAGACTGAAATCCAAAATACAAGGTTTCCAGGAGAAACTGCTACAAGCAAACCATTGCGATATGAGCTAAAAAATGATTTCGTTGGTTTCTCACCAGCCAACGTAATGCCCTGATCTGCATTTTTAATAGATTCATAACCTAAAAATGCTAAAAATCCTGCACCAATAATCCACATTGGTATTTGAATAAAAGGTTCAGCAAGTACAGAAGCAAGTCCCATATATAAGGCAATAATTAATAGGAAGTCGATGGTCATCCCACCTAGTCCCACAGCCCAACCATGCATGAACCCATTTTTCAAACCTTGCTTCGTCATTTCAACCGTCATTGCTCCTACAGGCATTGCAATCGCAAGTCCTGCTAATAAATACGTAAAAAATAAACTCAAAAGATACACTTCTTCCAAATTTTATCCCTTCATACGTCCGTTTGTAATTATTTTAGCATAAAAATACAGAAAAATTATATAATATTCTTATTCTCTTATAACTTTTATATTTGTCTCTTGAGAAAATACGATTCGAGCTCTCACCACTAACTCTTTTGTAAATTTATAATCGTTGACAGAATTTTATGCAGATAGTATATTTATGCCGCAAAGCAGAATTTAATTCTACTAAAAATGGTGAGGTATCAAGATGAATAAAATAAGTGGATTTATTTTTATTTTTTTAGCAATTGGCGTAGCCGGTTACGCCATTGTTCAGTATTTTATTATCGGAGTGGATCATGCAGGGCTCGTTCAGATGAAGTTAATGTCGCTTTCTAAGTTGAGTACATTCTGGTACGTTATGCTATTTACCCATATTGCAGCAAGTGTAGTAGCATTAGCGATTGGTCCTTTCACTTTATCTGCAAAGTTTAGAGAAAAAAATATTATTCGTCATAAACGATTAGGAAAGCTGTATATGCTCGGTATTCTATTCGGCGGTGTTTCCGGTCTTTATCTTGCATTTTACGCTACAGGAGGATTGGCTGGAAAGCTAGGTTTTGGTTCCTTATCAGTTTTTTGGTTGGTTTCTGCCTATCAAGCACTTTCTAAAGTAAAAGCTAATCGAGTGAATGATCACCAACAGTGGATGATACGTAATTACTCCTTAACTTTTGCAGCAGTCACACTGCGCATTTGGCTACCTTTGTTCATGTTGTTATTAGGTTTAGAGCGATTCGAACTTAGTTATGCTATTATCGCATGGTTGTCTTGGGTGCCTAATATTGTTATCGCAGAGTTATATATACAAAGAAAACTAATTAAAAAGCGAGTATCCAACTTACCTAATCATCCAACAGTAGTAGAATAATAGAAAATGTAATTTTGAGGGATATTTCTTTAATAATCATGCCTTGATTTAGAAACATTCCCCTATCGGCAGCTTCTCTGACAAAGCCCATTTCATGAGTGACAATAAACCTTACTTCAAGTAAATGAAGGAAATAGAGGATATGGCAAATATGGCAAATGGAAATGAGCAATAATAGTGGAATGTCGCACATAATAGGGAGACTGCGACTTAGTGAGTTTGAAGAAAGTGGCCACTGGGATTTAGCACGGCGGCGCTTCGCTTTCCGCGGGCATCTTGCGCGGCCGCACTAAATCCTTCCAATTGTGTAGCCGCAAAATAAGTATCTCCAAAAAATGGCTAAGGGCAATCAAAAAAATCTCGAAAGCAACCAACTCTAGTCTAAGAGCAACCAACTGATTGGTAAGAGCAACTAGTTGTAGTCTTACAGCAACCAAATGACCCCTGAGAGCAACCAATTTTTCATAACCCAAGTTTACTTGGACTGAGATGCCGATATGAATGAATATTATTTGGGATTACTTTACAAGAAGCTTCCACTTGCTTGGCTTTGTCGCGTTCGCAACTTATTATGTCGTGTTAAACCATTTATTGGAATTTAATGATTTATCCTGCATAGATTATAGCGGAAGGACGTCGACTCTAGCCGAGGCCAACACGATGTGGCGCTCTTAGCCTTTGTTCCAAAAATGAGGAATATGAAAACTTTACTACGTCCTGCAGCGGACTCTTTATTCAATTCACTACTGCGCGCAGTTCCCCTATACTGGTCGACAAACCATAGTGCTTATAATCTTCTAAACCATAAAAAACGACTCTAATTCATATTTCAGAGTCGTCCTTTATAATAGATTAGATATATATGGAACCATTTTTGCTTTAATTTTGTTGATCTTTCGGTTTCTGCCCAACAAATTGAATTACATGTGATAGTCCATTATGTTTATCACCTTCATGACGGACAACCTCTCCCATGAAAAAGTGAACTATGCGCCAGTCAGCAAAGTCTTTCAAAAACTCCTCTGGTTTGTATAGAAAATCCAGTTCTTGCGGTCCACCACTTTGATAAGGAATCTGGTAATGTGAATACACCTCTGTCAGGAAATAACCACCGGGCTTTAAAGCCTCCTTGACACCTTGAAGGGTTTTCTTTCGAAGCTCGGTCGGAAAGTGACCAAAAATGCATACAATTTCATCCCATTTAGCTTCACTCCAGTTTGCTTCGTTTAAATCTACCAGTTCGGTCGAGACAGCTACATCCCGTTCTTCCGCAAGCTTATCTGTTTTCTGAAGTCCAGATTCCGCATAATCCCAAGCTGTAACGTTCATTCCCTGTTCAGCTAAGTAAACTGCATTTCGCCCTTCCCCTTCAGCTATGGCCAAAGCATTACCAGAAACATTTAATTTATGTTGAAATTCTTTCAAGAAGACATTTGGTTCCTTACCATAAACATAATCCTCTGTTTGAAAACGTGCATTCCAATGATTCATCTTATGTCATCCTTTCCAAACTATAATTGCGAAGTGAATGAAACAACATCAGTCTGTTTCTTGAACAATCATATTATAAACTTTACTTATCCTATCCTGTAAAGATTGCATTTGAACAAATCGGGCTTCCCTTATAATTTCTTTGCCATCTACAAATAAAAGTAGCGCAGGCACCGTAAAAATCGAAAGACGTCCAGCTATTTCCTCGACATCGTCTGCATTTATATGCCCTAGCTGTACGAGTGGAAATTCTTTTAACAACTCCTTTAACTGAGGCAATATAACATGACATACGCCACAATTAGTTCTGGATACATATAAGAAACTAAATTGATGTTCCTCGATAAACTTTTCTACTGAAGTGAGCGATGTTAATGTAATCATATCTTCTCCTTTCGTTTTCATAGTATTAATTTTGTGATACAGTTTGTTCAAGTCAGCGACATTATAATATATCTAACCAAATCTTCACTGCAGTTACAAATATTAATACAGCTAAAATTATCTGTAACACTTTTGTATTTAACTTTTTCCCAGTCATTGCCCCAAGTGGTGCAGCAATTAAACTGGCAATCACCATGATAACTGATGGTAAGAATTCTACTTGGCCGGTTGACACTTTTCCGCTAATGGCACCTAGTGATGAAATAAGGGTGATTGCCAAGGAGGAAGCAATCGTCATTCGTGTTGGTATTTTTAATACAGTAAGCATGATGGGCACTAACAAGAACGCTCCTCCTGCACCAACAATTCCTGCAGCTATCCCCACGATTAAGGCAAGTAATGCGGCAAGCCATTTGTTAAACTTTATTTGCTCAAGGGGTATGTCATCAAGTCCTTTTTTAGGTATGAACATCATGATGGCAGCAATTATCGCTAAAATTCCATAGACTATATTAATTCCGCTTTCAGGAATCTGTGTGGAGCTCAATCCTCCAATGAAACTACCAATTAAAATACTAACACCCATGTAAGCAATCAGTTTTTTATTTAATAATTCACCTTTACGATAGGCAATGACACCACCGATTGTCGCAAAAAATACTTGAATTGCAGTTATTCCCGACACTTCATGGGCTGTAAAATGAGCAATGCCAAGTGCTGAAGGGATATACAACAACATAGGAAAATTAATAATGGATCCACCTATTCCTAACATTCCCGAAATAAATGAGCCTATTAATCCTATGAAGAAGATGATAGCAATAAAGCTTATATCCATTTTAACCTCCTACTAAAAAGGGAAGCTACAATAGCTCCCTTTTTAATTTCCTTATCGAACTGCACAACGATTTGGTCCAATTTCCATTTCACGTTGCGTTTCTTCATCAGTGCTCTTTCTCCCCATATTCATTTCACGAATATCTTGATATGCATTTGGCTGTGGCGGTAAATTTTCAGTCACCATTTTTGTAAATTCATTTTCATCCTCAATGTTTAGCCCATGATTTGTTTCATAGAGCGTACTTAACTTTTCAGATACACTACCATCTGCGTTTAATTCATCTATAATCATAAAGTGTGCTGGTAGAATGATTAGTTCCCCAGATAACTCTTTGTATCTCGTGTATAGACTTTCTCTTAGATCTCCAACCCAGTCCTCGGCTAACCCAGCTAAGTCTGGTCTTCCAATGGAATCAATAAATAATATATCTCCTGATAATAAGAACTTTTCGTCCACAACAAAAGACGTTGATCCAATTGTATGTCCTGGAGAATATAACGCATGAATATTTATAGAAGCATTACCAATTGTCACTACATCTCCATCTTCTAATGGTTCATATTCAAAGGTAACATCCACAGCGTCTTTTGGTGGAAGCAAGTATATTGCGTTTGTTTTTTCAGCAAGTTGTCTCCCACCAGAAATATGGTCGGCATGTAGATGCGTATCGAAAATATGGGTAATTTTTGCCCCAATACGATTTGCAAAATCCAGATAGACATTCGTCATTCTTGCCGCATCAATAATGGCAGCCTCACCGTTTGAGAGGATCATATAAGACAAGCATCCCTTACCAATTCGTACAAACTGATAAATTTCTCCCCCATCTTTTAGATCCCCAATTTTTACAGGTTCTATATGTTCACTCCATGCACTCATTCCACCCGTTAGGGAAGAAACTAAAAGTCCTGCTGCTGAAAGCATCTCTGCCACTACCATAGACGAGCGCCCTTTGGCACAAACAACAAGTACATCTTTATCAGAAGGAATCTTAGCCAAAATCCCTTCCACACCATCAAGTAATTCAAAATATGGTACATTTAAATAATCAAAGTTTTCCCCTTCGATTTTCCAATCTGCGAAATCACTTTCATTCCGCACATCTAAAATAAATAGCTCTTCTTTGTTAAATACTTTTTTTGTTACCTCTTTTGAAGTCATGGTATTCACAGTCATACTTTTACCCCCTATGGTATATTTATTTATAAAAAAATTAAAAAGTCGATGTAACATCTTCAAAGAAAATTTACCTTGTACTTCAATAATAACGTCTGCTATTTTCAATAAATTTCCGACTCCGCACCTTATCTGCTCCTGTACAAGCTCGTCGTAATAAACATTTGTTAAGTCAGGTTAAAATGTCAATGTTACGTCCGCGTCTTTAGCAAACTCTAAAAATGTAACAGCTCCGCCTACTTCAATTCCATCAATAAAGTTCTCTTTATCTAATTCCATAACATCCATTGTCATTTGGCAGCCAATGAATGTAACACCCATCTCTTTTGCCATTGCTACTAAATCCGGGATAGCCGGAACATTGGCTTTTGTAAATCCTTCTGCAAAATGCTCTTTTCCTTCTGGCATTGGAAGTTGCTGATATGCCTCTTGATGAATTAAGTTCAAACCCTCAAATGTAAAGAAAATAGCTACTTCTTGATCTGTTGCAGCAGCTACAGTTGCGATATTAAACACTTTGTATGCATCAAATAATCCACCATTACTTGCGATAATTGCTACTTTATTATTCATCTACTTTTCCTCCATTTCTTAATGCAATCATGATATTGTTTGGATCAAAGCCTACAATCCATTGACCATTCACTTCAGTTTGAGGAACACCCATTTGTCCTGTTGTTTTTACAAGTCGTTGCATAACTTCAGGTTGTCGTCAATCAAATACCGTCAGGGGTATATAAAATTCAAAAAAAATTTATTCTTCCTTGCCTTCCCAAGAAAGCATGCCACCTTGCATATTGATCACGTTATAACCTTGGTCTTCAAGAAATTCTGTTGCACGGCCACTTCTTCCTCCTGAACGACAAACCATGATATATTCTTTTGACTTATCTAATTCATGCATACGAAACTCAACTAATCCTAGTGGAATGTTTATTGCTCTTGGAATTTTTCCTTCTGCTACTTCATCTACCTCACGTACGTCGATGATATTTAATAGCTTCCCTTCATTTATTAAAGACTCCACTTCTTTTGCAGTCATTTCTTTCATTTTAAGTCCCCCTATTCTATTATCTCCAGGTGCTCATGCCACCTTTTACATTTGTTACTTTTGTGAAGCCCATTTTTTTTAGTATCTTAGTCGCTTTTTGGCTTCTCATCCCACTTTGACAAATGATAATCACTTCTTTTTCCTTTGAAAGCTCCTTATCCGCTTTCTGAGAAAGTTGATGGAGAGGAATATTTTTAAAGCCTTTGATATGATTGCCTTTAAATTCACCAGATGTTCGAACATCAACAAATTGCTTTTCCTTGTTACCTAACTCTCCATTTAAATCGGTTGTTGATAGTTGTCTCACACCTTTTGTTGGTAGAGCACGCTGTAAAATGAAAACCAAGAAAAGCGCAATAATGATGTATGTTACATATTCCAAATTTTTTACCACCTTAAATAAATATCATTTATATACTGATAGGGGTATTTATTTTTATAAAAAAATAGAATTAACCCTTTTTAATCCAAAACTTTAATACATCATTTTCTTCCTCATGTTTCAGAAGCTCGTGTCCACCAGATTTAGCCCAGGCTGGAAAGTCATTTTTGGCTCCCTTATCTGTTGTGTGAACCTCTAGTAATTGACCTGCTTCCAGTTCATTTATGGCCATTTTACTTTTTACGATTGGCATTGGGCATGCTAATCCTTTTACATCTAATACTTTATCAACATTCATTTTTGTTCCTCCTTTCCCTTTACAATTACCCCTATGGGTATATTAATGGAAGAAAAAAAAGATGTCAACCCTTAAGTTTCATCTGCTTTTTACAAGCAAGTTGACAGCTTCTTTAATTAGTTGGTCTGTTTTTTCTCCATCTGCCCCAGCATCTTGAACACATTCAACTAAGTTTGAACTCACTATCACACCTATCGTTCTGTCTACTGCTGATCGAACAGCTGACAACTGTGTGATGACCTCTTTACAATCCTTGTCTTCTTCCATCATTTTCAAAATCCCTCGCAGTTGGCCTTCCATGCGCTTGACTCTATTTTTCATTTGATCATTGTAATCCACGGAAATCCCCTCCCTTTGAATCATAAAATTACTGACATGCAGTATGATATACCCTCTCTGGTATGTTGTCAACTAATCATACTCTATTCTTACACACTACTTATTGAGGACATAAGCCTTCCAGAAATCATCTAATATTTTCCTTAGATAATGTTTTTAAATATATCAAGCTACTTCTAACGCAAAACTTTTTTCAGGTAAGGCAGTTTCAGCCGAACAAGTTCATTAAGCATTCATCGGTACCCTAGACGGTATGTATTGTGCTTTAGAATTCTCGGGAGATTTACTATATAAATCCTAACAACTCATGATGTACATTTAAATGTAAAAGACTGCCCAGATGTTATTTTTTCTGGACAGTCTTTATTCATTACACTCAATGAGGTCGTTTGATATAAGTATTTCCATGTGATAAAAGATCTACAAAGTGTGCATCCTTATCTTTTTTGTGGAGATTAAAATCTCCTCTTTAAAAACAGAATTCCTCGTTTAAAATCGATGAATGCAAAAACATCATTACAATCAATTAATTCTCATAACCGTCTACTACTATATCCAACTTTCCTGTTTCCGGGCAGATTACAAGCCCATGGACACTTATGTGTTTGGGAAACATCGGATGATTCTTGACCATATTAACGCTTTGTTCGACACTTTCTTCAACTGATTGAAATCCTGTTAACCAGCTTTTAACGTCAATACCTGCATTCATTAAGGTTGGTAGGACGGTTTCATCTAATCCGCCTTCCTTACATTTTTCTAAGAAAGAATTAGGCTCTAACCCATTCATTCCACAACCATGATGTCCCACGATCGCGACTTCTTTTGCACCAAGCTCATAAACGGCAACTAATATACTTCGCATAACACTTCCAAATGGATGCGACACAATTGCTCCTGCATTTTTAATAAGCTTGATGTCACCATTTTTTACGTTCATTGCTTTGGGCAATAATTCCACAAGACGGGTATCCATACAAGTAAGAATCACCATTTTTTTATTAGGAAATTTGGTCGTTTTATATTTTTCATATTCTTTATCTTCAACAAATTGTTTATTGTATTCAAGAATCTCAGAAATTAATGTCATTTATATCACTCCTCAATAGTTTATAAAATTATTTCATATCTTTCTTTTATATTCAATATACAATAATTCCAATTGTTCTTATATATAGAAGCCTCTGAATTTACATGGAGTAATATGTAATCTATAGAGTAAACAGTGTAGACACCGTTCACTCTATAGTTAAATAATTATTTTTCTAATTTCACTCTTTGTAAACGTAAAGCATTTAATACGACTGATACAGAACTAAATGCCATTGCTGCCCCTGCAACCCATGGAGCGAGTAACCCGATGGCTGCAATCGGAATACCAAGTGTATTGTAGCCAAATGCCCAGAATAGGTTTTGTTTAATATTGCGCATTGTTTTGCGACTCATTAAAATTGCATCTGCAATACTATTTAAATCCCCACGGATTAGCGTTACATCAGCGGCTTCCATTGCAACGTCTGTCCCTGTACCAATAGCCATTCCAATATCAGCTGTAGCTAGTGCTGGAGCGTCATTAATACCATCACCGACCATGGCTACTTTTTTACCGGTCGCTTGCAGTTTCTTCACCTCTTCTGCTTTACCTTCTGGAAGAACTTCTGCAATCACTGCGTCAACGCCTACCTCTTTCCCAATAGCTTGTGCTGTACGCTTATTATCACCTGTCATCATGATGACTTTAATACCCATTTCTTTTAAACGACGTACAGCTTCCACGGATGTGTCTTTGATTGTATCTGCTACGGCAATCATCCCTGCATACTGTCCATTAATTCCAGCTAACATCGCTGTTTTTCCGTCACTTTCTAATTTCTCCATCGCTGGAAGAACTGCTGTAATATCGATGCCATATTGCTGCATGAGCTTACGTGTGCCAATGACAACCCCTTGGCCAGAAACAGTAGCTTGCACACCATAACCTGGAATCGCTTCGAAGAATTGGACGTCACCAAGTTCAATACCTTTTTCCCCAATCCCTTGAACGATTGCTTGTGCTAATGGATGCTCGGATTGTTTTTCTGCTGCACCAATCAATGATAAAAATTTCTCTTCGTCTTGATGATCTACTACTAAAACATCAGTTAATACAGGTTTACCATGTGTTACAGTACCCGTTTTATCTACAACGACGGTATCAATACTTTGTGTTTGTTCTAAGTGCTCGCCGCCTTTGAATAGAATTCCAAATTCCGCCGCACGACCACTACCTGCCATAATAGAAGTTGGTGTCGCTAAACCAAGGGCACATGGACAAGCGATAACTAACACTGCGATTAACACTTCCAGTGCCGGTGTAAATTCCCCTGGCTTAACCCAAATGATCCAAACTAGGAAAGTGAGAATCGCAATTCCTACTACAATCGGTACAAAAATACCTGAAATTTGATCCGCCATACGTTGGATTGGTGCTTTTGATCCCTGTGCATCCTCTACAACTTTAATAATTTGAGCCAATGCTGTGTCACGACCAACTTTTGTAGCTTTCATTTTGATAAAACCATTTTTATTAATCGTCGACCCGTATAAGACGTCGCCGGTTTTTTTATCGACTGGTAAACTTTCGCCTGTTAACATGGATTCATCAACGGCTGAAGTTCCTTCTAATACTTCTCCATCAACGGGAATTTTTTCACCGGGTTTGACTAGAATTGTATCTCCAATCATCACTTCTGCTAAAGGTATCTCCTTTTCAATACCATCCCGTGAAACGACTGCTGTTTTTGCTTGAAGTCCCATCAATTTTTTAATCGCTTCAGAGGAACGTCCTTTAGCTTTTGCCTCAAATAATTTACCTAAAAGAATAAGCGTGATTAAAACTGCACTCGTTTCAAAATATAAATGTGGACCATGATGTGTACCCGCTGTTACAATCGCTTGATATACACTATAAAAATAAGCAGCTGAAGTACCCATCACCACAAGTACATCCATATTGGCACTACCATTACGAAGTGCCTTATAAGCTCCCACATAAAACTGTTTTCCTATTATAAATTGAACAGGTGTTGCCAATAACATTTGAAACCATGGATTCATCAAGATGTCTGGCACATATAAAAACGATGTAAAAGAAAAATGACCTACCATCGTCCATAATAGCGGAAGCGATAAAATTGCAGAAACAATGAATTTACGTTGTTGATCTTTAATGTGCTTTTCACGGTGATCTACCTGTTCTTTGTCTTCCTGCTTTTGTTGTGCACCGTAACCAAGCTTCTCTACCTTCGCAATAATGTCCGCAATTGTTACTTCTGATGGATTAAATTCGATTGTTGCTTTTTCAAGCGCTAAATTAACATTTGCTAATGCTACACCTTCCATTTTCTTTAATCCTTTTTCAATACGAGTAGAACACGCAGCACAAGTCATTCCTGTAATTTCAAACTCTGCTTTTTCTTTCACCACACCATAACCAAGTGCTTCAATTTTCTTTTCGAAATCTACTGCATTCAGTTTGGACGGGTCATATTTAATCGATGATTTTTCTAATGCTAAATTGACTGTTGCTTGCTCGACACCTTCCATTTTATTTAGCCCTTTTTCTATACGGATTGCACATGCCGCACAAGTCATTCCAGTAATTTGTATACTTGATTCTTTTACTTCTATACTCATGATGTTTACCTCCTTATACCTAATAGGGGTATGCTTTGTTGAAAATGAGAGAGTGCTTTAAATAGCACTCTTTATTCTACCTCATATCCTTGATCTTCAATCGTTTCTTTAATAGTATCAAGCGTTACTTGCGATTCATCAAATGCCACATCGACTTGAGCATCCGCTAGGTTAACCTTTACTTGTTCTACTCCTGCTAATTTACCAACGCTTCCCTCGACTGCATTTACACAATGTCCACAAGACATACCCTGTACTTCTAATGTTATATTTTTCATTTTTTTCTCTCCTTTTGTATTTCCCTTATACACTATGGGGGTATATATCAATTAAAAAAATAGTCACTATTCTTTTTATTTTTTCATGAGCTTTTGAATCGTCACTACTAATTCGTCTAATACTTCTTCATCACCTTCTGAAAGGCGATCGACGACACAACCTTTTAAGTGACCTTCTAATAGAATTTTGGCAACACTATTTAACGCAGATTGTGTAGCAGACAGTTGAGTAATCACATCATCACAGTAAACATCTTTTTCAATCATGCCTTTAATACCACGAATTTGACCCTCAATTCGATTCAATCGAGTTGTTAAATTATTTTTCACATGTTCTGGATGATGACTTTTTCGACATGAGGTAACCTCTTCTTTATGGCAAGCTACTTCCTCCACTAAGTTTTCCATCTGTTTAACCTCCTATCTTGATTACACTCTAACATACCTTTAGGGGGTATGTAAAGCTTGGAGTTCTATTTTTTAAAAGATTCGTTGTAATTGCTAGAGCCCTATAAGTGAGGTTAAATGATTTTGTAAACGAGCCTGTAGTGAATAAAAAATGTCCCCAGTTATATTTCAACTTCTAGGGACAAATTAGCATTATGAATTTTATTAATTTTTAACAGGGAACCAACCTGGTACTGTCATCATGAGTTCCCAAAGTGGATCTGGTACTTGGAGACGCGCTTGATCATTTGGACTTATTGTCGTTTTGATATCGTTTTCTTTTCCTTGTCCCACTTTTGCTACCCATTCAGGTTCCATTATAAGTTCTCTTCCTAAAGCGATGAGCGGAATACCAGTTTGTTCGAGTGCTTGTAATGCTTGTTCAGGTGTGTGAATAGAGCCTACCCCTATGATAGGAGCCCTGTTTCCAATATATTCTTGGATGAGTTCCACTCGTGAACGATTGCTTTCCACGCCACGACGAGGCTTCGACCATAAATCATTTAATGCCATATGAATATAATCTACTTTCGCCTCGACTAGTGCATCTAAAAGAGTAAAAGTTTCAGCCATCGTTATTCCTGGTGTTTCTGGTTCTTCAGGAGATAGACGATAGCCTAATATAAATGGATTTTTTGCATACTTAGCAACAGAGGCTTTTACTTCTTCTATAACTGCAAGCGGGAATGAGAGCCTCTTTGCAACACTACCTCCAAAGCGGTCTGTTCGCGTATTAGAATGAGGAGAATAGAATTGTTGAATAATATACCCGCTCGCACCGTGCAATTCCACCCCATCGAAACCAGCCTCTATAGCGCGACGAGTCGCTTCTCCAAAAGCTTGAATGAGCTCTAAAACTTCTTCTTCACTCAAGCTACGAGGGGTTGCATCAATACTGTAAAAACCTCTATCAAGTAATGGAGCAACACTGCTTGCACTTACTGTTTCTCCATTTGGAATTAGATGTGGTACAGCCAATCTTCCACCATGATAAAGTTGTAGTACAGCTTTCGCCCCTTTTTCTTTTATAGAAGATGCAACTCTTCTCAGACTAGGAATCATCTCATCCCGATCAGCTGCGAACTGACCTTCAAAGCCTTTTCCATTTGCCTGTACATACGCACACGCTGTAATGACCATACCCGGTCCATTCGAACGAGCCGCATAGTATGCTAACTCAGCATCTGAGGCAGTATCATCCGGATTTGCAGAAAAGGTGGTCATCGGTGGCATGACAATTCGATTTTTTAACTGAACGCCATTCTTTAAAGTAAACGGTTCAAACAATGGTTTGTATAACTCTTTCATTGCAGACTTTCTCTCCTTCATTTAGCGAAAAATACTGTCAATCTTAGCAATTTCGTTTTCTGTTAATTGAACATCTAGTGTTTTTAAATTGTTAAGCACTTGATCTGCGCGTTTAGCACCTGGGATAACAGCATCAATCGAGTCACGAGTTAAATACCACGCTAGAACGACATGCGCCACTTCAGCCTGTTTTGCATGCGCAATCTCACGGAGTTGTTCTACTTTTGCCAGATTCTTTTCAAATTCCTCTCCTTGAAGATGCGGCATGTTGGCACGTAAGTCATTGAATGTCATTTCTTTATTATATTTCCCTGCTAACAAACCTGAGGCAAGTGGAAAAAATGGAATAAATGAAATATTTTGTTCAGCAGTATATGGCAGAATTTCTTTTTCAGCTGATCGTTGTAGTAGATTATATTCTCCTTGATACACATCCACATAGCCGTCTCTATTTGCTTCTTTTAACTGATCCAACGAAAAATTAGATAAGCCGATTGCTCTGATTTTCCCTTGATCTTTTAATTCTTTTAAAGTGCCAACCGCTTCATATCCCGGTGTAACCCCATCTGGATAATGAATATAGAATAAGTCGATATAGTCGGTTTGCAGACGTTTCAAGCTATCTTCTACTGCCTGTTTTAAAAAGGCTGGTGTATTGTCATTTTGCAATTCCTGTCCTACAAACTTAGGAGATCCTTTCGTCGCAAGTACAATGTTTTCTCGTTTTCCAGTTTCCTTTAGAACTTCTCCAACTAATTCCTCTGATCTGCCTGGCCCATATAAATAAGCTGTATCAATGAAGTTGACTCCATTTTCAATCGCTACTCGTACAAGCTCTTTTCCTGCTTCTTCATCTAAATTCGGATAAAGATTATGTCCCCCTACCGCGTTAGTGCCAAGACCGATTGGATTAATATAAATTCCTGATTTGCCAATTTGTTTTTTGGTATTCATAATGAATCTCCTCTTCGCAATTTTAATATCGAATGTTTAGTTCTTTTGTTATTTCTTTACTTACCGTTACAACCTTATTTGTTAAACCTCTTAATATAGACTTTTTCATCTTGTCTACAGGACCGGCTATTGCGACCGCTGCAATGACATAATCTTTATGGAATACAGGAGCAGCAATGCAACGTACCCCCACGAATCGTTCTTCGTCATCAATCGCAAACCCCTGGCTTTTTATCACTTCCAAATGGTGAGCAAACATTTCTTTATCATTAAATGTATTGTCTGTGGCTTGGTGAAACGGAAGGCAAGCAAAAGCTTCTTGCTGTTTAGCTAATTTTAAATTGGCCAAGATTACTTTACCTAGCGCACTTATATGGGACGGTGAACGATCTCCAATTTCTGAATGGTGTGGTTCCCTAAAGGGAGGTTTGATCATTTGCCTCATCACCACGTCTGTTCCTTCCAATTCCCCAATATATATACCTTCAGCTTCACTTACCCCCAATTGGTAAGGAGTTCGTAGTGTGAGCCAGTCAATGGCGCGTTTCCTTCCATCTATTCGAAACTTTTCAACATTTCGCATAAAATACCTGTCTTTTTTGCTAATATAATTCATATTCTCCAAGGTGCTTAGCAACCGGAAAGCCGTTGTTTTATTTATATCTAGAGCCTTTGTGATTTCTGTTAATGTTAGAAATTCTTCTTCCTGCAGTAAATCTAATATTTGAAGCCCTTTTTTTAACGTTGAAACTTCATATTTACCCATCCCATTCACCTCTTCTCTGACATCATCTTAAGTTACCGTTTTCTGCGATACAACAACTCGACACTTTGTTTCATTATTTGAAACAAGTTTCAATTCTTTATTTAGAAAGATTGTTTTTTGGGTATTGATTGTAAAAACCCATTATTTGGAATGAATTATTCTCAGTTATTCTAGCACCCTACATTGCCTATTTGAAAAAGTACCAGTAATCGCTTCCAATTAACTGAATACTCTGTAATTGAGAATTTATCAGTACAATTGAGAATATATTGATGGAATTAAAACTTAATTTCTTTCTTTATGGAGTGTATAAAAATAAATAACATTATACATTTCATTAATACATCTATTATAAACATAAGTACTAACTAATAATCTCCATGATTAATCAGGGCATTTTTATTGACAAAAAGGAACACTTATACGACAATAATTATGTAATTATAATTATTATAGTTAAGATGCAGTATTTTTTATTATTGCTGCCGTTTAGGACTGGACTATATAACCTAAACTAACTATGTACAAAAACACACTAGGAGGAATATTAATTATGTCTTTAATAGGAAAAGAAATATTACCATTCAAATCTTCAGCTTTTAATAGCGGTAACGGTGAATTTATCGAGGTTTCTCAAGAAAACCTAAAAGGTCAATGGAGTGTTGTTTGCTTTTACCCAGCAGATTTTACATTCGTTTGCCCTACTGAACTTGGAGATCTTCAAGATCAATATGCGACACTAAAAGATCTTGGCGTTGAAGTATATTCTGTTTCAACGGACACACATTTTACACATAAAGCATGGCATGATCATTCAGATGCAATTAGCAAACTGGAATACATTATGATCGGTGACCCTGCACAAACTATTTCACGCAACTTTGATGTACTTGACGAAGAAGCAGGTCTTGCACAACGTGGTACATTCATCATCGATCCAGACGGAATCGTTCAAGCAGCTGAAATCAATGCAGATGGCATTGGTCGTGACGCAAGCATCCTAGTTGATAAAATCAAAGCAGCACAATATGTTCGCAACAATCCAGGTGAGGTTTGCCCAGCAAAATGGAAAGAAGGCGAAGAAACACTTAAACCAAGCCTTGACCTTGTAGGGAAAATTTAAGGAGTAGATAGAATTATGCTAGACGCAGATATAAAAGCCCAATTAGCCCAATATCTTGAATTGATGGAGGGCGATGTGCTACTAAAAGTTAGCGCTGGAGAAGATAAAGTATCGCGTGAAATGGCATCACTAGTGGATGAGTTAGCCACGATGTCATCCCGCATTAAAGTAGAAATGGTAGACTTAGAAAGAACACCAAGCTTTAGTGTTAATCGTATTGGTGAAGATACTGGCGTTGTTTTTGCTGGTATACCACTAGGACATGAGTTCACTTCATTCGTTCTCGCTTTATTACAAGTAAGTGGCAGAGCCCCTAAAGTCGATGAGAAAGTGATCGCGCAAGTGAAAAATCTTGAGGGAACTTATCACTTCGAATCGTATATTAGTTTAAGCTGTCAAAACTGTCCGGAAGTTGTACAAGCACTTAACCTAATGAGCGTGTTAAACCCTAACATAACGCATACGATGATTGATGGGGCAGCGTTTAAAGATGAAGTGGAAAGCAAAAACATCATGGCTGTTCCGACTGTATTATTAAATGGAGAATCATTCTCTAGCGGTCGTATGTCTGTCGAAGAAATTCTAGCAAAACTGGGAAGCGGTCCAGATGCATCAGAGTTCGCGGATAAAGATCCGTATGATGTACTAGTTATCGGCGGTGGGCCTGCGGGTGCAAGTGCAGCTGTTTATGCAGCACGTAAAGGCATTCGTACTGGGATTGTTGCCGATCGTTTCGGTGGTCAGATTTTAGATACAGCTTCGATTGAAAACTTCATTAGTGTTAAACATACGGAAGGTCCAAAACTTGCTTCAAGTCTTGAGGAACACGTTAAAGAGTACAATGTCGATGTGATGAACTTACAGCGTGCAAAACGTTTGGAGAAGAAAGATTTAGTCGAAATTGAACTGGAGAATGGTGCTGTTCTAAAGAGTAAAACCGTTATCCTTTCAACAGGAGCGCGTTGGCGCAATGTTGGTGTACCTGGCGAGGCTGAGTTTAAAAACAAAGGCGTCGCATATTGCCCTCATTGTGATGGCCCATTATTTGCAGGTAAAGATGTTGCTGTTATTGGTGGAGGTAATTCCGGTATCGAGGCAGCGATTGACCTTGCAGGAATTGTAAACCATGTAACTGTTCTTGAATTTATGCCTGAGTTAAAAGCCGATTCTGTTTTACAAGAACGTCTTTATAGCTTGTCTAATGTTACGGTTCTAAAAAACGTTCAAACGAAAGAAATTACCGGTACTGATAGCGTAAACGGTGTAACTTACATTGAGCGTGAAACAGGTGAAGAAAAGCATGTTGAACTAGCTGGCGTATTTGTTCAAATCGGTCTTGTGCCGAGTACGGAATGGCTAGGTGACGCAGTTGAACGTACGAAATTTGGAGAAATCGTTGTCGATAAGCGTGGCGCAACAAACGTGCCAGGTGTATTTGCTGCAGGAGACTGCACAGATAGCGCTTATAAACAGATTATCATTTCGATGGGTTCAGGTGCGACCGCTGCTTTAGGTGCATTCGATTATCTAGTTCGAAATTAATGAATAAACAGGTAAAGGAACAGGCTAAAATGAGCCTGTTCCTTTTTTGTGCACAAACAAAAAGCTGTGTAAACTTGTGTGGCACTCTGTTTATTTTAGACATCAGCCCCCTCTTCCGTCTGGGAGTGAGCCAACCATCCTCGAAATATGATAGTTATACTTTTATAGTAAAGTTTTTACATTACTAAACTTTATCTTTTCAAAATCCTTTTGTATCGTTAGCCATGGACGATCTTCTTCCCAACGAATTTTTACCGGCATTTTATAAGCTTCTGATAATAGTTCATCTGTCAGAACTTCTTCCTTTGGTCCCGAAGCAACTATTTTTCCGTCTCTAAGAAGTATCACATGCGAAATGACATCCACAATTTCTTCAATATGATGGGTCACATAAAGTAAATGACAATCGTTTTGGACAATCTCATTCATTAAAAATAATACTTCTTCACGGGAGAATACGTCTAAACCTGTACATGGTTCATCGAGAATAAGAATTTTTGGATCACTCATTAAAGCCCGAGCAATAAGTACCCTTCTTCTCTCTCCTTGTGACAACAAATTATATGATTTTCCACTCAAATAATCTAAACGCAATGCAGAAAGTAAAGCATCCGCTTTTTTCCAGTCTTCATTTGACACTTTTTCGTATAAACCAAATGAGGCAAATTTACCGCTAACAATAATTTCCTCTACTGTTTCACGCTCTAAAATTTGAGAAAACCTCTCTAATGAACTGCTCACATACCCTATATCCTTCCGTAGCTCTGGTAGGTTGGTCTTGCCAAATTTATTGCCTAGAACTGAAACGTTTCCTGAACTTGGAAAGTTATAGCCATTGACGATGTTTAATAATGATGTTTTTCCAGAACCATTCAACCCTAGAATGGCCCAATGCTCATTTTCTTTTACTTCCCAGTTAATCTGACTTAATATTTCCTGACCACTTCTTCTCCATGATACATCCTTAAAAGTAATAACTCTGTCCATAGCCTTTCCCCCATATTTGAAATAATTTCATACTTCACCTTGAGTTGTGCAATGTTGCTCAGAATATATTCGTTTGATCATTGTGAATATTCGTTTATCACTATATATTATACACAAGTTAATCTACTTTAAATTATAGAAGAGTAGATTAGTAAAAACTCTTATAAGAGAATGCATAAAGGAACAAGGTTGCTAGGCACCTGTCACTGGCCAATTTAAGCTCATGAGAACGATAAAATGCAATAACGCACAGAATAGGGAAACTGCGCGGTAGTGATCTGCGTCTCGATTCAAGAAAACTTGTTTTATGAAATTGATTGCTCTCAAGAGGGATTTGGTTGCTTTCAGACTGCCTCTAGTTGCTCTCAACAGTCGTTTGGTTGCTCTCAGGCTACGACTGGTTGCTTTCACTGCTGTTTGGTTGCCCTTATCCATTTTCTGGAGATACTTATTCTGCAACTACTTAATTGAAGGGTTTTAGTGCGGTGGCGCGAGCCCGCGGAAAGCGAAGCGTCGCCGTGCTAAATTCTTAGTGGTCACCTAATAAAATTTCTTACGACGCAGTTTCCCTATAATTCTACTTGAAAAAAGCTCCCACATATCTAAACCTTCTATAGTTTACTAACCAATAAAAAAATGCACATAACCAGATTAATAGCTGGATTTATGTGCATTTCGTAGTACCATTCTCCAAATTAGTAACACAGGATTTACTAACGTATACTTTTCTGAAATTGGCTAGCCGCATATAATGCTTGCATATCTTGAAGAATGTCCCCCGGCTTGTTACCTTCTCCAATAATATATCCTCCAAAACTTGTTCCCATAAAATCAAAAATATGTTGGAACTGTTGAATTAGTGGTAAGCCTTTCACGTATGGGTTATCTCCACCCACTGCAATCACATATGCTTTTTTTTGAGCCATTTGATTTTTAAAATCAGGATACTGTGCGTCTTTCAATGTCTGAGACCAGCGATCAATAAAATTTTTCATCGTTCCCGACATGGTATACCAATAAATCGGCGTAGAAAAAATAAGAATATCATGCTGAAGTATGCGATCAATGATTGAATTATAATCATCATCGATTTTCGTAAACCCTTCCTCAGCATGTCGCTTATCCTCTATCGGTTTAATCAAATAATCCTTCAAATATATCTCTTCCACGTCCAATCCTTGAATCGCCTTCTTTGTTAATGTCTCTGTATTGCCGTTTGGACGAGTTCCTCCGTACAGAACTGCTATGGTCATCATAAATCCCTCCACTTTATCGCGAATTTGTTATTCTATAGTTTCCATTATATAATGAAAACATTAATCATTAAAACGGATTATTTTGATTGAATCAATCGTAAAATACGATTTAAGAAGGTGAAACATTTGGAGAACAAACATCTTATTACCTTTCAGATAGCAGCTAAAACTCTGAACTTTACCCAAACTGCTAAAATGTTGAATTTTGCTCAATCGAGCGTAACAGCACAAATGAAATCGCTTGAATCCGAACTGGGAACACCGTTGTTTGAACGTCTAGGTAAACGCTTAATTTTGACAGAAGCCGGGCGAAAGTTTCAATTATACGCTGATAAAATGATTAGGCTGAATGAAGAGGCAAAGATGGCTGTTGGAGGAGATGAAGAACTATCAGGGACTCTTACAATTGGGGCACAGGAAAGCCAGTGCACTTACCGGCTTCCTCCCATCCTCATGGAGTTTAAGAAGACATATCCTAACGTCAAAGTCATTTTTAAGCCTGCACATTCCGACGAAATGGCTAGAAAGCAATTACTGGAGGGTTTGCTCGATATTGCATTTATCATGGATGCATTGAAACCAGGAGATGCCTTAAAAATAGAGTCTCTTATACAAGAAAATATCAAATTAGTTGTTGCTCCTGATCATCCATTGCTTGTAAAAAAGGAAGTTTGTCCAAAAGATCTAGAACAAGAAACCTTTTTGCTTACTGAAACTGGGTGTTCTTATCGAACTCTATTAGAAGACAATCTTCGTTCAGCGAAGGTCTACCCATTAAATAAATACGAGTTCGGAAGTATAGAGGCCATAAAACAATGTGTTATTGCAGGATTGGGTATAGCCGTACTACCTGAAATGGCAATCGAGTCTGACATCCGTTCAGGGAAAATGAAGGAATTGGCTTGGCTAAATACCTCAACACCAGTTTTTACTCAGATTGCTTGGCACAAAGATAAGTTGATGACTCCTCCTCTACAAGCATTTATACGATTAACTCATGAAACCTTTAAAGCTTTTACATGAAGCGCTGAGAAACCCTAATCGCTTTTAATGCTCTCTCAAGTAAAGGGTCCCCTTCTCCCATAGGCGGATGATGAAATAACCTATCATGTCTGAATTAATAAAATTAAGACTCCCATTGCATTAGAAAACCTTCTTAATCTATGCGATAATAAAAGAACGAACGTTTCTATTTTACCCGAAATGAGGTGCCGCTATGAAACCTGTCATCCTAGCCGAAAAACCATCCCAAGCAAAGGCATACGCAGACGCTTTTTCTGTTAAGCGCCACGAGGGATTTTTAGAAATAAACCCATGCCCAATCTTCCCTGAAGGAGCATATATAACTTGGGGAATCGGTCATTTAGTAGAATTGAAAGAACCAAAAGCATATGATCCGAAATGGGATAAATGGTCGCTAAACAGTTTGCCAATTTTACCAAACCGATATGAATTCCAAGTGGCAAAGGGTAAATTCAAACAGTTTACGATTGTGAAGAAGCTCATAAAAGGGACAGATACTGTTATTAATGCATGCGACGTAGACCGTGAAGGTTCGAATATCTTCTATAGTATATATAACCAAACAGGTGCGAGAGGAAAAACGATTAAACGATTGTGGATAAATTCACTGGAAGTTGAAGAAGTTCAAAAAGGATTTGCTAATCTACAGGACAATCGCAAAGATCTTCTGTTGTATGAAGAAGCGAAAGCCCGTCAAATTAGTGACTGGCTTGTAGGGATGAATGGTTCAAGGTTATATTCTCTCCTTCTGCAATCGCAGGGTATTCGAGAAGTATTTCCAATCGGACGTGTTCAATCGCCAACGATCTATTTAATTTATCAACGACAAATGGAGATAGAAAACTTTGTTTCAGAACCGTTCTTTGAGATTGAAGCAATGTTTACAGCAGAGCATGGGACCTATAAAGGAAAAGCAAAAGCAAAAGAGCCAAAAAGAGAAATCATTCAAGCACTGCTCTCGAAACATCATATCCATCCAAACTCACCTGGAGTTATTACTTCTGTGGAAAAGCTGGATAAACGAATGCCACCACCGCAGCTCCATTCTTTGTCCACATTACAAGCAACTGCCAATCGCTTGTGGAAAACGAGCCCGGCAGATGTCTTAAAGACGATGCAAGGACTATATGAAAAGAAGCTTGTGACGTATCCAAGAACGGATTCTCGCTTTATAACCACAAGTGAGTTTTCTTATCTTGCTGGACAAGTATCGGAATATCAACAGCTTATTGGACACCCCTTCCCTGTTGCTTCGCTCGTGCCTAAAAAGCGTTATGTGGATAATTCAAAAGTTCAGGAACACCATGCAATTATACCGACCAAAAAACTACCTACACAAGCTAAGCTTGCGGGGTTATCTAATATTGAAAGAAATCTATACGAAGAAATCGTACGCACGACACTCGCTATGTTTCATACCGATTATTTATATACGGAAACAAAAGTGACAACCGATGTAAACGAATTACCTTTCTTTACTACCGGTAAAACAGAGCGCGATAAAGGTTGGAAGGCATTATTTGTTCGTTCTTCTAAAGAAACAGAAAAAGAAGAACCCTCACTTCCTCCTTTAATTGAACAAGAAAAAGTAGAGAGTAATATTGGAATAAAAGAAGGAAAAACCCAACCTCCAAAACCTTACACAGAAGGTCAACTCATCGCGATGATGAAAACTTGTGGAAAACTTGTGGAGGATAAAAATGAAACAGATATTTTAAAAGAAGTTGAAGGTCTTGGAACAGAAGCTACTCGAAGTGGGATTATTGAAACTATTAAACGACATGGCTATATTAATGTAACGAAAAACATCGTGTCTATTACTGATAAGGGACGTGTTCTTTGCCAAGCAATTGAAGGAAATCTTCTTGCAAGCCCATCTATGACTGCAAAATGGGAAACATACTTGCGAAAAATCGGCAATGGAGAAGGTTCACAGGAACGGTTTCTTGGTAGCATCGCAAAGTTTATTCAAAGCTTGTTACAAGAAGTCCCGAATCAATTAAAAACAAAAAATATTGATATAAAACTCGCTCCTCGAGCATCAAAATATGATTCGAAATTCAAGAGAGATCCTATTGTAACCTGTCCCAAGTGTAAAAAAGGGTCCATAATTGCCCATAAAAGTTTTTATGGTTGCACAGAATACAAAAACGGCTGTACTCAAACATTCAATGGCTTCTTTTTAAAGAAAAAGATTACCCCAAGCCAGATTAAACTTCTTTGTACAAAAGGCAAGACAAATGAAATAAAAGGTTTCGTAGCAGAAAACGGACAAACGTTTAATGCTAGCCTTACTTTCGTAGAAGGTAAAGTAAAGTTAGATTTTGCAAAAGAATAAATAGAAAAAGAGGATGTCCCTATCAAATATAAAGGATATCCTCTTTTTTCTACTTCTTAATCTTTTCTAAAAAATTTTCCGCTGCAAGTGAAGGGGAATCTGCATTCATTATCGCAGACACTACAGCAATACCAGCAATTCCTGTATGTTGCAATGTATCGACATTCTCTATTGCGATACCACCGATCGCCACGACAGGGATTGAAACAGTTTTCGTTATTTCTTCCAGTACTCCGTGAGGTAATAGCTTCGCATCCTCTTTCGAACCCGTTGGAAACACAGAGCCCACTCCTAAGTAAGTTGCTCCATCCCTTTCCGCATTCCTCGCTTCTTCTAGAGTTCCAGCTGAAACTCCAATAATAAATGATTTAGGGACGATTTTCTTTACAACAGCAAGAGGTAAATCAGACTGTCCAATATGCACTCCTGCTGCATTTACTGCAATCGCTATATCTATTCGATCATTTATTATTAACGGAACATTATATGAATCTAACAGTTCTTTTACTGCCTTTGCTTTCTCATAAAATACTTTTCCTAAACTACTTTTTTCCCGGAGTTGTACAATCGTCACGCCACCTTTGATTGCTTGCTCCACTACTTTTAACAATGAATCGATCTGTACTGATTCTTCCGTCACTAAATACAATGTCATATCAAGATTCAAGAATAGAGACCTCTTTTCCCCATATATTTTCATCTAACTGAAAAATCTCATCCATCAATTTAACTTTAAATTGGCCAATTCCGGCTCCTTCAGAAAGTCTTCCTCTCGCTCGCTCTCCTGCTAAACTCATTGCTGACATTCCCGCGATACTCGCAGAAAAATAATCATCTGTTGTTCCTGCAAAGCTAGCTATTAAGGAGGTTGTCATACATCCTGTACCTGTTACTTTTGTTAACCATATATCGCCGTTTTCAATTTGAACAATCTCTTTTCCATTAGAAATAATATCAACTTTTCCACTCACTACTACAATACATGAAAAAAGATTTGCAGCTTTCTTCGCAAGTTCTTCACTATCCAATGAGTTATTCCCTGCATCTACACCACGTGTTTTCCCATTTCCACCAATTAGTGAATCTATCTCACTTACATTCCCTCTAATAATTGCTACTTTTATCTTTTCTACTAGTTCTCCTGCTAACTTTTTTCTATACGTTGTAGCTCCTACTCCGACCGGATCAAATATAACGGGGATTCCTTTTTCATTTGCAGCTTTCCCAGCTAATAGCATTGCAGAAAAAGTCTCAGCTTGAATTGTTCCTATATTCAGCACTAGTGCGTTTGCTAATTGCACCATTTCCTCTACTTCTTCAACACTTGTTGCCATTACAGGAGAAGCTCCAATTGCAAGGGTTACATTTGCACAATCATTGATTGTCACCATATTGGTAATATGATGTACGAGTGGGTTTCGACTGCGGACAAGTGAGAATAAGTCACTTACTACTTTTCTATTCATCTAGTATTTCTCCTATCTATTTCAATCCCATTTTCGAACTCTCATATAAATCATAAAAATGATGTGTCGGTCCGTGTCCTGAACCTAAAGACAAACTATGCTTAATCGCAGTAGTTATATACTGTTTTGCTAATGTCGCCGCTTCAAGTAAAGTAAAGCCTTTTGTTAGATTTGCTGCAATTGCAGAAGATAATGTACAGCCCGATCCATGTGTATTTTTTGTCTGAATTCGATTCGCTTTTAACCAATGAAAGTCCACTCCATTGTAGAAAAGATCATTTGGAGGCCCCATCAAATGTCCCCCTTTTATCAGTACAGCATCCACCCCCATCTCCATTATTTGCTCACACGCTTTATACATTTCCTCTTCCGTTTGCAATGTTCTACCTATCAATACTTCCGCTTCTGGAATATTTGGTGTGACGATGGATGATAGAGGAAGTATTTTTTCCTTTAAAGCTTCCACTGCAGATTTCTCCAAAAGATAATGGCCACCTTTTGAGATCATTACTGGATCTACTACAATATACTTAGGTTTATATTTTTTTAATGCTTCTGCTACCACCTGAACTGTTTTAACATTTCCAAGCATCCCAATTTTCACTGCATCGACTTGAATATCGTCAAAGACTGCTTCTAATTGGTCTTGAATGATATTCAAATCAATTTGTTGAACAGAGCGCACCTCTTTTGTATTTTGGGCAGTCACCGCCGTAATGACAGACATTCCGAATGCCCCATTTGCAGAAATTGCTTTAATATCCGCTTGGATACCTGCTCCTCCTCCTGAATCAGATCCTGCTATTGTAAGCACTGTTTTCATGTAATAATCCTCCCATCATTTTGTTTTTCATCATCACTTTTAACAATCCAAACGCTAAAAAGGCTCCGGTAAACGAACTAAACATAAAGGCTGGCACAAATCCAAAAAGTGTTAGTTCTTTTCCAAATAGAAGGACGCCTATTGGGTACGTTGCAATGGCACCGAGAATTCCAGTACCAACAACTTCTCCAACAAATGCAAATCCAAGCTTTTTCGTTTTTGAATACAAGAAACCAGATAGAAGTGCGCCAATTACACTTCCTGGAAAAGCAAAAATAGAGCCCGTACCCAATAAATTTCGTAAAGTAGAAACGATTAATGCTCCCCCAACTGCATACCATGGACCTAACAACACAGCCAAAAGTACATTTGCGAAATGCTGGATTGGGAAAATCTTAGCAAAACCAACCGGTATAAATATGAGATGACTAGATATGGTCGTTATCGCAATAATGACCGATGTCAAAGTTAGCTTTCTTGTTTTATTCATTCTTTTCACCTTCTACCTTAGATTGGCCATTCTTCTAATTGATCGTTCATTTCCCAAAATAGATACTCGAACTTAGACGTCATTTGAAAATGCTCTTCGATCCGAGAAAGTTCTCTTTCGGGTTTACCTTCCGTTAACGTATCCATTAGCTGGATTAACCACTTTGCGCCAGCTGCAAATTCTTCGGAATCATATGTTTCAATCCATTTTGCATATTTGTTTGTGGACAAACTATCCCCATATTGTGCGCGAAGTAGCTTCCCAATTTCCCAGTAATCCCAAGCACAAGGGAGTAAACAGGAAACTAATTCTACAAGCGAACCATTTTGAGCAACATTTAACATATAGCGTGTATAGGCTAAATTAGTAGGAGTTGGCTTAGTAGCTTCTAACTCCTCTCTAGAAATGCCAAACTCTGCAGCGAAAGCACGATGTAAATCCATTTCAAAATGGAGTGTATCGTGAAGGGTTTTAGAAAAGTTGGTCATCATTTCTAAATCAAGTGATTTTTGAACTCCTACCGCAAAAAGCTTCGAATAGTCTAATAGATAGACATAATCCTGCTTCATATAATGAATAAACTTTTCTTCAGCCAATGTTCCTTTCCCTAATTCCTGCACAAATGGATGTTGATGATTCTTCGCCCAAATTGGTTTTACATTTTCAAATAATCGTTCACTAAATTTCATTGTAGAAATCATAAGATATACCTCCTGAAATATTGGTTTCTTTTATTTTTTGGTATTGCACCATTGGTAAATAAATAACAATAGAGTTTGAGTAAACAAGAGTAGTTCCTCTATATTTAGTTTTTCATTAACCGAATGCGCTTCTTCCAGTTTTCCTGGACCATAAATAACTGTCGGAATTCCAGCTTGTCCAAGCCAGCCTGCATCAGTAACAGATTTGGACATCCCAATTTGGACTGGATTTTTGTCTATCTGCCCATGACACGCTGCCAGTAGTAAAACTGCTGGATGTTCCACATCCATTTTTAATGCCGGAAATATCTCTCCTCTTTCTTCAATCATAGATTTTCCACCCCAACGATATTGAAGAGGGTTTTCTCTTAACCAAGGATCCGCCATCGCTACTTGGTTTAAATGATTTTCTATTTCAGTAGTAACTGATTCGTACGTTTCATCCGGATAAAAATGTACCGTAATCCAAAGTCTGCATTCATCTGCTATAAAAGCTGCATGCCTGCCACCTTCAATAACCGCTGGATTTATCGTTGTTGTGCCTGGAGCAAATCCAGGATACTGTTTTGTTACTGCCCAATGTCTCTCCAAATCTTGAAGACCAGCAATAATTTTCATCATTTTTTCTATGGCACTTGCGCCTTTTATTAATCCTCCTGCATGCAACATTTTCATCCGCATGGCATCATGGAAAACTTCCTTACTTTTAATCGTTATCCAACCAGTTATTACTCCACCTTGGCCGTGAATTTGACGATCACTTCCATCTACTACTAGAGCAAAATCAGCCGTATATCCTCTTTCTATACAAGAAAGCGTTCCCGCTTCTCCCGCCTCTTCTCCAATAACAGACTGAATTTGTAGATCACCTTTTATTTCAATATTTAACTCTTTAAATAGTTTGACAGCGAATAACGTTGCGGCCATTGCACCTTTCATATCAGAGGTACCTCTGCCAAATACATATCCATCTTTATTTGTTAGCTTAAATGCTGGCACAGTCCAAGCACTCTCATCCCCAACTTCTGCCACATCAATATGTCCGTTAATGATTAGACTGTGATAATGCAATCCATCTGCTCCTCTTTTTATTCCTACTACATTCGGATCATTTGGAAACACATCCCAACTATCGGTTTCAAATTGGTGTGCTTCTAAAAAGTTGGCAATATAATTTTGGATCTCCTCTGTATTTCTTGCAGGAGGACTAACTGTTGGAAATCCAACTAATTCTTCCAGTATCAGAAGGAGTTCCTCTTTACGTTCATTTACTGCTTTAATAATTCGATTTTGTATTTCTTTCTCCATTGCTTTTCCCCTTCCAAGCAATATTTTTCTAAACAAAAAACCGCTCTCCATAAACGGAAAGCGGCTGTTTTCTACATAATTAAACTAAACGAACGACAGTAGGGGCCCAGCTGCTTCCCTCCGCTAGTATTAACTAGATCAGGTTCAAAGGGTTTACATCCATGATGTGTCTCAGCCTATAATAGGCTCCCCTAGCAGTCATCTATTTAATTGTTCATGCATCTAAATCTTAACACAACTATTTAGAATTACAAGAATGTTTCGCTAAATACTTGTATAACTATACTTGCTAATCTTCACTCTTTTTAAAGCTTAAAAGTTTAGCCTGCAAATGTTGACAAACCTCATTATGTTGATTTAGTGTTTCGCTCTCCACTACTACTATGGCTTGGTTGGGCTTTGATTTAGAAGGCTTGATCTCTTTAATTGTGCTCTTAACATATAAAACATCTGTTGGACGAGTAGGTCGCGGCCAGTTAATCTCTCCGCCAGCTCCAATCACCCCTTGAGCAAAAGGCAAACTCTCTGTCAACAATTTCATCGTAATCGATGCAGTATGCCAGCCACTAGCAGCTAATCCATTGAAAAAAGTATTTTCCGCCAATTCCTCATCACAGTGGAAAACTTGGGGATCGAACTCACGAGCATAGCTTTTGATTTTGTCGGCGCTTAAAGTATATTTTTCACTGATAAAAGTGTCCCCTACTTTTAAATCCTCTAAATACAAAGCTTGTTTAATCAACTAAATCACACTCCCGATAAAATTTATTTTCTTGTAGAAAAAACTAAGCTTATTTACTACTTCATTGAGCAGATTATTAGTGTCAGTGCTTTACATAAAAAAGGCATAATCATTTGTATACCTTTGGAAATCCTCCTTTTTCAAAATATATGTATATACATATATTTGATAGACAGTGAAAATGAAAAGACATATTTCTTTTCAAGTTCATGTATATACATATATAATGGTATAAATTAAAACTTTATCTGTCAAGAGGCAATTTTCAGATAAATAAGCGAATGTTTTATTTTAATTAAATCTAGTGAATGAATGATAAAGGAGAGAAGCTTGATGACCGACAAAAACAGTGAGATGGATTATATCATACAATTTTGTGCCTGTGCCAACCTTAGAAAAGCAGCAAGAACTGTAACACAAGCCTATGAAAAACAAATGCAACCTACGGGTTTGAAAGTCACTCAATACTATATGTTAGTAAACATCGTCCGGCATAAAGATATTTCTATTAGCAAGCTAGGAGAGATTATGTTGCTTGACCAAACTACTATTACTCGTAATGTGAACCTCCTAAAGGAAAGCGGCTATGTTAACATTACTAGAGATAAAAATGATTCAAGAACAAAAACTATTTATATAACTGATATAGGTCTTGCCAAATTAGAGGAAGCAACACCTATTTGGTTACAAATCCAAGAAAAAGTTGAAAATGGTATGGGTAAGGAACAATATAATAATTTGTTAGAAACGCTAATGAATTTACAAGAATCTATCGAATAAGACTCAGATAAACAAGTATTTAAAATGGCGCATTCCTGTAACAAGAAATGCGCCAGATAATATTTATATCTTTTATTTCTTTTCCTTGATCTGTGATTTCAAAGAAAGCTTCACAACATCATCTAAATATTTCGTTGTTTGATATCCGTAAATCTCCATTTTTTTTGGAATATCATTTTCACTATAAAACTTAGCACTATCAACCGTAGTGAAATAACGAGGTTGTTCAAGTTCTTCATATCTAAAATCAGGTTGATTCAGTTCGTAAGTTACCCCATTTTTATCAACAAGTACTGCCTCCGAATTCATCTCCATTGCACTAGATGACCCACCATACTCATTTACAAAATTGTAATGAAACGTCTCATAAGCTCGATTCTCCAATTCACGATTACTTATGATAATATTGGTAGACTGCTCATCTTCCTGCTTGTCTATAGAGATTGTACTTCCTGCATATTCAAAAGTTTGTGGATATTCCCGGTTATCATCCAATTCAATCGTTTTTTTGATATCAAACGTTAAATTAGCAGATTCTAGTTGAACATTAACCTCTTTTGGTTTTTCTCCAAAAAGAGGGTCAAAATGCGTTTGAAAAGTTGTCCAATTCACATCTTGCTGTAAATCTACATAAGAGTTTCCATACATATCCGCTTCCATCTTTTTATTATTCACTTCTAGATTGTTCAAGTTAAGATTGTTTATCCGTTTTTCTGTTAAACCATGATTAATACTAAATTGAATTGTTGTAGCTGTAGGTGCAACGGTTAGTTTTTCAAATCGAATCGGAATTCCTTCTATTTCTATTACTTCATCCACGGTATACACGGTGGAAGGCTTTTTGGTTACAGGTATCTCGAAGTTCCACTCTCCTGTTTTATTTTCAATATTTTCATAGCCCATGAAATTTTGGGATTCAGAAGAATTACGAATCAATTTATAAAGACCTGTAATTTGAATTTCGATTGTTGCGCTATCGGTATTAAGAGGCAACATACTAACTTTTCCTCGATACACGTTTTTTTCTCTATTATTGACATCTGATTCTAGGTCAGGAGGATAATACCTTGGATATGTTGAATTGTTCATAATTTCAAATCCATTTTTTACTAGCATTCCATTATCATAATTCATCATATATTGGCTGTCTTCCACTGTATCTTCAATTTCATAAAATATGAGTGTCTGAAAATCATCTGCAATTACGCTCTTTATCGTAATTTTTACTCCTTCGTTTTCTGCTTCCAGGTTCAGCCTTTGACCAAGATCTTGTTGTAAAAAGGAGATCAATTCCGGATCTTCTTCTGTCCATGAATAGTAGAGGTTGGCAAATGTACCTGTAATAAAACCTATACCTATTAATATGGCGAATGCACTGCCCAAAACAAGTCCCATTCTTTTACGTTTCTTATTCTTCTGTTGCCTGTACTTCTCGTTTTCTTTTAGCTTTTCTTTGATGTTCTCCATGAGATCAGTCGGCATATGCAAGTCTTCTATTCTATCTGTAAGATTTGATAGAGTCGATATAACATCCTGAAAGGCAGCCAACTCCTCCTGACATTGTTGGCATCCGTATATATGTACTTCTAAATCGATCTTTTTCGAGCGTTCCATTGTTTGTTCTAAGTAATCGAGATAATCCTTTTGATATTCCATACAACCATGAAAGTTCGAACCCGACCATACTTCATTTTTGAGTTTCTGGATTCCTGAAGTCAACAACTCTTTCAACTTCCCCACTGAAACTTGGAGAAGATAAGCGGCTTCTTCTTGAGTAAATCGTTGTACGTATGTAAGGACGATCGCTGCTTTCTCATCCTGTTGCAATTGATCCAGTGCTTTGAAGATACCTTGACGAGCTCCACTTTCTTTACTTTTATCCCGAGAAACCTCTCGGCAGTTATGTACGAATATGGACGTAACCCACGTTTCGAATCGCATTTTACTTTTAAAACGAGGCAATTCCTTTTGGGCATATAAAATGGTCCGGTAAAAAATCTCTTCGATTTGTTGTGGACTACTGAGATAACAAGAGCCGAGTATATAGAACGATTGTTGATGCTGATTTAACCAATCGACGATTAAATCCCCACCTTCTCTTCTAATGGTAGCGATAGAAATAGAATTTGCTGTTGCCGTAATCATCCAATTGTCCCCCCTTTTTGTTCGCAAATCATTTACTTCATTTGAATATAATATTTTTCTATAAATTACGATGATTGTAAATAATGATTTATTTATAGAATAACAAACTTCTTTGTAAATCGTAAGTCTATGTGTCTAGATTCCATCTAATAAAAATTCTTCCTTTTGTTAAACCTTTAACTAAGTCTGGAATTTTAAAAGCTGAACTAATCGATTGGATTAGTTCAGCTTTTAAATAGTCAGATATAAAATTATAATTTAACTAATTCCTTGAATAATTCAACACCCGATTCAATCAGTTCATCGCGGAAGTCAAACTCATTTGTATGAACATGTGGGTAATCTTCCCCATTACCAATAAAGAAAAATGCACCTTTTGTCAACTTTGTATAGTGTCCAAAGTCTTCTGACCCACGGAATGCTTCTTTCATTTCCACTAACTCTATTCCCTTGGCTTTTGTAACGAAACGAACTTTATCTGCACTTTCTTTATGATTGAACGTTTCTGGAAATTCATCATTATATTGGAAACTTACTTTTAATCCGAATTCCTCTGCTTGGGCTTTTGCAAAGTTTTCAAGGTTTTCTTGTAGTCGATCTAGCTCCTCTTCGTAAAGAGCACGTATCGTCATACGAAGATCTCCTTTGGATGCAGCAATACCAAAAGCTTTTTCTCCTACATCGATTTGTACAACTGTACATAGGATAAGACCTTTGTTTTTTTCCGGTGAGGTGAATCTAGGAATCGCACCGAGAATATTACCGATAGCGAAAGAGGGATTGACTCCCTTTTCTGGCTGACTGGCATGAGTAGGAGCACCTTCTAGATGTATGGTCATCCCTTTAGATGCACACATCGTTGTGCCATCTATAATCCCAACAGACTTGTAAGGGAATCCACTCATATTATGGTAGGCATAAATTTCATCAATATTGTGTTCCTTAACGAAATCAACACATTGAATAGCACCATCCCCTGTTTCCTCTGCAGGTTGAAAGAGGAAAAAAATATCTCTATCAGCACCCATTTGATCGATCTCAAGCGCAAATCCTGCTAGTGTTGCTGAATGGCCGTCATGACCACATTTATGTGCTTTTCCAGGGATTTGAGAACCCCATGGCAGTTCGATATATTCATCCATTGGAAGCGCATCAAAATCGGCACGGAAAGCAATATTTGGCTTATCAGTTCCTGCCCGGTATATGCAATAGAACCAACTTCCATTATCTATAATCTCTAGTTTTGTATTCGCTCCCAAAAAGTCCATTAAATGTTTTTTCGTCCAAACTTCCTCGTTAGATAGTTCAGGATGTTGATGTAGTTCATGTCTTAGTTTTTTTGCTAATTCATAATTCTCGTTTTTCATTTTATACAGTCTCACTTTCTAATCTCTTACTTGTTGCTGTCGCTTTTTGAGTCGCAAGGCTGACAACTACCGTAACGATTAAGTTAATGATTAACATATATAAACCATTATTAATATCTAAAATAAATGAAGGTAAATTTGGAAATACCGTTGCTACAGTAGTCCCTGTCGCTGCAGAATATAATGCCAATGATACACCAATGACAATACCGCTGATTGCGCCTTGTATCGTAACAAAGTTCTTCTTTTGCAAACTAAAAATTAGCGCTGGGAATAGCTGCATAATAAAGTTATAACTTATTAATTGGAGGAACACGATTGCACCATGTGAATTTAATGATGCATATAGACTAATAAGCGCTGCAATGCTCGCAAAAAGACGAGCGATATTCATTTGCTTACGAACAGAAGTATTTGGTTTCAACGGCATATAAATATTAGAAGTGATCATCGAACCAATGGTAATAAGCGCGACAGAACACGGTACTAAAGATGCCAATAATCCCGTCGCTCCAATGAACCCTACAAACCATGGATTAAATGTTTCAAGCACCAACTTTATTAATGCCAAATCACTTTCAGCGCCTGCTAAAGTCGGAATCGCTAATATTGCAGTTAAACCGACAAGACATGCAAATAGCTGCATTAAGGAATATAAAGGCATTAAAATTGTATTTTTACGAAGGGCTTTGTCATTTTTCGCTGCATAAGTCGATAAGAATGAATTTGGCCAAAGATATAAACCTAAACACATTAAAATAACAGTAGAGACATACCATACTAGACTTAAGCCTGTTTCCGGAAATATTAATATATTTGGCTTAGCCACTGCAATTTCTTTCACCATTGATCCAACGCCATCATAAAAATGGAATGGTAAGTAAAGACCTAGAAATAAAAGGACTCCAAACATTAGAACATCCTTTACCAAAGCTACACGAGAAGATCCATGAAGTCCCGAGATAAGTGTATAGATTAAGACAATAATACTTCCAAACCAAATGGCTGCTGTAGAAGAAATTGCCCCGTAGGATGCGACAGACACAAGCAATCCCATCCCTTTTAGTGCCATTACGATTGTTGGAATAATGGCAATAGCACCAACGATTGTAACAAGTTTCCCTAAAAACGAACTATTATATTTTTTCTCGAAAAAGTCACCTTGTGAAATTAGATTATGCTCCTTACTATAGCGTCTAATCTTCGGTAATATAAAATATCCAATAATACAAGCAATCGAGATATAGGACATGATATAAAGCGTCGCAATTCCACTATTATAGGCTAGTCCCACTAACCCAGTTAGAGAAAAGGCTGTAAAAAACTCCCCTGCTAACAAGAAGAAAGTAATGATAGCACCCATACCTCGTCCACCTAATGCCCACTCTTCCAGTTTGTCATTTTTACCTCTACCTGCTTTTATCGCCGTATACATGCAAAAAATAACAACAGCTATCATAATCGTCAATGAAATATTCATTCTGACACCTCATCTTCATGTTGATCAAACTTATACAATATAAGTAAAGTTAAAGAACTTAAAATAACCCATAATACTATCCAAAACATTGAAAAAGGCAGCCCTAATACATAAGGTTCAATCTGATTCGTTAAAGGTACACCAACAAGGAATGCCACAACAGGAATAAACGCCAAAAAATATAATGGTTTCAAATTAAATAACCTCCTCTACTTTAGATAAAGTTTGTACAAACCGTTTCATGCGCTTCATACCTTCTTCCAGATTCTCTCTTGAGCATGCATACGAAATACGGATATACCCTTCGCCATATTCAGAAAAGCCATATCCAGGAATGACGGCTACTTTCTCTTCAACGACAAGTCGATTGATAAATTCATTTGAACTTAAACCCGTCTTTTCAATTGAAACAAATAAATAAAACGCACCATCAGGTTTAACCGCTTCTAAACCCATATCCGTAATACATTGATAAGCATAATTACGACGGTTTTCATATGCTTTTCGCATTTCTTCCACTTCTGTTAAATCATGTTTTAACGCTTCAATGGCAGCATATTGACTGACTGAACTTGCGCAGACACAGTTATATGCATGCACTTTAAACATTTCGTCTGTTATATAAGCCGGGGCTAATGTGTAGCCAATTCTCCAACCTGTCATAGCGTGTGACTTCGACAAACCATTGATAACTATGCATTGCTCTTTCATTTCGGGGAATGAAGCGATTGAAATATGTTTCAATCCATATGTTAGTTCACTGTATATTTCATCTGAAACAATAAAAATATCTTTCCCTCTTAATAGATTTGCAATCTCTTCTAACTCTTGTGCGTTCAAAATAGTTCCTGTAGGATTCGATGGATACGGTAATACAACGCATTTTGTTTTTTCGGTTAGATTTTCTTCAATTAATTTTGCTGAGATTTTACAATTATTCTTACGAGTATCTACAAACACAGGTGTTGCATAGCACATACGAATCAATGGTTCATAACCTGGATAAACAGGTGCAGGTAAAATGACTTCATCACCCGGCTCTAAGATTGTACGAAAAGCAATATCCAATGCTTCACTAGCTCCCATTGTAATTAATATTTCATCTTCTGGGCTATAGTTTAATTGATAACGTCTTTTCACAAAGTCAGACGCAGCTTGTCTAAGTTCAAGCACACCTGCATTATGGGTATAACCGGTTTTACGTGCTTCAATCGCATGTTTTCCTGCTTCTAAAATAGAATCCGGTGTGACAAAATCCGGTTGTCCAATTGTAAAGTTTATAATCGCAGGATCATTTGCCACTATGTTTCCGATTTCTCGGATGGCAGAAATTTTGATGTCTTTTACAGTTTTACTAAGTAAATGTTTCATGGTGCTCTCCCCTTATATCCCTTTTTGCATACATTTTTAAATATATGCAAGAAGTGTGCCAACTTTAGAAATGCAGATAAATCATTACTTTCTAAAAAAACTCTCCTTAAATTTTGATTCTTATTTAATTCGTTGATTCTAAATAGATTCATTCTATGGCGATATATATATAAATACACCTTGTAATATGCTATATTTTCTTATATTAGCGTTTAAAATGAGTCGATTAAGAATCAAATACTCAATATTTAAAATCTTTCTGGCATGCTGAATTTACTTACGGATGGGGGAAATACTTTGACAACAAAGGTCTTACAACAATTTGATGATCAATTACTATTAAAGATTCTTAATACATTAAAAGATCCCATTTGGCTTATCGAAAAAAACGGGAATGTATTGTTGGTGAATGAAGCTGCTGAAGAAAATTTTTCAGTCGGTAAACTAATTGGCCAAAACGTTTTTAAGATGGAAAAAGAAGGTTTATTTTCACCTTCTATCGCAAGGCTTGTCATCGAACAAAAACAGTTTATAAGCACCACG
This sequence comes from Psychrobacillus sp. NPDC093180, assembly GCF_044754065.1. Taxonomy (NCBI): domain Bacteria; kingdom Bacillati; phylum Bacillota; class Bacilli; order Caryophanales; family Bacillaceae; genus Psychrobacillus; species Psychrobacillus sp. NPDC093180. The sequence continues at coordinate 63,835 of NZ_JBIVOJ010000003.1, read as the reverse complement.
CAAATTACTCACAATAATGTTCAATTGCTAGTTTCCGGGGACTATATTCTAGATGAAAATCAAGAGATACAATATGTCGTTACGCATGCAAGACAATTATCACAAACGATCAATCAATCGAATGAATTAGAAAAAGTGGAGTTTATTTTACAACTATATAAACAGCAAATTCGCGAACTAATCTTGCAAAAAAATGAACAGGATGAAGATTTCTATGTAGGAAAAAGTAAAGCTGCCCAATCTATTTCTGTTTGGTCTCAAAAAATTGCGGATGTCGATACAACAGTTCTTTTAAACGGAGAAACAGGAGTTGGGAAAACAGCCTATGCCTATCGAATCCACCAACTGAGCAGTCGAAATGATAAGCCATTTATTCATCTAGACTGTGCCGCAATCCCAGAATCACTCCTCGAATCTGAATTATTTGGCTATAAAAAAGGAGCATTTACAGGGGCCAATGCAAATGGAAAACTTGGGTTAATCGCAGCAGCTGATCAGGGAACTTTGTTTTTAGACGAAATTGGGGAATTTCCACTTCCACTCCAATCGAAGCTTCTACAATTTTTACAAAACAAAACTTATCGGATGATTGGGGATAACCAAGTCCAACAAGCAGATGTGCGAATTATTGCAGCCACCAATGTAAATTTAAAGGAACGCGTCGATAAAGGAACATTTCGAAAGGACTTATTTTATCGTTTAAATATCCTTCCGATGAAAATTCCCCCTCTACGTGAAAGAAGAGAAGATATTATTCCGCTTTTGAATTTTTATCTAAAAAAATTCAATCAAAAGTATGGACACCAACATACTTTGTCCAAAAATATAATGGATACCCTATATAATTACAGTTGGGAAGGAAATATTCGGGAGCTTGAAAATTTAATGGAGCGATTAGTGATTACATCAGCTGGACCACAAATTGATAACGATGATTTACCAAGCGACTTCCCTCTTCAGCAGTCTGGGCAAATGTTTCTTCAAAACGTAGAAGAAATGAGTTTACCACGCTATCTAGAACAGATTGAAAAAAGCATTCTCATTAAAACCTATAACGACACGAATAGCACATGGAAAACAGCCACAAAACTTGGTGTATCTCAATCCTATGTTATTCGTCGATTAAAAAAATACAATTTGAGAATAAGTGGGAAAGAATTGATTGATGAGTAGATTTGAGAAACTTATTGTGGATAAAGTGATAATATATCAGCCTAACTTCTCATTCCACATCTTAAATAGCCGTAGCTAGCTACTAATATGTCAATTTTCCCTGTTAATGATGAAAGGCTGCTCAATAGCAGCCTTTTCTTATCGGATAGATTGTTTAAAACACACTCATTCGAAAGAATAACTATATGCAATATTTCCCATACGTCCTTCTGTAGTAATTGCCTGGGATAATGAATTCAATATCGCTTCTTCCGTCACTTCAGCAGCTCCTTGAAACAGATCATTCATAATTGCATGATCATCTCTCAATTGAACACTGGTTACTGCGCGTTCCTCGTTAAAGTGTGTGACTTTATTTGCTGTGGAAAATGCAATTACTACATCCCCACTGCCATTACTAAAATGACTACCAGTTCTTCCAAGACCAATACCAGATCTTTTTGCGACTCTCTTTAGCTGTCTACTGCTAAGTGGTGCATCTGTTGCCAAAACAATCATAATAGAACCATCAGCTGGTTTCGGGAATGTCGGGACAGAGCTCGTTTCTTTCACTCTATAGTGATCACTTTGAAACTCTTCTTTTCTTCCAAAATTACTAAGCACTAAACAACCGATTGTATAGTCTCCAACAAGACGGGAGGAGGAACCAATACCACCTTTGTATCCAAAACAAATCATTCCCTTGCCAGCGCCTACTGCACCTTCAATAGCAACACCCGTTGAAGCTTTTTGTATAGATTCTATTGCATGCTTCGGCTCGATTGGTAATTTACGAATGGAATTCAACCTGCTATCATTACATTCTCCGACAACCAAGTTGATCGTTCCCGTTGTGTCTCCAATCTCTGGATTTCCCTCTAACATATATTCCAACGTCCCTTGTGTAACTGCTGGAACAGCAAATGTGTTTGTAAGCATAATAGGAGATTCAATAAGACCTAGTTCATCTACTTGCACAAGACCCGTCGTTTTGCCAAACCCATTCAATACATAACTTGCCCCAACTACTTTCTGTTGAAACAAATTACCACCGTGCGGCAAAATAGCAGTCACTCCTGTACAAGCGTATTCTCCTTCCCCCAGAGAATAGTCTAGTGTTACATGTCCCACTTTTACATCCGCTACATCAGTAATGCAATTTTTTTCACCGACAGGTAGACGTCCAATTACTACGCCTCTTTGCCTTATTTTCTTTGGTTCGTTTTGTTTCAAAGTAGTACCTCCAATTCGGCTGTTTCTTTCCATCTATTTGTATATGCTTTCTCGACAAAATCATTTTTATTGGCATATAAACGAATGACATCTTTAATTTCTTCGGCAAGATATTTTTCGTTTCGGTTGTTTGCGAGGCTTTCATATATAGAACCACGCTGTAAAAAATCGGAGCTAGCCACTGTATACCACATTTCATCCTCAAGCGGTATTTCGTTCACATAGATATTATGCACCTTCTTACCATCATGTACTATTTCCGCTCCAGCTATGTGCAATCTACCAGTAAATTTCCCTCTAAAACCCGGTCCCCGTCCATCCGCTAGGCAAAGTTGCGCATCCAAAGATTGTTCCAATGCTTCCTTTATATACTTTCCTTGAATTTCGAAAGAGGTTGGGTTTAATGGAGAAGGACAAATTTCAATTAGTTTTTTCCTTGTCATTTCATGAAAAATCCCTGCATTACAAATACCACTGTTAATAAGCCCGATATCACACTTAAGCATATCCTTTAAGCCCTCTGCTATTAAGTTCGTCATTGGATTTTCTTCCAGTACATCATGCCATAGAGCTTGAGGAAGCTTATAAAGTGGTTTACTCAATGCTTCTATTGCTTTTTCTTTATTTGTTTTCAAGAGGGATAAAATCTGTTCATCTCTTTCTACATCTAGTGAAGAAATAGTGGAGGAATTAACCAGCTTCACTTTCCCTTCCTTAATTTCCAGCTCAAGCATCCCTAAATGCTCGCCATAATTCCCCGCACTATTCATAATCGTATTATTTACCACTTTGGCTTCAGCAAAAAGTTTATGGTCATGCGCAGAAATAATAATATCGATTTCCGGTATTTCCATCGCAAGTGGCTCATCTGCAAATGTCCCCACATGGCTTAATAGGATACAAATATCATAGTTCCCTGCATTTCTTTCTATTTCTTCTATAATGGCTTCTTTATAATCGGTCATATATATTCCTAGCCCTTCATTAAAAACCCCCATATTAGGGGATGAACCAGTAATTAGAATACGAATACCGTTTTTCTCAAGTACGACACTCTTGTTTACACCATTAATCTCAGTCTTGTCTTTTTTGAATAAATTGTTACTGATGAACGGAAAAGAACTACTACTCGCCATATGTTCAAGCGTATCTACCCCATTGAACATTTCATTATTTCCAATAGTGAGCGCATCATAGCCTAAACTTTCTAGTAGCTCAATTGCTGCAATTCCTCTTGTACCCTGTAGCTCAATGCTTTTAAAATCGGCAAAATCGCCGCCTTCCAGCAAGATTGTATCATCATCTTTATGTTGTTTGATAAGTTTTGCAACCTTTGCAAAGCTATCGAAATTGCTATGCACATCATTTGTATGTAGAATTTTTAATCTCATGAGATCCCCCATATTTTAGTATTTATTCCATTCTACCATTTCTGATAATTCTATAAAGTGAAACTTCAATCAGTGGGGGGTTTTTCGACGCACAGGACGAGCTAGTGATGCCGTTGCGCTTTTAGTTCCCGTCATCCCCACTGATTGTTAGTTGTGTCCCACACGATGTGGGTCACACAGATGTTGCGTACTTAGTCTGGAATCATTTCATCGGGCGCATGCCAGCAGTTGATCTCCCACTTATCTTTTCGATTTTCTTTAATCTTGAAGTGGGATTCTTACTGCCCGTTAATGCGGGATAAAAATAGATATCATAAATAACTTTTTGGTTTTCCTTTGTGAAATAGGGAATAGTAGGAGTATTAAATATCAGGAGGTAAGTAACATGGAATTTTTAAAAGTAGACGGACGTCTCAATAAAAAACGATTAGCACTTAGTATTCTTGTCCCTGTTGTAGGTGGATCTGTTACAGGATGGTTAGCTAATAGAAATGCACAAAGTAAATATAAAAAACTTAAACAGCCTTCCTTTGCTCCTCCAGCCCCTATCTTTCCAATCGTATGGACATCCCTTTATACAATAATGGGTATAGCAAAATATCGAGCGGATGAAAAAGTTAAACACACAAAAGAAAATACACCTGCAATCCCCTTATATGAATTACAGTTGGGTCTCAACTTCTTATGGTCATTCTTATTTTTTCGTTGGGGTCTTCGAGGGACTGCATTGATCGAAATGACTGCTATGCTTGCCGTAATAGCTTTAACTGCATATGAGTTTCAAAAAGTAGACAACACTGCCGGAGCACTTATGGTGCCGTATATTGGATGGGTTGCTTTTGCACTCGGTCTTAATTACGCTATATGGAAACTAAACAAATAGAAATTCGGTTCTAGATTTTTTGGGGAGTTTGTTTATCAAACTCTTTTTTTATGCCGATCTTTTTAAGAAATATAATTTCATCTAGGTAACATGAGAAAATTATTTAAATCCCTTAACTCTCTATAAAAAAAATAGTATTATTTGTTTAATAACTGAAACAATTTCATCAAAGAAAGCAAAATTTTAGACGTACATAGGGGGAGAGTAACATTTATCTTCATCATATCGGGAAAAAAGTTAAAGAAGCGAGATTAAATCAATCTTTTACGCAACAAGAATTGGCTGAAAAATGTAATTTAACAAAGAGCCATATCTCAAAAATTGAAAATGGGCAAGCTGCTCCAGCAGTTGCGACACTTTCGAAAATTGCTCAGGAATTAAATGCACCATTGTCTTGGTTTTTAGAGGCAAATAATCAAAGCAAATTATCCATCGTAAAAAACAATGAAAAAAAGCTAAGACTTGGAAATAAAGAAATTGGCTACACATATGAAGCACTCGCAAATCGTAATCAGTTTAGCAAAATAGAGCCTGTAGTAGTTACTGTACTGCCCGAAGCAGATTTAGTAGAGCCATTTACACATATAGAAGATGAATTTATTTATATTCTATCTGGATCTATAAATTTATATTATGATGGTGAATTACATTTTTTAGAACAAGGAGATAGTGCATATTTCGAGGGGAATATCCCCCACATTTTTCTTTCAGCCGATAAAAATACCGAGGCAAAGGTTTTAACTTTATTCATTCAAGGAAACGCACTTTGATAACTACCATGCTGATTTTTATCGTCGAAAAGACAAATAAAATCAGCAAGAGTGTTCTAGTATCAATTCGCTATTTGTAGACTTCTCACCAAATCCCCTTCTTTTTTAATATCATTACTAGTGATTTTTTCAGAATAAATTATATATTAAGTATTTACATTCAATAATAATTATTGTACCTTTGTGTAGTAGTATTCAACTATGTTGAATACTACTACACAAAAAGAAGGGGTGTTCTTTATGTCTAATTCTAGAATTCCAGGTTTTTATCGTCTATCTACAAAAGAAAGATTTGAAATCGTTACAAAGGGGTGCGATTTAACAGAAAATGAAATAAACTTTTTATCTGGTGAATATCCGTTATCGATGGAATTAGCAGATTCGATGATTGAAAATGTCGTAGGGCAAATTGGTATACCAGTAGGAGTTGCCACTAATTTCAAGATAAATGGAAAAGATATTTTCATTCCTATGGCGACTGAAGAACCTTCCGTTGTCGCAGCAGCTAGTAATGCAGCAAAAGCAGCTTATGATCTTGGTGGTTTTTATACATCCATGAGTGGAACAATTATGCGTGGACAAATCCAAGTACTAAATATTTCGGATCCATATGCAGCAAGAGCAAAGATTTTTGAACATAAAGAAGAAATTTTAAACTATTGTAATGAAAAAGACCCTACATTAGTGTCTTTAGGTGGAGGAGCGAAAGACTTAGAAGTGCATATTATCCCTACCACTAATCAGATTATGCTAGTAATTCATCTTATAGTTGATACAAAAGACGCGATGGGAGCGAACGCAGTCAATACGATGGCAGAAGCAGTGACACCAACTATTGAAACAATTACTGGTGGAAAAGTAGTACTTCGTATCATTTCAAATCTTGCAGATCGTCGATTAGTTCGCGCAAGAGCTGTATTTTCAAGCGAAGCCCTAGGAGGAAAAGAAATAGTTGAAAACATTGTAAGCGCTTTCGAATTTGCAGACTTCGATCCTTACCGTGCTGCCACTCATAACAAGGGAATTATGAATGGGATTTCCGCTGTAGTATTAGCAACTGGAAATGACACACGTGCTGTAGAGGCTGGGGCTCATGCATATGCTTCTATATCTGGCCACTATAAATCTTTAACTACATGGGAGATTAATGCTGATGGTAACTTATCAGGAACTATTGAACTTCCTATGGCAGTTGGTATTGTCGGTGGTGCCACAAAAACACACCCAGTTGCACAAGCCGCTCTTAAAATTATGAAAGTCAGTTCCGCTGAAGAACTTGCAGGTTGCATAGCTGCTGCAGGTTTGGCACAAAATGCTGCTGCTTTACGCGCCCTATCTGCAGAAGGTATCCAAAGAGGTCATATGTCACTACATGCAAGAAACTTGGCAGTAATGGCTGGGGCAAATAAGTCAGATATAGACAGAATCGTGGCACAAGCTGTAAAAGAAAAAGATCTTAGATATGACCGCATTTTAGAGATAACTCAATCAATTCAAAGAGGTGAATAAGATGTCACAAAATCATGAAACATCCAAAACTGATTTGAACCATAATAAAAAAGAGAATAGAACATACTTAGAAATACTAGGAGATACTATATTACCAAACCATTTACTACTAGCAATCCTTTTAAGTGTTAGTGTAAGTTTGGGAGGCTATAATATTGGTTTACGCCTATTCCCCTCCTTTGCCAGTGATAATATGGTAGCCTCCTATTCGTTACTTCTAGGCATATTAGGAAGTGTGCTATCCCTAGTTATCAGTTCCATTATTTTCAAACCAAAAAGAGTATTAATTGAAGAGGAAACATCATCTGAAAGTATGAAACAGGTTTTTGAAGATTTACAATTGGACCCTGTGGAAGAATTAAAACTAATCGAGAACGATCCTATCACTAAGAAAGAATTAGAGGAGTTAGGAGTATTAAATAGTTTTAGAGCACTTGGAGGTGAGCATAAAAAATGAGTTTACTTGTCACTGCAATTTTATTTGCTTTAATTGGAGCAATCGTTTTCTCTTTAATAGGGCTTATTTCCGGTACAGATGAGACAGCAATTATGGTGCCACTCACTTTATTAGTAATCCTATTAGGTGCTCCTCCAGCAGCTGTATTTTCATTTTTTATGGCTGCCGTTCTTGCAAAACACTTAACACATGCCGTTCCAACTGCGTTAATGGGTATTCCGGGAGATACAACAGCGGTTCCACTTATAGATCATGCAACTACACTCCGAAGAATGGGGATGCCCCATATTGCACTTCGAAAGATGATATCCGGAGGAATTATCGGTGCTTTTATCGCTTTGCCAACAGCAGTATTATTAGGACAGTTCCTGGGGCAATTCGCTGACTTTTTCAAATCCTCTACCGGAATAATTTTTACACTTGCCGCTATATTAATAGCTTTCTTCTCTAAAGGTAAATGGGTAAGTGTTTTAATGATCATACCTTTTGCATTCTTTATAAAAAGTTTAGACTTAATGAGCTTTAGTATATTGGATAAACATTTATCCATCAGCTTCTTTCTAGGAATCGCAATTGGTCCTATATTTTGTGACTTATTATTTGCCACTTCTTCAAATGCCAGAAAAACAATTGAACGGGATAAGCCTAAAGAATATCATTTAGCCCCTGAAACAAAGTCATGGAAAGGATACTTTCCAAATCCATTAAAAATACTAACTGGTAGACAGCAGATTTTCACTTCTATCACTACTTTTATTTCATCTCTGACTTTTGTTTTCAGTCCTGTTGGCATGACATCTCTTATGGGTGAAATCGTAGGTTCTCGAACGAAAGGAACGTATAAGAAGTCTACTACTAGTTTAGCAGTAATGAATGGTGTAACAGAATCTACTTATATTGCAGAAGTAATTATTCCACTAATTGCATTTGGGATTCCATTGAGTCCTGTAGCATTAGGACCAGGTTCTCCATTATTTAACGCACCACCGGTTTTCTCTGTAGACCCTATTAATAATCTACATACGTATCTCACGTCATGGGATTTTTTCCTTTACGGTATTATCGGGTTAGTTATCGCTTCACTAATTGCTTATCCGTTTTCTATGAACTATGCAAGAAAAGCTTCCGTTCTAGTGATGAAATTAGTGAGTCAAGAAGCTATTGTAGCAATGTTCATAGGACTTGCTTGTCTACTTGCCTTCCATGAAGCACAGCTTGTAGGAATTGTATTGACATTCACAGTGGCTGCCGTTGGAGGTCTATTAAATCGAATTCTTGGTATAGGTGCAGGCGTTCAATTTATGATTTTCTACGCTTCTACTTGGATTATGATGACATTATTCGGTATGTAGCTGAAAGGAGTTTTACAAAATGGCGACACACAGTTTCCCTAAGAAAGTGCATATTAGAGAAGTAGGGCCTAGAGATGGATTACAAAATGAAAGCAAATTTATCCAAACAGAAGACAAAATAGAATGGATAAATCTACTTTCAGCGTCTGGCCTGAACTATATAGAAGTAACTTCTTTTGTAAATCCTGCATGGATTCCAGCATTGTCAGATGCAGAGCTTGTAGCTAAGCAAATAAAGAAATTTGATGAAGTGACTTATGCAGCTCTTGTTCCCAATATAAAAGGACTATCCCGTGCTTTAGAAAGTCAAATTGATGAAGTGTCTGTTTTCATCTCGGCAAGTGAAACGCACAACAAGAAAAACATTAACAAAACAATCCGAGAAACCGAAGTAGTCTTATCAGAAGTGGTACGTGAAAGCATTGCAAATAACAAAACAGTAAGAGGTTATATATCAACTGTATTCGGTTGTCCTTATGAAGGAAATGTAGAATTGGAAGAGATAATTCGGTTGTCTGATTCCCTCTTTGAAATGGGCATTGAGGAGTTATCTTTGGGTGATACTATTGGAGTTGCTAATCCCTCACAAGTGAACTTAGTATTAGAAGAGTTACTTAAACGCTATCCAGCCGATAAAATTGCTATGCATTTTCATAATACTCGAGGAACCGCAATGGCAAATGTATTGGCATCTTTAGAGATGGGTATTACGAAATTCGACAGTTCCTTAGGAGGACTCGGCGGTTGCCCTTATGCTCCCGGTGCGTCAGGTAATTTGGCGACGGATGATTTAAACTATATGTTAACTAGCATGGGAATACAAACCAATATAAACTCAGAAAAGCTTCATTCCGCCGCATTATTTATACAGGATAAGATGAAAAAACCTCTAGAGAGCCATTCACTAAAATATAGTTCGACCATTTAAAGACAAATTTATATAAATACAGTACAAATGCTCAGCCGTTTTTTTCAAGGCTGAGCATTTTATTTCTAGAAGGAACAGGCATCTCTTGCTACCCCATTAAAAGGGATTTTCTGATGTACCAGATCCACTTCTTTTTTGTATAATCTAGTCTTAACACATTCAAGAAAAATTGTTAAGACTAGCCCATCAATACTCTAAGGTACTAATTATCCATTCAATTTCCCTATTTGAATTCTGTTATAATTAAGATAAGAATTTAGCTATTATAATGGAGGTTTAGAAATGGAAAATAACAAAATATCACTGATGGATGCTTATATGATTGAAACCTTACGCAGTAATGGATTATCTAATGAAGAAATGGTTGCCCTATTGGAGAAAAAGAATATTAGCGATTTGAAGCAAATAAATACAAAGTTTGATTTTAATAATCTAATAAACTTATACGAGCAAGATAAGGACACCTTTAAATCCGTCCTTCAAGATGGATACACGGTAAAGTTTTTAACAATGAACGGGCTCAAAAATCTTTTACAAATGAAGTTCGATAAAGATGCTGAAAAAGATTATGAAATATCCGATACAGGAATTCAGCGTTTAGAAATAGAAACACACAAACTTCCTGCCCTGCAACAACTCCTATCTATTAACTGGATTATTGAAGAGCAAAATGACACTGATATCGACTCTTCTAAGAAAATAGTTAATATACAAATCGTTTAAGAAAAAAGTAAAAGTGACTCTATCTTCCCTCGAGATGGTAAATGGGAATAAAAAATAATTTGGGATGTCGCACATATTAGGGAAACTGCGAAGTAGTGAGTTTGAAGAAAGCGGCCACTGGTATTTAGAACGGCGGCGCTTCGCTTTCCGCAGGCGAGCGCCGAGCCGCTTCGTCACGAGCGACTGCAGGGCCTCGTCTGTCTCGCTTTCCCGCAAGAGTCTTGCACGGCCGCACCAAATCCTTCCAATTGTGTAGCTGCAGAATAAGTATTCCAAAAAATGGCTAAGGGCAATCAAAAAATTTCGAAAGCAACCAACTCTAGTCTAAGAGCAACCAAATGAATGGTAAGAGCAACTAGTTGCAGTCTTACAGCAACCAAATGACCCCTGAGAGCAACCAATTTTTCATAACCCAAGTTTACTTGGACTGAGACATCGATATGAATGACTATTATTTGGGATTACTTTACAAAAAGCTTCCACTTGCTTGGCTTTGTTGAGTTCGCACCGTTTTTTGTCTTGTTCAGAGGCTAGTTTGTCGCGTTCGTAGCTTATTAAGTCGCGTTAAACCATTTATTGGAATTTAATACTTTATCCTACTTCCTAAATCACAAAAAAACTCTATTTGAAAAGGTGATCCCCTTCAAATAGAGTTTTTTTGTATCTGTTCCGCATGCTCAATTGGGAAAAAACATGCTACAGTATGTGCCGTTCCATCCTCTTTCGTTTCTAATAATGGAACATTCTTTTTACAGTAATCTTGTGCCCTTGGGCATCTTGTATGAAATACGCAACCAGAAGGCGGATTAGCTGGAGAAGGTAAATCTCCTTTTAAAACAATTCGCTCACGTTCTTTTTCTTTCACTGGATCAGGCAATGGGATTGCTGATAATAATGCATTCGTGTACGGATGTTGTGCATTTTGATAGAACGACTCATTATTGGACAACTCCATCACTTTCCCTAAATACATAACCCCAACTCGATCTGCCATATGTTTTATAACAGATAAATCATGTGCGATAAATATATAGGTTAATCCTAATTCTTTTTGTAGATCTTCCAGCAAGTTTATCACTTGAGCTTGGACAGATACATCAAGTGCACTAACTGGCTCGTCACATACTATCAATTTGGGTTCGAGCGCAATTGCGCGTGCAATTCCTATTCGCTGTCTTTGACCACCTGAAAATTCGTGTGGTAGTCGATGATAATACTCTGGTTTTAATCCAACAAGTTCCATTAGTTCTTGTACACGCTGTTTCACATTTTTTGTAGTCTTATATGCTTTTAAAGGAGCGGCAATTATGTCCCCTACTTGCATTCTTGGGTTTAAACTCGAGAAAGGATCTTGGAATACCATTTGTATATTACGTCGAAGTTCATGCATTTGCTTTGCATTGTAATTTAAAATACTTTCTCCTTCGTAAAAAATATCTCCTGAGGTAGGTTTTAATAATCCTAAAATAGTTTTTGCTAATGTACTTTTTCCACACCCTGATTCCCCAACAATGCCCAGCGTTTCTCCTTTATTGACCGATAAACTAACTCCGTTAACTGCCTTTACATAACCAGTTGTTTTTTGGAGCACTCCCTCTTTTATCGGGAAATGCATTTCCAAATCTTGAATCCGAAGCAATTCTTGTAACATTATAGAGGAACTCCTTTCGTTTCAAAATTCTCTAGTTGTAGCTTACCTTCTTCAAACGTTTTTTCAGATAAAATACAAGCAGCATAATGCCCTGCTCCTCTTTCTGTTAAGCTCGGATCTATCTTTAAACAGTCTGCAGTAGCAAATGGACATCTCGGATTAAAGTTACATCCTTCAGGAGGTGACACTAGATTTGGAGGCTGACCTTGAATAGGTATTAAGCGTTCGCGTGAACTCGTATCAATCCTTGGCATTGAACGCAGTAATGACCATGTATAAGGCATTGCCGTATGATAAAAAATATCCGCTGTTTTTCCTTCTTCTACAATTCTTCCAGAATACATAACTACTATTTTGTCTGCTAATTGGGCTACTACCCCTAGGTCATGGGTAATTATGATAATAGCAGTACCGTATTTTTTTTGAATGTCTTTCATTAAATCTAAAATTTGAGCTTGGATTGTCACATCCAACGCTGTTGTTGGTTCGTCCGCAATTAGAATCTTCGGTTTTCCTGCTAAAGCAATCGCGATCATTACACGCTGTCTCATACCGCCGGAAAGCTGATGTGGATAGTCATTCATGCGACGTTCTGGATCTGAAATTCCTACATCCTTTAATAACTCAATCGCTTTCTTTTTCGCTTCAGCACGATTAATATTCTGATGTGTTCGAATAGCTTCCATTAGCTGAGTGCCTATTTTAAAAATAGGATTTAAACTAGACATTGGGTCTTGAAAGATCATCGCAATGTCATTCCCTCTTAGGTTACGCAACTCTTTCTCTTTTAAATGGAGTAAATTCTTTCCTTCCAACAAAATTTCACCTTGTGGATAAAATGTAGGAGGAGAAGGATTTAGTTGCATTAAAGATAGAGCTAAAACACTTTTTCCACTACCTGATTCACCAACAATCCCTATCGTTTCTCCAGCTTTTAAAGAGAACGATACATCATCGACTGCTTTTACAATACCTGCTGGTGTATCTATATAAGCTTTTAAATTTTTCACCTCAAGCATACTTTCTCCACTCCTCAAGTACGTAAAGTATGATTACGCATATTTCTGCCGGCTAACTTTCTTTCTTTTTTTCAATTGTTTTTTCGCATGTGGATCAAACGCATCTCTTATTCCATCCCCAAGCATATTCAACGCTAAAACGGTAAGGACAATTCCAAGCCCAGGGAATATAGAAAACCAAGGTGCCATCGAAATGTAAATCTGTGCTTCTTGAAGCATATTGCCCCAAGTCGGCGTGGTCGGATTTACTCCGATACCTAAGAAACTAAGCGCTGCTTCAGCGAGTATTGCCCTTGCAAAGGTAAAGGTCCCCTGCACTATAATTGGAGACAATATATTTGGCAGTATATAAGTTGTCAAAATAACAAAATCACTTGCTCCTGTAGTTTTAGCAGCTTCAATATATTGCACATTTTTTACTTGAAGTACTGCTGCTCGAACGATTCTTGTCATAATAGGCCAAAATGCAAATCCTAGTGCAATAATAATATTCGCAACAGATCCTCCAAGAGCAGCAACTAATGCCAATGCAAGTATTAACGCTGGAAAGGCTAACATGCCATCCACTATTCGCATTATGATTGAATCCGCTTTTTTATAGTAACCTGCTATTAAACCTGTGACCGTTCCTAAAAATGTCGCTACTACTGCCACGACCGCTCCGACGATCAAAGAAACTCTTGCAGCATATATAGTTCGGATAAATATATCCCTACCAAAGTGATCGGTACCAAACCAATGTTCACTCGAAGGGCTGAGTAAACGCAGAGTCGGATCGATAAAAGAAGGAGATGTCTGACTCCATAATGATGCAGTAATCGTTGCAATCGTTATTAGAAGAAGTATGCCAATTGACAATAAATTTCTTTTTCGCTTCAGCATTTAATAATCCCCCTTTCCAATTTTTCAGACATTAATCATACCGAATTCTCGGATCCAAAAATGTATATAGTAGATCAACCAACAAGTTAACTATTACATATACAACCGCGATAAATAAGATAACGCCTTGAATGATCGGATAATCTCTTCTATAAATAGAATCGACTAATAACTGGCCCATTCCTGGTATCGTAAACATCGTTTCAATGATAACTGTACCTCCAAGTAAGCCTGCGACCATTGCGCCAATTACCGTCGTCGTCGGAATGAGTGCATTGGAAAAAACATGCTTCATCAACACGATGCTTTCTTTCACGCCTTTTGCACGAGCAGTTCTAATATAATCCTGGTTTACCGATTCAAGCATGCCGTCTCTAAGCATCCTTGCAACTAAACCAATTTCAACAGCAGCCAGTACAAATGAAGGTAATATCAAATGATACAACCACTGAAAAATTCCGTCTGCCATCGGGATATAACCTGCTACAGGGAACAACGGAATAGAAACCGCAAACCCAAGTACTAATAGCATCGCAAACCAAAACTCTGGAATAGAAACCCCTAGAAGAGAGATAGATATAAATAATGGATCTATTAATGTATTTCGTTTCCAAACAGCGGCTATAGCGATTGGAATCGAGATTACTAAGATCATAATTATAGATACAATCGTAATACTAAAAGTTGGACCAAGACGTCCTAAAATAATATCTAACACAGGTTCAGACGAATAAACAGATTGACCAAAGTCACCTGTCACAATATCCTTAACCCAGTTAACATATTGCATAACTACTGGTTGATCCAATCCTAATTGCTCTTCCAGTTGCTTAATACTTTCTTCTGAAGCATCTTCCCCTAAAATAAGATGGGCTGGATTTCCTGGTGTCAAATGAATAATCATAAACACAATAATACTCACGATGAACATTACTGGTATTAATGAAAACAATCTTCTAATCGTGTATTGTAGCAATTCCCTCTCACCTCACAAGCAACTTTTTTATAAAAGCAATAAAGGAAAGCTTGTCAGAAATAGTACCCAACAAGCTTATCCTTTCAACTAAACTATTCAGCTTTCCAAGTATTCCAGAATCGTTGACCTAACCAGTTTTCATAGTTTTTAATTTTATTTGTTTTAATGTCTAGTGTAGTTAGATTCGCAATTTTAATAAATGGAAGCTCATCGTTGACCGTTTGGTTCATTTCAGTAAGGATTTCTTTTTGTTGTTCTCCTGTCTCAGCTTCTCCCCACTGAGCAATTAAGTCAGACCAACGTGGACTTTCATACCAACCACTACTTTGTATATTTGGTACAAGCATTCCTAATTCGTTTGGAGAGAAACGAGTAGACCATCCGATAACTACTAAATCCCAGTTTGCAGGATCGCCCCATTTTTCAAGATACGTTGCCCATTCATAAGAAATAAGCTCTACTTTGAAACCAACCTCTTCTAGTTGCTGTTTAGCAACTTGTGCGATTTTATTGTATTCTTCCGAGTTGCTAGAATACACTACTTTTAATGTTTCACCATTGTAGCTCGATTCCTCTAACAGTTTTTTCGCAAGCTCTTTGTCATATGCCAAGTAGTCATCCGAACCTTTATCTGAATATAGTTCTACTTGTTCAGGAACGAAAAGCGCGCCATCTAATTGATAAAACTCTTCAGAGCCATATGTTGCTTCTGCAATAACTTTTTTATCTAAAGCATGATTTAAAGCTTGGCGTACTTTAATATCGTTAAAAGGAGCTTCTGATTTATCTGGTGTAATGGTCGAATAGCCATTCATATAAGTTACAGGATCAACATTCGGTGTACTTGCAACTACCTCATTTAAATCTGTAGGAATGGATTGGCCATAATCATACAAACCAGTTTTCAATCCATTTAGTATTACTTGCGGATCTTTTACAATCATAAATTTAATTTCATTGAAATAAGCGGTTTTCTTGCCTGTTAGTCCGCCCCAGTCTTCCTCTTCACGTGCTGAGTAATCAGCAAATTTTTTCACAACGATTTCTTGACCTCTATCCCACTTCTCAAATGCGTATGGACCAGTTCCTATTAAATGCTCTGGTTTCAAGGGTTGCTCACCAGCCGCTTCCGCAACTTTAGCTGGAATAATCATAAGTGCAGATTTTGGTGCAGCAAAATCTGCTAGTAAAGAGTTATATGGTTCTAAAAGCTTTACTTGGACTTCATTTTCTGAAGTGGCAGTAACCGACTCGATGTGAGTAAACGTTGTTTTACCAACTGACGATATTTTCCCCCAACGGTCAATAGAAGCAACTACATCTTCTGCAGTAAGTACTGACCCATCGTGGAATTTAACACCTTCACGTACTTTTATCGTATAAAGCGTTCTGTCTTCATTCACCTCATAGCTCTCTGCTAACATTGGTTGGATAGCAAAATCGTTATCCAATGCAAATAGCATCTCGAAAATATGCCATGCTACGTCTCTTGTTGGTGATGCTCCAGTATAACTCCAATCGAGTGTATCCGGATCTGATGCATACGCAACTTTTAGCGTTTCACTTACTACTGGTTCTCCTGCATCCTCTTCTTCATTACCCGTTTTACTTGTATTAGCCTCATTATTAGAGCATGCCGCTAATCCTATTATTAATAGTATTCCTACAATTGCCATCATCCATTTATTTCTCTTAATAGATTGCATGATTATCCTCCTTGCAATATGTTTTATCGTTGGTAGCTTTATTTACTCTGAATTTTTATTCAGATAATTTAATCCCTACAAAACCGATAAGAATATAATGCACTAAACCGATAGAATATTCAATACATAAATAAATAATCATAATATTCTGTTTTCCTTGACTGTATTTTCATATCCACATACATAAAAACGTTTAGCTGGTGTGATTTACTCACACCCTCTAAACGTTTTTATGATTATTTTTTACTGATTGTGTCCATCTACATATTTTCCGTAATCAGGCATAGCGATTTTTTCAAAATCTGTTACCAATAGTCGTAGGTTACTCGTTAACAAATCACCTGACATCGGTAATCCATGACCAGTAACCGCGTTTTTTGGATTTAATTCTGCTAATTTTTCCACCGACTCTCTAGCTGCTACCCAATCGGTAGTAAGGTATCTCGGTGGACCACTAATTTCCTGCTCCTGTGTTAGCACTTTATATAAGTATTCTTGTTTCACCGTGACAAACGCATCACCAGCTATTAATAGTCCATCTTTTTCTCTATAAAAAGAGACATGTCCTGGGGAATGACCAGGGGTATGAATCCATCTAAAATCAGGCATATATGGTACGGTTCCATCCGAAGGCAACTCTTTTATGTTATTGCCTAAATTTATTGGATCAATAGGAAACATAGGGGACATTTTAGCTACCATACCACCTTCTACAGTAGGGTCTGGCTTAGGATAACTTTCTTTTCCCGTTAAGAAAGGCAACTCTAATGAATGTGCATAAACTGGAACTTCCCACTTGTTCACTAACTCAATGATGCCACCTACATGATCAAAATGTCCGTGAGTTAAAATGATAGCACTTGGTTTACTACCTGTTCCAAAACGTTTCTCAACTGCAGAAATAATATCATTTGCAGAGTGTGGCATACCTGCATCTACCAGCACAAACTCATTAGAATCAGGCTTTCCGACTAAACAAATATTGACGATTTGTACTGTATGACAATAGATATCCGGCAGAACTTCTATCCCTATTCCGCTTGCAATCGATGTTGCTGGAATAAATTTATAATCATCCCCATATGAAATATTAGAATCCATAAGTACCCTCTTTTCATTTTTATCATTGTTAGCTTTTCCCTTCTAAGTGAATCTATACCCTAATGCCTTTTTTCAAAACAATTTGACTTTTCTTCTTTCCTTTGGTAATTTTAAATACAATATCTGAGAAAAAGAGAGTAACAATTTCCGATTAAGTAGCGAGCTAGGGATGGTGAAAGCCTAGTTAAGAAGAGTTGTGAACCGCACTTTGGAGATGCTTTTTAGAAAAGCCGGAGACTCACCGTTATAGAGAAAGTGGCCAAAATAGGCAAATTGAGTGGTACCGCGGAAGTTAAGCTTTCGTCTCATTATTATGATGAGATGAAGGCTTTTTTTAGTTTAGGAGGAATTCAATTGAAAAAAGAAATAGTAAGCATTCTTCAGCGTTTTACAACAGAAACAATTGATGACAGTATGATTGAAATCCCTGTATATGCTCATTTAGGGGACTATGCATTGCCTTGTTTTCCTTTTGCTAAAAAGCTTAGACAATCTCCTATCCTGATTGCGCAGGAGCTTGCAGCGAATATTCAGGATGAAAGCATCGAAAAAATCGAAGCAGTAAATGGGTATGTAAATATATTCATGAAAAGAGCGACATTTGGTCATTCGATATTAACCAACATTCTCAATCAAGGAAAACAATATGGAACTTCCCATATAGGTGCTGGAGGAATTGTCTCAATTGATATGTCCTCCCCTAATATTGCAAAACCATTTTCTATGGGGCATTTAAGATCTACGGTTATTGGAAATTCCATTGCGTTATTACATGAAAAAAGTGGCTATCAACCTGTTAAAATCAATCATCTTGGCGATTGGGGTACCCAATTTGGGAAGCTTTTAGTAGCTTATCGATTATGGGGAAGTGAAAAGAAAGTACAAGAAGCTCCGATCAAAACGCTATTGGCTCTTTATGTTCGCTTTCATGAAAAAGCTAAAATAGATGACTCCTTAAATGACAAAGGAAGAGCAGCATTTAAATCGTTAGAAGATGGTGATACAGAAGCATTAGCACTTTGGGATTGGTTTCGTACCGAATCATTGAAAGAATTTCAAAAAATATATGACTTACTTGGCGTATCCTTTGATTCTTTCCAAGGGGAAGCTTATTACAATGATAAAATGGAACCTATTGTTGAAGAGCTACACGAAAAGAATCTGTTAGTGGAATCAGATGGTGCACTAGTAGTAGATGTTGGAGAACATTTACCCCCATGCCTTATCAAGAAATCCGATGGCGCTACTTTATATGCGACAAGGGATATTACTGCTGCTATTCACCGGAAGCATACTTATAACTTCTTCAAGTCATTGTACGTAGTAGGAAATGAACAAAGCTTACACTTCGCACAACTAAAAATTGTATTAAACAAAATGGGCTATCCATGGTCAGATGCTATTCAACATATCCCTTTTGGTCTAATCCTAAAGGACGGAAAAAAATTATCGACGCGCAAAGGAAAAATTATTCTATTAGAAGAAGTGTTGAGTGAAGCCATTCTCTTGGCTGAAAAAACAATCGAAGAAAAAAAACCTTCATTAATCAATAAAAAAGAAGTGGCAAAAGCAGTAGGCGTCGGTGCCGTCATTTTCAGTGATTTAAAACAACACCGAAAGCATGATATCGAATTTGATTTAAAGAAAATGCTACAAACAGAAGGTGAAACTGGACCTTATGTTCAATACACCTATGCAAGAGCGTGTTCCATTTTAAGAAAAGCATCTGCTCCAAACACTTTTGAAATAACGGATGTAAATGATTACGAGTGGGAAGTCATTAAGTCCCTCCAGCAGTTCCCATCGGTTATTTTACGAGCTACAGATGAATACGATCCATCCTTACTGGCAAAGTATGCAGTGCATTTGGCACAATCCTTTAATTCTTTTTATGGTAATGTGCAAATCATGACCGATACCAAGCATTTATCGTATCGCATCGGGCTCGTTCAATCTGTTGTAATTGTATTAGAAGAATCATTAAGACTACTTGGTATAAAAGCCCCTGCGGAAATGTAATATACCCAAAAACTACTGTCGAAAGTCCAATTCCCCTATTCTTTTTTGAATAAGTTAATCAATAGGGGAGGTGAAATTAATTGGATAATAATCAGCCATGTAGTAAATGTGGTAAAGTTCATACTAATAGAGGCAGAAGAGGTCCAATGGGTCCAGAAGGTCCTCGAGGAATCCAAGGACCTTCTGGTGAACGAGGTGAAAGAGGGCCACGTGGATTTATGGGATTGGAAGGTCCTATAGGGAAAACAGGTGTTCAAGGACCACCAGGTGGAATTGCTGAATTTGCTTACATTTATAACATTGGTGAACAACGTATTCATCAGGAAGAGGATATTTCCTTCGATTCAAATGGCCTTTTAACACAAGGGATTTCACATAATGCTGGAGAGTCTAAAATTAAAATTAAGTATGGTGGTATATACGAAATTATCTACCACGTTACTGGCAAACAATCGAATCAGTTAACGTTATTTGCTAACGGAATCGAAGCAACCAATACGACCTTTGGTACAGAGGACGGAAATGCCCCCAATATAGGTATCCAAATCCTCCAATTAGAGGATAACACGGAGCTAACCCTTAGAAATCATACATCTACTCCTAGCCATCTCGACTTACCGGGAAACGCGGGAGGCACCCAAAATAACGTCAACGCAGCATTGACGATTAAAAAGCTTTCTACTAAGTAATATTATAGAATAATTCAAACAAAAAACATCTTGCCCTTTCTTTCATTCGGCAAGATGTTTTCAATAGAAATCATCATTATTTATTTTTATAAAAGTTGTCAGGAATTGCTCCAAAGTTTCTTTTATGATAAAGTAACGGTTTTTTATCTTCATTATGAATATGGATAACTTCCCCAATAAAAATGATGTGGTCTCCGGCATCAATTTGCTGCGCAGTTTTGCATTCCAATTGGGCAAGTGATCCAGACAACACAGGCAAGTGTCTAGCCGATTCCTCCCACTCGCATTGACTAAAACGATTTTCTACCTTTGAAGCAAATAAACTACAAATATCCGCTTGATCGTCAGCCAAAATATTTACCGTAAATTTTTCCGCTTCTATAAATACAGGATAGGAGCCCGACTTTTTATCAATGGACCATAATATAAGTAAAGGATCTAGAGAAACAGAAGCGAATGAATTGACCGTTAACCCTACTGGATTATTTGCCTGATCAAAAGTGGTCACTACTGTTACGCCAGTCGGATAATTTCCTAAAGCTTTTTTGAATTCATCTTGTGCAGATCCTACATTTACATTTACACTTACCATTAAATACACTCCCATTCTTGTTTACTTTATAATCACAACACGATGTTCCACCGGTTCTATTAGTTTTTCTTTCGGGGATGAAATAGGATTGCCAAATGGTAGCTCGGCAATAAGTTCCCATTTTTCTTGTATCCCCCAAGATTCTTTCACTTCTTTTGATAGTGTTGGATAGATGTGTTGCAAGCTCGCTCCAAATCCTTCTTGTTCAAGTGCCGTCCAAACTAGATACTGTAGCATGCCAGATGCTTGGTGAGACCAAACAGGAAAGTGATCCCCTACACTTGCAAACTTCTTTTGGAATGATTCGACAACGGAATAATCCTCAAAGAACAGCACTGTACCATAGCCGCTAGCAAAACCTTCGAATCGACTTTGTGTAGAAGCAATCTTTTCCTCAGCAAGCCCTTCCTTTACTGATTCAAATGCTAGTTTCCAAAACTTTATATGCTGATCACCCAATAGCACAACAACCCTTCCTGTTTGGGAATTGAATGCAGTAGGTGTGTGCTTTACTACTAAACTTATAATATCTTGGATTCTTTCATCTGAAATTATTTTTTCATCATTAATACCATATATTGAGCGTCTACTTTGAACAGCAGAATAAAAACTTTTGGTCATTTGGAATACGCCCCTTTCTTTCCTCATAATTCTAGTCGGAAGCATTTCACATGCACATCCGCGTTTTGAAATTCTTTGGTTTCGTCTCGCTTAAATCCAAGATGTTCATACAATCGAATCGCTTGAGTCATGTTCTCACCTGAATGTAAATATAAAAAGCTAGCCCCTTTTTCCTTCGCATAGCTGGCACTTCCCTTTAACAAAGCCTTCGCAATTCCTTTCCCTCTTGCTTTTGGACTAACCGCAAGCAACCTTACAATTGGATCTACTATGCCCAGCTCCGGCCTTTGATAAGCTGCTTCTGAGTTTGTGAATAATTGTAATGTCCCTAAGAACTCCTCTTCATTTTTTGCGACCAATACTCGATCTATAGAAGGATTATCTAGTGAACGTTTAATACTTTCCAAATACGCGTGCCAAACAGCTGTACTAAAATCACTTTCATATTGTCCATAACTTTCTACTAGCAATTCCACTACTGCCTCTTTGTCGGCTTCCTTCAATGTATCAATCGTAATTACACTTGCCATACAATTCCTCCTAAAATGAGACTCTAAAAACTAAATGTCCAATCGATAGCATTTCACTACAAAATTCAATTTATTAAACTCTTTCGATCTGTCTCGTTTAAAACCGAGATATTCATATAAACGGATTGCTTTAGACATTTTATCGCTTGTATGTAAATAGATATGATTAGCACCAATTCCGCGTGCATATTTGATGCTCTCTTTCATCAATGCTTGTGCAATACCCTTCCCTCTTGCCGCCGGGCTAACAGCTAGCATACGAATGATAGGCGAGTCTATTTCTAAATCAGGTTTGTTATAAGCCGTTTCCGAGTTAGTAAATAACTGTAGTGTCCCCAAAATTTCTTCCCCATCTTTAGCAACTAAAATTTTTTCTACTTTCGGATTATTTACAGAAGAAGTCAAATCATACGCATAATTTAGCCAATCTTGTATGTTTGCATATGAATCCTTGTATTGTGAATAGCTTTCTACTAGTAAACGGCCAACTGCTTCTTTTTCTGTTTCCTGCACTACATCAATCGTTATCACACTTGTCATAGCAAAACCTCCATCTGTTTGTTTGCAATCTTGGGTTAAGCTACCCCACCCTTACTATATTGCTGTACTCTCTTTTCAATTAAATAATAAATACCTTCCATAATGATTGAGATTCCCCAATAGATTAATCCAGCAGCTATAAATGATTCTAAAAACTTTAAATTAGACGATGCAACGATATTAGCCATTCCGGTTAACTCCTTTTGAGAAACAAGGAAGGCAATGGAAGTAGTATGTAAAAACCCTACCGAGAGATTAGTAAAGTTTGGAATCGACTTAGCTAAAGCCTGTGGTAGTAAAATACGCCCCATAGCTTGAGGAGTACTCATACCAATGGAGTAAGCTGCTTCCATTTGACCTTTTGCAACACTGGAAATACCCGAGCGAATAATTTCCGATAAATACGCCCCTGCCGTAAGAGATAGTGCAAATATTACGTACAAGTAAATTGGAATTTTGTTTGTTTCAAATGGTAGGTTTAAAGAGTTAATAATACTATCTAGCACCATTGGAATACCAAAGTATATAAGCATAATATGCATAATCGCTGGTGTTCCTCGGAAAAAAGATACATATCCATTAGCAATCGAATATAGCCCTTTCACTTTGTACTCCCGTATTAATGTAACTACCAAACCTATAAAAAAACCTATTACGACCGGAATAATGGCTAGCATTAATGTTAGTGGAATAGCTTTCGCAATTTCTTTAAATGCCACCCAAATAAACGGAATATCAATTACCACAGATGCATACCTCCCTAAACTTTATTCATCAGAAGTCCTTCACTTCTACAAATAGTGGATTGAATGCTAAGATGCATGTAAATCAAGGGAGTCCCAAACTCTCTGATGATTCAAGTTATGCCTCCGGCGGATGTCGCAAATTTTGAAAGGAGTTAATTGCGTATGTGCAATTCATAATTTGGACGCTTTTATGCCGAGGCGTAAACGATTTATTAGGCAACTGAAGTATCTGTTCCCTGATATCGATTTGCATACTTTTCAAATACTTTAAATCCTTTTTCTAGTATTAATACAACCACATAATACACGACAGATAGTGCTATATATACTTCTAAAGCATGGGCAGTTGCAGCGATGATTGTTTCCCCTCTTCCCATCATATCCATCACACCAATCGTAAAAGCTAATGAAGTATCTTTCAATGAACCGATGACTGTATTAGCGATATTCGGAAAAGCAACTCGAATGGCCTGCGGGAATACAATACGTGTAAAGTTTTGAAAAGGGGTCATTCCAATCGAATAAGCCGCTTCCGTTTGCCCAAACTCTACTGCAGAAATCGCTCCTCGGAAAATCTCTGCAAATATAGCACCATTGCTTAATGAGTAGGTGATGATCACAAAGTATAGTGCGTCCATTCTAGAAATATCAATATTTATAATCGATAAGACAGCAGGTAGCCCATAAAAAACTAAAAATAATTGAATGATAATCGGTGTTCCTC
The DNA here is from genome assembly GCF_044754065.1 of Psychrobacillus sp. NPDC093180. Taxonomy (NCBI): domain Bacteria; kingdom Bacillati; phylum Bacillota; class Bacilli; order Caryophanales; family Bacillaceae; genus Psychrobacillus; species Psychrobacillus sp. NPDC093180. The sequence continues at coordinate 39,641 of NZ_JBIVOJ010000003.1, read as the reverse complement.
TTATAAACGATATATAAATCGTTACTATTTGTTTTAATATTGGAATATGGAACAACTTTGGTATTGCTGCTGCTATACCAATAATTGTTCCTAAGAAAATAGATGCTACTAAAATTTCTAATGTTACACCAAGATATTTAACTAACGTTGGAATAAACTCCAAAATCAAAGAAGGATCAAATACTTTTCCCATACATTCCTCTCCCTTCCCTCTACCGGAGAAGGATTTAGAATTCTACCGAATAATCCGCTCCAAGCCATTCATTACTTAATGCACTTACTGTTCCATCCTCTTTCAATTCTGTTAATGCTTCATCAATACGTTTTTGAAGTGTTGTGTTTCCTTTTTGTAGTAAAAAGTAAACATTTGAATTGAGTAAAGTATCCCCTACAACTTTTTGTTGTGCGTCTGATTGTTCATTTAAAAAGTCTGCCGCAAATGGTGTTGAAATGGTTGCATCTACACGTCCAGTGCGAAGTTGATTAACGATGTCAGATGTACTAGAAGTATAAATAATCTCTGCACCAAGATTGTTTTCTTTATTATATTTTTCAATATATACTGCTGCGTTACTAGTAGCCGTAGTTGCTATCTTTTTTCCTGCTAGATCATCGATAGATTGGATGCTTTCATTATCTTGATGAACCGTAACTTTTAATGGGAAAACATTATAAGGCACTTCATTAAACAAGAACTTCTCTTGACGTTCTTCATTCACTTCCATTTGATGAGCAATAAAATCAATCTTATCTGTTTCTAAACTCAGCAATAAGTTAGAAAAATCCATCGTTTTGAATTCAAATTCATATTCTTCTAATTTCTCATCAATCGCACGTACTAACTCCACATCGTAACCAGTTAGATTACCGTCTTCATCTAGGAAACAAATATTAGGAAATTGCGTACCAGTACCAACAATAATCTTTTGTACATCTGATATGCCATCTGAAGTTTTAGAACTTGCTTCATTAGAAGAACAAGCCCCTAGTAAAGCGACTGCTAGGACTAATAAAAGTGTTAATACTTTCTTCAATATAAATCCTCTTTTCTTATTTGTTTAGTAGGTTTTATACAAAAAATTATACAAGAGCTGGTTCTAAAGCCGCCTTTAAGTGCTCTAAACCAACTTCAGTTACAGCTTTGTAGGTATTTCCTTCACCAATTTCAACGACAGGCACATGTCGAACACTATATTTAGTTTCTAAAATATCTCGAAACTCATCGTGATTCGTCACGTCTACTGTTTTATAAGCAATATTTTGCTCAGCTAAATATTCCTTCACTTCGTTGCAATAACTACATCCTTCTTTTGACCACACAACTACTGACAAATTTTGTGCCATGTTTTTTTCCTCCAATTTTATGCATGAATTGCTTGCTTCAATAGATTTTTCGGACTTAATAATTCAAAAGAGCGAAGTCGTTCTTTCGGATTCGGAATCGGTGTATGCAGTATAAATTCATCTACACCGTACACTTGATGAAACTCATCTAAAACTTCCTTCACTTGCTCTGGGGTTCCATAAATGATATTCGCATCATATTGTTTTACTTCATATGCTTCCCCTGACTCTTTTCCAAACTTTTCTGCTTGCTCTATTGTTTGTAAAGTTAGCGTACGACCACTTGCTAAATGAACTTTTATGATTTTTTGGTTACTCGCAAGTTTCTTCGCTTCCTCTTCGGTAGGAGCTGTTATCACTGTTACTGAAACGATAAACGTTCCATTCGGATAAATCTCCCGATACGTATTTGCCGCTTCCTTTAAGATATCGTTATCGCTATTTATAAAACGTGCAAAAGCAAAAGAAATTCCAAGATTTGCAGCTAGTTTTGCACTATTTGGGCTTGCGCCTAACAAATAGGTTTCTGGTTTTACAGGAGGTATTGGAGTTGCTTGAACACTAGCAAGCTCATGTGTTTCGGGAACATTATTATGTAGAAGCTGTTGCAAGAAAGCTAGCCTTCCTTCAAAATCTTCCCCTGTATTCGTTGTTCCATATTGCAATGCTTTTGTGGAAAGAGGCAATCCACCCGGAGCTTTTCCAATACCGAGATCTACTCTTCCAGGTTCAAGCGTGGATAGCACGTTAAAATTTTCTGCAACTTTATAGGGACTATAATGCTGTAGCATAACTCCACCAGAGCCTACTCGAATGCTTTTTGTTTTCGCTAACAGATAAGAAACTAGTACTTCTGGAGATGAACCGGCTACTGTATCTGAATTATGGTGTTCTGACACCCAAAATCGTTCATATCCCCATTCTTCTGCTTTCTGAGCCAAGTCTACTGTTTTTTGCAAAGTATCATAGTTAGATATACCTTCAACAACCGGACTTTGATCTAAAATCCCTAATTTATACACCATAAACTCTCCTCCACTTCCAAAATACCTCGTTTTTAAATTGAATACTCTAGCTCAGGTGTCATCCTTTTTAAAAATTGTTTTGTACGGTCTTCTTTAGGTGTTCTAAAAATATCGTTAGGAACGCCTTCTTCGACCACTACCCCACCATCCATGAAAATGACTCTATTAGACACTTCTCTCGCAAAATTCATTTCGTGCGTAACTATAATCATGGTGATACCTTCCCGAGAAATCTTCCGAATAACATCCAATACTTCTCCTACAAGTTCAGGGTCTAGCGCTGACGTTGGTTCATCAAAAAGAATGACTTCTGGATTTAAAGCCAATGCTCGTGCAATGCCTACTCGTTGCTGCTGTCCACCTGACAACTGAAGAGGATATGCATCTACCTTTTGCTCCAAGCCCACTTTTTTCAACATTTCAAGCGCAATTTCACGTGCTTCTTTCACATTCATTTTTTGAACAACTACTAATCCTTCCATCACATTTTGTAAAACTGTTTTGTGCTGAAATAGATTGTAACTTTGAAATACCATCGCCGATTTTCTTCGTAACTGATATACATCTTTTTTATGCACTTTTTTAGAATCGATTGTGACATCGTCTATCGTGATAGTACCTTCATCTGGTCTCTCTAAATAGTTAAGACAACGTAGTAGAGTCGTCTTTCCTGAACCACTTGGACCTAATATGGAAATGACGTCCCCTTTATCAATTTGTATATTTATGCCTTTTAGAACTTCATTTTTTCCGAACTTTTTATGAAGATTAGAAATGGAAATCATTTTATCCCTCTCTCTTAATGCATTAAACAAGTTGCTTAGCATATCGACTTTTCAAAAACGGAAGTCCTAAATTTCCTCTTAAAGTGTCTGCTTCATATTCTTCGCGGTATAATCCACGTTTTTGTAAGATTGGGACAACTTTGTCTACAAAATCGTCTAATGTGTGAGGCGCTTGTGTCGCAATGATAAAACCGTCTGCACCACGCTCTTCAAACCATTTTTGTACTAAATCTGCGATCTTTTCTGGCGTTCCTATAAATTCTGAACGTGGTGTCGCTTCTCTTAGTGCCACTTGACGAAGTGTAAGATTTTGGTCTTTTGCTTCGCGTTTAATACGATCTGTATGGCTTTGGAAGCTGTTTTTCCCTATGTCACCTAAATCAGGGAAGGCTTCATCTACCGGATATTGAGAAAAATCATGATGATCGAAGTAACGACCTAAGTATGCCAAAGCTCTATCAATAGAAACTAGATTAGCAATCTCTTCATATTTTTTTTCTGCTTCTTCTTCCGTATCACCAATAATTGGCGAAATGCCTGGGAAAATATTTAATTGATCCGGGTTACGTCCGAATTCGATAGCTTGTTGTTTCACATCTTCATAAAAACTTTTCGCAGATTCTAGTGTTGGATGCATAGTAAAAATAGCATCTGCTCCTTTTGCAGCAATTGTCTTTCCTGCTCCTGAAGATCCTGCTTGAAATACTACCGGCTGCCCTTGTTTAGAACGTCCAATATTTAATGGCCCTTGTACCGAGAAATATTCACCTTTGTGATTCAGATGATGTAATTTGGATGGATCGAAAAACACATCATTTTCTTTATCTCCCACAAATGCATCATCATCCCAAGAGTCCCAAAGACCTCTTGTTACATCTAAATACTCTTCGGCAATTTTATATCTTGTAGCATGATCGGGGTGCTCTTCAACTGTTTTATTGTAATTCAGTGCAGTGCTTTCTAAAGGTGTTGTCACTAAATTCCATCCTGCTCGGCCACCGCTAATATGATCGAGCGATGCAAATTGACGTGCAACAGTAAAAGGCTCACTGTAAGAAGTAGAGACAGTTCCAACTAAACCAATACGAGAAGTTACAGCAGCAAGCGCCGATAAAATAGTCAAAGGCTCAAAACGATTTAAGAAATGTGGAATGGACTTTTCATTAATAAATAATCCATCTGCGATAAATACCAAGTCAAACTTGCCTTCTTCTGCTTTTTGAGCTTGTTGTTTATAAAAATCCAAGCTTACACTCGCGTCTGTTTGCACTTCTGGATGTCTCCATCCTGATATATTACCGCCAACTCCGTGAATGATTGCGCCAAATCGAATCTTTCTTTTGTTCGTCATGTGAATTCCTCCCATTGATTAATTACGTCTCGGCGTAATTGCGTCCAGATTTTGAATTGCGGATACGCAATTAACTCCATTCAAAATCTGTGACATCCGCCGTAGGCTTACCTTGAATCAGCATTTATTTTGTACATGTATTCCTGCATTCCATCCTTCTACTACTAGAAGAGAAGTTCTTCTGATGATTCAAGTTAAACCTAGTTAACTGATACGATTAATATATATTTTATATTGAATCCTATGCTATCACTTTAAGTAGATGAATTGCAATACGTTTACTGATAGAAAAATTTATTGGATTGATAGAGAAAGTCTATTGGTACATTTGAAAGCTTTCAACAGTTTGAGCGATATCTCTCCATAATTGCCATTTTGCAACGTCTTGATTTGCATAAGTTAAAAAGACATGCTGCTTAATTTGAATTAAATGAGCAACATCGATTTCGATCAATTCCCCTCTTGCTAGTTCATTCTTTATGCATAGATAAGGTAAAAACCCAATCGCACACCGATTTTTAATAATAGATTTGGCCACTTCTAGATGATCTACTTGGAATTCAATTCTAGGTTCCACTTTTCCCACTTCAAACAATTTATGAATTCGATTCCAGTCAAAAGCGCCACACTCAAAAAATACCATTTGCTCTTCAGCTAATCGATTGGCTGTTATATTTTCTTCATATTGCAAAGGATGATCTGGATAAGCAACTAATCTAACGGAATTATCCAATAATTGTTGTTTTTGAAGTCCTTCATTATTTGTATCCTTTATAAAAGCTATATCTACTTGTTTTTGCAAAAGCTTTTCTATTAAAACATCATTTGGCGCTGCGATAAATTTAAAACGTAACTGCGGATTTGCTTGTTTCCATAATGGTAATGCAAAAGGAATAAAGTATTGTGAAGTAATAGTATTTGCCCCAATAACTACTTCTTCATGACCAGCTCTTTCCTTCATAATTTTTTTTCCTTCTTTATACGTTTGAATGATTTGTTCTGCATATGGTATAAATTCTCGTCCGTGCTCCGTAAGCAAAAGTCCCCTGCCTTGGCGAACAAATAATTCGGTATTCAATTCTCTTTCTAATGTTTTAATCCTTGCAGTCACTGTCGGTTGGGACAAAAACAATGCATCCGCTGCTTTATGAATGCTCTTTAACTGCACGACATACATAAACGCTTCCAAATGATCGATATTCATTTTCTATCCCTCTTTTCTTATCTATCATCATAATCAAATTATTCCAAGTGGTAAAGTATGTTTTTAAAATTCAAAAAAACTAAGCCATTAGTATGTGGCTTAGTTGTTACTTTTTTATTAGATATAATGGAAAGTTACCCTTTGTCTCTTTCTTTATTTGACCATTCTTAAAAAGTCTTGTTCTCCAACAATTTCAATCGGGTAGCCCTGTTCAATCAACGCTTCTACTTTTTGCATCTTCGTACTTTTAATACCTTGTACATATTTAAATAAATCCTGATCTCCCACGACTAAAAAGTTTGTTGTTGCATCTACTTGCCCTTTGCAAATAGCACCACAATTAGTTGCATATTGTGCGGCTATCGGCCTCGTCATGGCTACCATTTTTCCTGTGAATACAATATTCGCTCCATAAAATGGGTGCTTTGTATTCAGAGGTCCACTTTCTGCCATGATTGACTGCAAGAATGCATCACCAGAACTCTTTCTAGCACGCGGTGTTTTCTTATTTGCCAGGGCAGGACTTCCTAATTTAAGCTTATGCAAAACAGAAAGCTCTTGAATGGAGTTGGTTTGTGTTTTTTTCATCGCCTCTAGTGCAATTAAGGCGGAAGCTCGAGCATCTTCCAGTGCATCATGGTGCCTCAGGCTAATACTTAAATAATTTGCGACAGTGGAGAGTTTATGATTGTACAAATTTGGCCAAACCTTTTTCGCAATTCGATAGGAGCATCCATATTGAAAGTTCGGCTCAGACTCATGAATCCTTTTTAAAGAGTCTCGTAACACACCGATATCAAAGCTTGCATTATGCGCAATAATCGTTTCGTTGTCGATATACTGTTTAAAATTAGGCCAATACTCTTCAAATGTCGGTGCATCCTGTACCATATATTCCGTAATCCCATGAATTTTCGTATTATAATAATGAAATTCACTCAATGGGTTGATCAATGTATGCACTTCTTCTTCAATTTTCCCATTTTTCACTTTCACTATGCCGACCGAGCAAACACTGGAGCGTACACTATTTGCAGTCTCGAAGTCTATAGCCACGAAGTCCATCTTATCCCACCTTGCTTTGTTCATATACTTATTATCTCATAGATTATTAACTTAATAAAACCCCTTGCACTCATGCACAAGGGGAGAGGTTGTTACTCTTATTAATATAGTCTATTTCTATGCGGCATTTCATCTAGCTTTTCCTTTAATTGTCTTCTTTCTTCATATTGCTCGGGGGAAATCCGCCTTTCTCCACCTACTAAATAAGGATCGGTTGCAAATGTCTCTCCTCGTGCAAAACGATCTTGCGGCTCATCTAAGCGACCAATGGACGACTCGTCTGCAAATGTTAGCACATCTGTGTAGAGAACAATTGATCCTCTGGCCACTTCCCCAGCATAATAATCTGTTTCTTCTTCTGACAAATCAAGTCTCCGGAGCCCTTCTGTTATAGCATCTTCGCCAGTAAAGATGGATTTAAATTTATCGACAAACGTTCCAGCCTCATGAGTAGAAACTTCAGAATGACGATTTAACGTATACAGATGCGAACCTTCTTGAGATATTACATGTATATCACTGTCCGCATATCCTTGTTCTTGCAGGAGTTCCAACTTTTCATACATCTCTTCTTCTGAACGAGCTATTTCAATTCGTCGATTTGATTCAATGTCCATTGTATTTCCTCCTAGTTTTAGTCTTGCTAAGTTTATACCCTCCTTTTGTCCTAAAATAACCTTTCTAGTTAGTTTTTAATAATCCTGTAATATTAGAAACAAAAAAGAAGAGTGATAAAAAGCCACTCTTCTCACCCTCGAATATTTGCTTTGCGAAAGCCTTGCACTACATCAATCACAGCAAATACGATCCAGATTAATATAACTCCAACTTTTACAGGCGCTTGAAGTTCAAAAGTAAAGTGGAATAAATGCTCCAGATACTTATAGAACTCTATGTTGATCAAATTATTTTCATTAAATATAATGATAAACACGACTGTAGAAACGACCGTTCGTACAGTATTCATAATGGCTACTTTTGTAGTCCATTGTGCAGCCATAAATTTATAAAAAACAAAAGCAACTTCTAAGAGTAATGCAAATAAAACAATCAACCAATAGGAATATAGTACATCCTGATTGAAAGTAGGGACTACTAACTGAAGCTTTCCTTGAACCTTTTCATAAACACCAATTAAATGAACGGCATTGAAATAAACAGCTACAAAGATTGCAATCCATAGCAGACTACCAAATATATCGACTTTAGAAATTTTCTTTTCTTTCTTAATGTACGGTATACCTTTCAAGTCATCTGGTGTCCATTCTTTCCAGTTGGGGGTAAGCGGTGTTTTATCTTTCAAAGCATCCGTACGCTCCAAAATAGCAAAAACCAATGTAGTCCAGAAAAATGTCTGAATCAGCGAGCTAATCATTCCCCATATACCATGCCCTACAATAGTAAGAATTGTACCAAGTATAGCTTCTTCTCCATTATAAGACATAATATTTTCCGTAATAACAACGATTAATGCGAGCATCGCCACTATTGGTATAATCATTTTCAATAAAGTTACATACATATCAAAGTATCTTGGTCCTATCAAATGCATCGGACGATCCGCATATCCACTTGCTAGCAATGCTGGATTCCCTAAACTTGCAAGAGCCCCTTTCGCTTCTTTCTCCGAGTAATTATCGGGAAGCATATCCTCAATAGTTGACCTTAGTTCAAGCGCAATGTCCTCCCGATTCTTTTCAGGAATTCTGCGTATTACTTCCTGTATATAAATATCAATCAGGTGCATTTTCCACATCTCCTTTCAATAAAGTTTGAAGTTCCATTGTTGTTTTCTCCCATTCGTCTTGTAACTGTTCCAAAATTTCTATTCCATATTCACTTAATACGTAGTATTTCCTCGGTCTACTTTCCGTTGTATCCCAGCTGCTTTCAACTAGCTCTTGTTTTTCTAAACGTCGAAGCAAAGGATATAACGTGCTTTGATCAATCGAAACGCCAGACTTTTCTAGGAGTTGAACTAAAGAATAACCATATTGAGGGGTTCTAAGCTGACTCAAAACCGCAAGTGTCAACGTTCCTCTCCGTAATTCTGTTATCAATGAATTTAGTAATTTACTCATTTTCCACCTCACTTACTTATACTATATGTCGTACACTATATTTATACTATGTATAATACACTATTATTTTATTTACAGCAATATTTTTTATACATTAGAAAAGCGCAAGCACCTCAAGTAGAGGAATATAGTTAAGTGCGCCATACCGTGCGTGTCAGGATGCAACTTAGCCACCGCAAGTGACTTTGTTCGTGACGAGCTTTACGCAGGTGAAAAGTGGTGGGGTTAGATTGATATGGAGGATCTCCGATAATGCACAAAATAGGGAGACTGCGCGATAGTTATCGGCGTCAATCCAAATAAAGTTTTATGAAAAATGGTTGCTCTCAAGAGTAATTTGGTTGCTCTCACTAGTTATTTGATTGCTCTTATGCTGATTTGGTTGCTTTTAATGATTGGTTGGTTGCCCTTAGCCATTAATTGGATAACAATGCAGGGAGACACTACAAGTTATGAGGAAACTGCGTGCTATTATCGGCGTCTCACTCCAGGTAAACTTGTTTAATGAAAACTGGTTGCTTTGAGGGGTAATTTGGTTGCTTTCAGACTAGTACTAGTTGCTCTCAACAGTTGTTTGGTTGCTCTCAGACTAGTACTAGTTGCTTTCGACAGGTGTTTGGTTGCCCTTATCCATTTATTGTAGATACTTATTCTACAACCACTTAATTGGAGGGATTTAGTGCGGCGGCGTGAGACTCATGCGGGAAAACGAGGCAGACGAGACCCTGCAGTCGCACACGGAAAGCGAAGCGTCGCCGCGCTAAATCCAAGCGGCCACTTTCTTCAACTCTCTACCGCGCAGTTTCTTAACCAACAAAAAAAGTCGTGAATTTAATCACGACTCTGTTTCCTTTATTTATTTATGATCTGAAAATTCTTGATCGTCTCCATCCGAAAATTCAATTTCTAAATCAAATTCTGTATATTCCTCTACTCCAAATGCTTTAGAAACCTTTTCAATCACTTCTTCTTTACTCATATCTTTCGTTAGAGCTAGATCTTTGAAAATCGGTTCCAATTCAGCATATGCTTCATCACCTGTCAAATTCTTGGATTCCAATTTATTTTCGTATTCAGCTTCCGTTTCAGATACATCCATATCAAACGAGGCATCAATTGCATCTTTTTGATCTGCTGTATCTATATCTAAATCGAAGGATTGAAATCCAAACTCATTTTGCATATCACTATTCGTCGGTGCATCTGTTACTTCCTCTTTATCCCCACATGCCCCGAGTAATAGAGCCGTTGATAGCAATGCACTTCCAATAATCGAATACTTTTTAGTTTTCATACTAATTCTCCTCACTAATTGCGTAATTAAACCTTTAGATTAGTTATCTCCATTATTTATCACGGATAAACATTGAATATGGTTACTTACCCGGGATAGCGTTTTTCACTTGATGATGTTGACTTCGTATTGTCTTTATCTTTTTCATCTTTTACTTGTTCATTTAATTCTTCTACTGGAATTGGATCCACGTTTTTCATCTGTTCATCTCTATCGAAAATACTTTCTTTTTCTGTGTTCACCAAATCAGGGTTATCTAATATACGACCAGCAATATCCTGTTTTTCGCGATCTTCAGTTGGTTTCTTTGTCATATGAATCTCTCCCTTGATTGTTTTTATTTGTTTATCCTATTTTAAAAATGCTAAACATAAAAAAGAGAGTGTGGGAATGATGAAGCTTCCCACACTCTCTTTTTAGACAGCTATTCAGTTTACTTAGAGCTAGTCCAGTTTTTATAATACAGATTCAAATCATTATAGTATTTGTTCAATGAAGAAGTGGATACCTCAAATGATTCTGCAATTTCTTTAATAGTCATATCTAGCGGTTCAAAAAAGCCATTTTCCTGACCGAACCTAATAGCACCTGCTGAAATCGCAACTTCTTTACGTGCATTCGGTTGTTGTTCGACTAAATAATCTTCCACTATTTCTAAAAGTTTTTGATAGTCTCTATTATTTTTCTCGAGAAAATCTATCGCTACTTGAAGTACTCCCGCTTCAAAGTGCGTATATTCTCCACCTTCGTACCCATTTTCTCCAAGTAAAGTCCACAAGATCGTGGCCTTTTCTTTCATAAATGTCGGAGCTGATAACTTATCCTGAGCTTCGAATTGGCTAACAAAATCGGCAAATACGTTTTTGTGATCTGTCGGGAAGAAGATTAAGCTAGAAATAGCTAAATAATGATTTTCTTTCGATGTTCCATCCGGCAAGATGAAACAATACATATGTACACCAACCGGCACTGGTTTCTCGCCTTCGCGTCTTAATCGAACCGTTTCTTTCGTCAAAATATGCGTTACAGTCATATAATGATCATCTACATCTATTACTTCACCAACGAACACACGTGGTTCATTCCACTGTTTGATTGCGTTCAATGTAGATGGACGTACGATTTTCTTTCGTTGTTTTTCTAGATAGTTTGTCCATATTTCTGGCTTGTGATGGAAGAAAAACTCATCCAGTACGATGGCTTCAATCATTTCCATATCCAAGTATTGCTTTAACGAGTCATTCCACTTTTCCACAAGTTCCTGGAATGCAGGTACGTCTTTTCGTTCCGGATATTCATCATAAAATGTTTGTAAAATACGTTCTAGTTCTTCCGTTTGTACCTCTTCTATCGTAATGGTCTCTTTTGACTCACAACATTTTTTATATTTTTTTCCGCTACCACATGGGCATGGATCATTCCGTCCTACCATTAAAACACGTCCTTCAATTAGTTAAAAATTTGCTGAAGTCTAAGTTTATCATGTTTTACGCGAAATATTAAGGTACGAACGACTTGGGACATACTTCCAAGGAAGTTGCTACCTTTCAATTTAATTTCCGTTTCATGGATATTCCAACTAAACCCCCATTTTTTCCAACTAAACCTCTAATTTTTCCAACTAAATGCGTTAAAATTCCAACTAAACTATTCAATATTCCAACTAACGAAAAAAGTGCTCTTAAGTCAATGACTTGAAGAGCACTTTTCAAAGCAATATTAAATAGAAGTCCATCCACCGTCTACTTTTAACGTTTCGCCTGTTACAAAATTAGCTAGATTAGAAGCTAAATATAGAACTGCTCCCGATACATCTTCCGGTTTGGATAGCCCTTCTAATAGAATACGGTTGTCCACGTCCTTTTTAAACGCTTCGTCCGCAAACATTTTTTCCGTAAACTCAGTTTCCACAAATGTTGGTGCTACTGCATTCACTTTAATACCTAGCTTCGCCCATTCAACAGCTAAAGCTTTCGTCATTTGAACGAGCCCACCTTTGCTTGAACAATACGCAGCACGATTATAATAGCCAACAAACGCCATTTGAGAAGCTATATTAATAATTTTACCGCTTTTTTGAGCAAGCATATATTTTGCAGCTGCTTGACTAGCAAAAAATGCTGATTTTAGATTCAAATCGAGCACAGTATCCCAATCTTCTTCCGTTACTTCCATTGCCGGCTTCGCAATATTTACTCCAGCATTATTCACTAGTACATCTACCGTTCCAAATGTTGCAGCTGCTTGATCGATTAAATCCTTTACAACAGCAATATCGCTCATATCTCCTTGTACAGCAATACAATTTTCATTGAATGCATGTAATTCGCTGAGTGTTTCGTTCAAAGCTGTCTCACTTCGTCCGGAAATAACTACATTGGCATTCAATTTAGCAAAAGTGAGTGCAATATCTTTTCCAATCCCTTTACTTCCACCGGTAACGATTATTGTTTTATTTGCTAATTCAGAGAAAAAAGGTTGCATTATTTTTCCTCATTTCTTTTTAAATCATTTTTTAAGAAATGAATAAGCGTTTGCTCACGCTCCGCATTTTTCTGCTCGGAGAACTCGGCATCCCAAGTATAAAATCCTTCCCCGTTTTTATCTCCCAATTTATTCTCTTCTACAAGTTTGGAAAGTACGGTGCCTGACTTCTGATCCATACTTAAATCTTCAAATAAATAATTCGAAATCGCCGAAAATACATCGAGCCCACCCATATCGGCCGTCATTAATGGACCTGTTACTGGCAAACGGCGACCAATACTATAAGTGACCGCTGCATCAATATCTTCTTTTGTTGCAACGCCTGCATCTAGTAAAGACTGCGCTTCACGGAACAAAGCATATTGTAATCGGTTTCCGATAAATCCTGGTATCTCTTTGTTTAGTAATATCGGCTGTTTATTCATATCTTTGATCACTTGCATTGCTCGCTCTACTGTTTGTTCATCCGTTTTTTCGCTTTTTACGATTTCTACTAAAGGAATTAAGTGTGCCGGGTTCCAAAAATGAGTGACAACAAAACGATTTGGATATTGCATCTCTTCTGCTAGTAAGCTGGGTTTAAATCCAGAAGTATTACTTGCAATAACTACCTCTTCGCTTATCATACTTTCCATTTGTTTATACATTTCTTTTTTCATGTCCAACACTTCTGGAATAACTTCAAAGATAAAAGTAGAACCCGCAATCGTTTCTTCTAATGAAGTGGACAACACTATTTTCTCTCTAATCTGTTTAGCAGTTGCTTCATCAAAGACATCGTTATCTGTCATGACTTTTAATTTATTCTGTAAGCCCTTATCAGCATTTTCCAAGTCTTTTTCATTAATTCCATAAACCTTTACAGATTGTCCTGCCCAAGCAGCAGACAGTGCAATCGAATGCCCCATTGTTCCACAGCCGATAATTGATACGTTTTCCATATACTCCACTTCCCCTTTATGTTTTTATGTACAACGATATATACCCAACAACCTTATTTGAGAACAGTTTGTTGGGCATATATGAATCTTTTAAATTCCTAAACCTAGTGAGAATAATGCAATAGCTAAAACAACACCTATTGCCGCTACAATTACCGTTACCGCAGCTAACGCAGGATATGCATCTTTGTGCGTTTCACCACAAATTGAACGAATGGTAGTTACAACATATCCACCTTGTGGCAAGTGATCTAGTGATCCTGACGAAATTGCCACTGTTCTGTGCAACGCTTCTGCATTAACACCTAAATCTAAATAATGCGGTGCTAAAAGTGGTAATGCAATTGTTTGTCCACCTGAAGATGATCCAGTAAGACCTGCAATAACCCCTACCGCCACTGCTCCACCAATAAGTGGACTTCCAGGAATATCCGTTACGAAGTTAACAGCCGTTGTAAATGCAGGCGTTGCTTTTACTACCCCACCAAATCCAACAACCGCAGCCGTGTTTGTAATCGCTACAATAGCTCCTAATGCTCCTTCACCAAATGCTTTTCCAATATTCTGGAAGTACTTTCTGTTAATCAGATAAGTTGCGATAACACCGCCAGTTAAAGCGATGATTAAAGCAGAAGTTCCAAGTGAGTTGTGGAAGAAAAACGAAATTGCTAAAACAACTAATAGAGGAACCATACTTAACAGCGGATCAGGTAGTTCAGTACGAGCTTCTGCAGTAGGATCTGTATCTCTGCCTATAAATCTTTCTCCTTTTGCAACTGCTTTGGAAATCATTTTCTTCAGCCACCAATAACCAAAGACCATCATAAATACAGCAACGATAATACTTACTTCCCATCCAGCATATGGAGTAGTCCCTAAATATTGAATAGGAATCCAGTTTTGAATTTCTGGTGAACCTGCTGAAGTCATAGTGAACGTCGTAGAACCGAAAGCAAGTGCCGCTGGTATAAAGCGTCTCGGCAGATCTGCTTGTCTAAACAAACTGATAGCCATTGGATAAACAGAGAATGCTACAACGAACAAACTTACCCCACCGTAAGTTAATACAGCACAGGCGATAACAATCGCTAATACCGCACGTTTCATACCAATTTTGCTAACAATCCATTTAGAAACACTGTCAGCTGCGCCGCTATCTTCCATTACTTTACCGAAAATAGCGCCCGTCAAGAACATTAAATACCAAGATCCGATAAATCCAGTAAATCCTGACATATAGTTTGTTAAAAAGTTTGCAGCTCCTTCTTCCGCAAGCTGCGGAAAAAGTGGTAAGCCATTTAATATCCCTACTAACAATGCCGTGAGCGGGGCTGCAATAAGAAGGTTCATCCCCTTCATCGTTAAATAAATAAGTAGCGCAAGGCCACCAAATAACCCAATCATACCTAACATGATATTTCCCCCAATAACCCTCTATGAATTATTTATTTCCGTATCTTCTTACGCGTAGTAATGCTTGTTCAGCATGTCCTGCGAAGTTTTCTAATTGACATAAACGAGCTGCATATTCCCCAATGTAAGCACTAGCTTCAGGTGTAACTTTTTGATATGTAACGGTTTTGATAAATTTACCTACCCATAGACCGCCTGTGTAACGTGCTGCACCTTTTGTTGGTAATGTATGGTTCGTTCCAATTACTTTATCTCCGTAAGCTACATTTGTTTCAGGTCCTAAGAATAGGCAACCATAGTTTGTCATATTTTCAAGGAAGTAATTTGGATCTTCCGTTAAAATTTCAACGTGTTCAAATGCTAGACGATCTGCTTCAATTCGAGCTTCTTCAATAGAATCTACTAATAGAATTTGACCGTAATCTTCCCAAGAAACGCGTGCAACATCCGCTGTTGGAAGTGTTTCTAATTGGCGTTCAATTTCTTTCACTGTTTCTTCTGCTAATTTTTCAGAAGTTGTGATAAGCGCTCCTGGAGAAGTTGGACCGTGCTCTCCTTGACCAAGAATATCCGTTGCAACCATTTCAGCATCTGCAGTATGGTCTGCAACTACTAATGTTTCTGTAGGACCAGCAAATAAGTCGATTCCGACACGACCGTATAGTTGACGTTTTGCTTCTGCAACGAAAGCATTCCCAGGTCCAACAATCATATCTACTGATTCGATTGTTTCAGTACCGATCGCCATTGCAGCCATCGCTTGAATTCCACCTAAAAGGTAAATTTCATCTGCCCCAGCTAAAGACATAGCAGCGATTGTAGCATGTGGAATTTCTCCATTAATCGGTGGTGTACAAGCGATTACACGCTTAACACCTGCTACTTTAGCAGTTAAAACACTCATATGTGCAGAAGCAACCATTGGGTAACGACCGCCCGGAATATAACAGCCTACACTGTTTACTGGAATATTTTTATGCCCTAAAATTACACCAGGGATATTTTCAACTTCTACGTCATTCATAGAAGCAAGTTGAGCTTCTGCAAATTCACGAATATTTTTTTGTGCGAATTTAATATCTTCTATTACTTCTTCTGGAACTTGAGAAACTATTTCATTTATTTGAGATTCAGATAGACGAAATGATTCTGGTGACCATTTATCGAATTTCTCAGATAATTCACGAACTGCTTGATCTCCTCTTACTTCAACGTCTTTCAATGCCTCTGATACTATTTGAGAAACCTTTAAATCATTCGCACTAACTTCTTCTTGAGATTTACCTGCTTTTAATACTTTGACCATTATTTATTCCTCCCTTTGATTGTAAACGCATACATTTTCGTTTTGCATACGTATGCAAAACACCCTTACGAGTAGATTATTCTAAATTCAATGACAAGTCAATAAAATTATGTAGTTTTTCGCTCAATTAATGCTCCATTGACTTCAATACTCTCCGTATACCCAGAGAATTCAACCATTTCGGCCATCAAATAATTTACAGTTTGTTCAACCATTTTAGTAATTGGCTGCTCCCATGTAGTTAAATTGTATGTGGGCCAAGAAGCCATATCGATATTATCAAACCCTACTACTTTTGTTTCTATTGGGATTTTTATAGAATTTTCTCGTAAAGCATCTACTACACCAAGAGCCATAATATCATTTGCCACAAAAATCCCTTCTGGTACTTTCTTTTCTGCAATTATTTTTTGCGCCGTTTTATAGCCACCTTCATATGTATAATCTGAAGTGTATTTGTTAAGTACCACATTATTCTTTTCAATTATTGAGGTGAACCCTTTTTCTCTATCCCTACTCGTAGATGTATTTGCATTCCCTGCAATATAGGCTACATCCGAACAACCCTTTTCAATTAAATACCCCGCAATTTTTTTACTTGCATTTAAGTTATTACAACAAACCGAATAAAATTGCTCATTATCAATTTTGCGGTTAAAAAGGACAAGTGGAACCTGGTTCTTTTTAAAATCTTCGGTTACATTCAACGACAAAGAAGCATCCGTAATAATTACTCCGGCAACATTATAATTCCTCAACATGTCGATATCTTCTTTCTGTATTTCATCATTGTTTGTAGATACAAACAAAATACTATAACCTAGTTTTTTAAAGGCTGCTGTAAATTGCTTTAAAACTTCTGGATAGAAAGGATTTTGAATTCCTTTCATCACCAGCCCAATAATCTTTGTGCGGTTCGTAATGAGACTTCTTGCAAATTCATTTGGCCTATACCCTAATTCTTTTGCAGCTGCTAATACTTTCTCACGAGTTTTGTTAGACACTGAAGCCCCTTCAAAGTAAACCCTTGACACAGACGATTGAGAAACACCCGCAAGCTTTGCAACATCCTTTGCCGTAACATAATACTTCAAAATTCTCACTACCTTTTTCAAATATATTATTAAGACTATACTATGTATCACTCACTTTTGAAATAGATTATTTTTGTAATTTTCAAACCGAATTAAAGCAATTCAAACAAAATAAAAATTTACTATATTTTATGTTTTGTATTATTTACTGTATTAGTGTATTACTTTACAATAATAGTGAAGATAACAATAATTCCCGCCCATATTCAATTTTCTATACAAATTAATAGATTTAAATACCTAATAAAAACAAACCAAAAAAGATACAAAGTTACTACGAAACGGAAAGGGTGGAAAAAATGGAATACAATTTTGATAGTCATACTTTTTATCAATCTTTATTTGAATTCAATCCAGATATTGTATATTTTGTAGATGCATCAGGACGCCTAGAAAGAATGAACGATGTGTTTTTCCAAAAGCTTGGATTTAATAATAATTATGAAATAAGCTCCATTGACTCACTGCTCCCTTTAAATTATGACCAGATGCATAAAGAGGCATTCCACAAAGTACTTTCCGGTACTCCTCAAAATATGAATATGAAATTCATACATAAAATGGGACATTTATTGGACATCAATTTAACAATGATACCTGCTTATTTAGACGGGGCTATCCAAGGTGTCTTTGGAATAGCAAAAGATGTAACGGATCATATGAAAGCACTACAGTTAAATACCTACTTAGCAAATTACGATCCCCTAACCGGCTTACCAAATAGGAAACTATTTCAAGAAAAGCTCGAACAAGCGATTATCGTTGGAAATACGTTAAACCGAAAAGTAGCCGTAATGTATTTAGACTTAGACCGCTTCAAATATATTAACGACACACTCGGTCATACACTTGGAGATAATTTACTTATACAGATTGCAACTAGACTAAAGCAATGCCTCAGTGAAAACGCAATTATAGCTCGCCTTGGGGGAGATGAATTTGGTATTCTGTTAACGGACTTTTATACCCACCAAGCAGAAGAGCGTTCGAAAAAAATTATTGAATCACTGGATAAACCATTTCTAGTCGAGAATTATAATCTTTTTATAACGACGAGTATTGGAATAAGTATTTATCCCAATGATGGAGAAAACCCGCTTACATTAATGAAAAATGCCGATTCAGCATTATATAAAGCAAAAGAATTAGGAAAAAACAATTTCCAAGTATATTCCTCTTCTTTAAACGCTCAAACGTTTAAAATTTTTTCTTTAGAGTCCAGTCTTCGACATGCAATAGAACGGGAACAATTAGAACTATACTATCAACCCAAAGTTTGCCCTAAAACCTTTGAAATCGTTGGTGCTGAGGCGCTCATTCGTTGGAATCATCCAGAATGGGGACTTGTATCACCCGATGAATTTATACCATTAGCCGAAGAGACGGGATTTATTGTTGAAATTGGAGATTGGGTGAAACGAACTGCTTGCATTCAAATGAAATTATGGCAAGAATCCGACTTACCTAAAATTCCGATTTCCGTTAATCTGTCGGCAAATCGTTTTTTAGAAAAAAGCTTAATCTCCAATGTCAAACAAATACTAGAGGAGACAAAATTGGAGTCCAAATACTTGGAAATAGAGATTACCGAGTCATCTATACTAGAGAATGAAAAAGTCGTGTTCTCAGTACTTGAAGAATTGAAGCTTCTAGGTATTAAAGTAGCACTAGACGATTTTGGTACAGGTTACTCTTCCCTCTCTACCTTGAAAAGATTTAAGGGGTTAATAGACATTCTTAAAATCGATCGCACATTTATTCATGATTTAACTTCTTTTGAAACCGACGATTCCAATTTCATCACTAACACTATTATTCAATTAGCACAGCAATTAGATATGGAAGTTGTGGCTGAAGGTGTAGAAACTACTGATCAACTGAAAGTTTTAAACAATTATAACTGTAATTCCATTCAAGGGTATTTGTTTTCTAAACCAGTCCCTGCAACAAAATTTGAGAAACTATTGAGTAAAGGGAAATTGATACCAGAAGAAATGAAAACTAAAGAAGAGAAATTGACAAACAACGCTAAAGGTTTCGAAATAATATTAGAAAACCCTTTAAAAGCAACAATGACTCTAACGCAAATTCGTGGAAATAAAGTGGAATTAGGGACAATAGATGTTCTAATAGAGGAAGCTTGTACAAAAAGATTAACATTTTTATCAGATATTAAATTAGCAGTCAATCATGCGATTATCTTAAAGTTAAAAACAAAGATTCTAAATAAAAACGTAAAGTTTATTGGTTCGATTGTTTCAATAGCAGAGCCTAAACCTCACCTATATCAATATGTTTTGGAATATAAAATGGACGAAACCGAGTTAGTAAATATCACAAAGACTTTAGATGAATTTGGCACTCTTCAAAAACCATCCCTCCTCTCGCAATGCAATTTTATACAAGTGGACCGATATGCATTTTTTAATAAAGATTAGTAATGAAGCCATCCTTTCCAAACAAAAGGATGGCTTCTAGCTACTTATATGGAAAACATGGACTTTACTTTTACCAAATTTACGTATACGTATTATTGAGTTAAACTAATTTTTCGACAATACTCTATATGCCTCATCTTTTAACACCAACGATTGTAATAAACTTACAATCAACTGCATCACAGCTTCGTCGTAATCAGGAGTTAATATGTACCAATAGTTCGCGTCACGTACAAACGCTAACTTCTCTTCTTTATTTGCAGAATATAAAAAAGACTGCATTCTCTCAATTTCTTTTTCTCCAACGTTTCGATCTTTTGCAAATGAAAAACTACGACCGCTATTACTGCCAATTATCCCGAGCCCATCTAATGTCGCTATGGACACTTTCTTTTTTCGCTCCATTTTTGCTTGCTCCAAATAATCTAAAACATCCACAGATTTTGCGTTGAACGTTTGTTGTAGTCGTTTAAATATGAGTGTGCGCTCTATTTGTAAAACATTAGATAGATCGCTAGCATTTTCTCGAATTATTTCGTTCATCTCGTCTTTATCTTGTACAGTACAAAATTGTTCTAACATCTCCACATAGGGCACTGAAACTACTAAATTCATAAACTCTTCAAAGTTTTTTGCTACATATCTAACAGGTGGATCATTTGTTGGTGAAACACATACAATTGGAGCATCCTTCAGTTCAAGCACTTCATGGAAGTCGGTTAAAAAACCAAAATGAATTCCATTTCCACCTGTTGATGCAAAGGGAATTAAGTCTGGTGGAGTTATAGAGTAGTAATAAAAATAATCATCAATTGGTATTAATCCAATAGTAGCAAGAGATAACCCTTCCTTCTGTAAATCTATTTCAAGCTGAATCAGTCGATATACTTCTTTAGGTATACTATAGGAACCGTAAATTTCTTTTAATTCATTTACCATAAGCTATCACTCCTCCTGCTTTCTAAAAAACAAGGAACCTCCTACTAAAAATACTCCACTGAAAAGAAAAATTCCTATCATTCCTATAGAACCACCAATTACTCCAAAAAGGGTTGGTGCGATTAACTGAGAAAAACGGTTCGTAGCAATTCGAAGTCCTAATACCTCCCCTGTTCGATCAGGAGGGGATGCATTATAGGTAGTCGTCATGGAAATAGGTTGTCCACAGCCTAAACCGAGGCCCATTACAATTGCAAATAAAGCAATCAAGTATACTGAATGACTGAATGGCAACAAGAGAAACGCTATTCCAGCTACTAATATGGACATAAACAGCACCGTATCTCGCTTGTATGCATCTAGCAGCTTCGGCAGTATAAAGCGTACAAACATCGTAGCAAGCCCTTGTAATGCGATGATCCACCCAATTGCAGAAGTGGATAAATGCATTTGCTTTCCTAACAAAGGGAAATATGCGACAAAGATATCTTTCGAATATAACACCAGTGCACTTGAAAATAATGCTTTTCTCACAAGTGGATTTTCAAATAGCTTGAAAGAATCCACTAATTTACTAGGAGGTCTGCTGACTTTTTCTGCAGCCTTTGGAATTCTAAATGAAAATACAATAGAAATAACACCAATAACTATACAAAAAACGTATACTACTTGAAACGAAATGTGTTCGGATAAATAACCACCAACAAGAGGCCCAACAACAGCTCCCAAAGCAACACACAAACTAAACATACTAAAAAAATAATCTCTATTTTTAGGGGTAGATTGGTGCCCTAGCTGATTCTGCAGAGCAATAGGTATACAAATATTGGCTAGCCCTAATAACAATTGACTGGCAAATAACGACCAGACGGCTGAGTAAAGAGTGGGAATAATCATTCCAGCTATAGAAACTACAAAACCAAAAATAATTGGCATGCGATTCCCAAATTTATCAATTATTTTACCAGCATGAATAGAAAAAATCAGTGGCAAAAATGCAAACGATGAGGTTAAGATACCTATCATAAAAATAGAAGCTCCCAATTCATCAGCTGATAACGTAATAACTGGTCTCGTTGCATTAATAATGGTTTGAAATAAAAAAATAAGTAATAATATTCCTCGTAAATTCATATATATCCCTGCCTATGTTCTTATAAATCTTATTATACTAATTTATGGGATTAGAAGAATGAATTTTTTGGCATGAAATTCATTAATCTTTTAAAAACAAAAACCATTACTCAATTCACTAAGTAATGGCTTTGAAAATTATTCTTGATTGTATTCATCAATAATATTAGAAAGTAGTGTTGCGCTAGTCTCTGGATTTGTACTTCCAGTAATAAAACTTCCGACAATAATAACCTCCACTCCTGCTTTTAGCAAGCTAGGCGCGATTTCATCATTTACTCCACCAGCAACTGCAATCTGAATATCATCCAAACCTTCCACAAGTTGTAATAATGTAGACGTCGCAAGTTGTCCGTCCTGTTGCATGTCTTTTCCGACATGTAAACAGAAAAGCCGGGCCCCAAGTGAGTGAATTTCTCTTACTCGCTCCACACTTTCTATACCGAGCAAATCAATCATTACTTCTCCACTTTTCTCAGCGGCAACTTCCAAGCATTGTTTTATTGTGGCATTTGGAGAAAAGCCCATAACCGTCGTGATATTAGCACCTGAGTTGAAAGCCTGTAAACTTTCATGTCTTCCAGCATCACATGTTTTCATGTCAGCAACAATTGTTTTATCAGGAAAACGGTCTCGCATTTTACGGACAACGTTCATCCCATATTCTTTTATAACACCAGTACCAATTTCAATCCAGTGGATATAATCCTTTGTTTGTTCAACAAGTTTTATACATTCTTCTATCGTCATACGATCTAAAGCCAATTGAATTTTCACATTACTCATTCGACACCTCTATACCCTAAAATCCAGCCGTAATTGTTATATCGCACTATTAATTATTCAGTTAAATAATCATAAACACTCTTCGCAATTGTAATTCCGTTCTCTCGATTGTTCTCTTCATTTTGTTGTTCGATTTCACCTGGTATGTATACTTGAGAAAATCCTGGTGCTGGTTCTGATTCATGTAATTCGTCTATCATTTGATCCATTCTAGCTAAGAATGTTTCTAAGTCTATAAAGTTTGTTGGATTGAAAACGCAAAAATAATGTCCTAAATGGCGTTTTTTATCCAAATCATCATACATTTTTCCAATATGTGGACCAAATGCTGCCCCTGCAAGCAACCCTGAAAATATATCTACTATAAGTGATAATCCATATCCTTTTGGTCCTCCAAAAGGTGTTAATGAAACTACTTTGTTCGGATCTGTTACCGGTTGCCCATTTTCATCGACACCCCACCCTTCAGGAATAGATTTCCCTTCTTCCTTATGTTGCAACACTTTTCCTAGCGCTACTGTTGAAGTTGCCATATCCAAGATGAACGGTTTATGTTTCTTTGCAGGAATTCCATATGCAATTGGATTTGTTCCTAAAAAAGAATTTTTTCCACCAAATGGAACTACAATTTTATCTGTGTGTGACATCGCTATCCCTATTAAATTTGCTTCAGCCGCTTTTTGCACGAAATAACTTAGTGCACCGCAATGACTACTATTCATCACCGTAACCATACCGATACCATTTTCTTTTGCCATTTGTATTGCCTTTTCTATTGCAAAATCACCGATGACATGTCCAAAACCATTGTCACCATCTACTATACCTGTTGTAGGTGCTGTTTGATTGAATGTAATGTTTGCGTTTGGATTTATGCCCCCAGCTCTTAAACGATTCACATAATGTTCTGTTCTCAAAACTCCATGTGAGTTAACGTTTCTCAAATCAGCATGAATAAGAATATCTGCTACTTTTTCTGCGTGGGATTCCATTAGACCTGCTCCAACTAATTTATTGATCGCATATTGCTTTGCTTCTTCATGATTTATTGTAACTGTAGACATAATCAATCTCCTATTCTAAATTGCTATGTTTGTTTTTTAATGTATCATTTGTTTGCAAACTATCAAGGCTATCGATAATGGCTGCATCTAATATGAGATGGGCAGCCTGATCAAATTGATTGCCTAAAGGTTGAATCGTTTCTGGTTCATTTGGTAAACGGTACTTTGTAGCCGCTGGGATGAGTAATCCATTGTACTGAGCAAGCACTTCTGTATTTGTCGTTATCATAAATATTTGTGAACCTACTTTAGAAGCACCTTCTAAAACATTTATCGTATTTGCAGTCCTTCCCGAGCCTGAAAGGACGATAAGTACATCCCCTCCCGTAATTGCTGGAGTCGTTGTCTCTCCAAGAACAAATACCGTTTTACCACTATGCATTAATCTCATGGCAATTACTTTGGCAATAAGCCCCGATCTACCCTCGCCAGTGAAAAAGAAGCGAATATCCCTTTTAAACAAATCTACTAATTGCTTATATTCTTGTTCGTTTATGCTCGTACAAACATCTTTCATTTCTGTTAGGATTTTTGAAATAGTAACCATATAATCTCCTTTCTTCTGCTTTCTCTCTATCACAAAATCTAGTAATAATCTTACTAAACCGATTTAGTGAAAAGTTTAAATGAAACCCCTTTCAAAGTCAACTTGGATTTCGTAATATTCTAAATAAAAAAATCATTGCAATTTAGCTAAATATAATTTTATTATTTTTAAAAATCTTATCTTTAAGTAGTAAAATATAGTAATAAGTTGTGTTTTTTGAAAGCAATGTATAACCAAGAAAACGGATATTTTTAGCGAATTGAGGAGAACAATATGAAAGAACTAACGGAAGAAATAATCAAATTTTGTGAGGAGCGAGGCTGGGGTAGAAACCATGATGCACGAAGTCTTGCAATATCAGTCTCTTTAGAAGCTAGTGAACTACTAGAACATTTTCAATGGTTGGCACCGGAAGAGGCAATTGAAAGAGACAAGCAAGCAATTGTCGATGAAGCGGCGGATGTTTTTATTTATCTCATCCAACTTGCAAACGTATTAGGTATTGATTTAAAAGAAGCTGCACAACAGAAGATGATAAAAAATGCCTTGAAATACCCTGCCACTGTTAAAACGGAAAGTTAATGGTTAACCTGGACTACTTCAATTGTTCAGTAAATAAACTTCTTTTAGCCTACTTGGTTGATTGTTATCCTCATTATGTTCTATCATAGAAAGAACAAAGATTTCATGAAAAGAGGATATATAGAGATGACAATCCTAATGGTAGATGATAATTCAGTAAACTTATTTGTAATTGAAAGCATTCTAAAAAAAGCAGGTTATGAAAATTGTCATCCTTTAAATTCTGCGGAAGAACTATTCCAGTACTTGCGATTGGATGAAAAAGAAGCACCAGCACCGATGGTTGATCTTATATTATTAGACATCATGATGCCAAAAATTGATGGGATAGAGGCTTGTCGACGTATTCAGCAGGATGATAGATTAAAAGAAATACCTATCATTTTTCTGACTGCCTTAAATGATTCCAGACATTTAGTAGAAGCATTTGAGGTTGGAGGAACTGATTATGTCACTAAACCGATCGACAAGTTAGAGTTTTTGGCCAGAGTCCGACTTGCTTTAAGACTAAAATTTGAAAAAGATCGAAATAAAGAGCAGGAAGCGAAAATGCAGGAAGATTTATTACTTGCCATGCAAGTGCAAGGTAGTCTCTTAAATGACTCTACCATTGATAAGCATTTAAGTATTCAGGTTTTTCATTCTCCTTCTGATAACCTTTCCGGAGATATGTATCATTGGCATAAATTTAGTGATCATCGATATGGCATTATTCTCTTTGACATGATGGGCCATGGCATCAGCGCCTCTCTTGTTAGTATGTTTATCTCCTCGGTATTAAGAGATGCAATAAAAAACTTAGAAGATCCAGTACTCGTTATTAAAGAACTAAATCGCTACATGACATCTTTACATAATAAAAATAATTTAAATTATTATTTCACTGCAATCTATTTAATCATCGATACCGAAAAAAGAGAGATAGAATATGTAAATGCAGGACATCCTCCAGGATTTTTACGAATTGATGGAACGCTACTAACGATGGAAAGAGGAGCTTGTGCAGTAGGCTTGTTTGACGAGATTCATGTTAGGAAGTCTAAACTTTCCTATAATAGGGATATCCAGCTTCTGCTTTATACAGACGGTATTATAGAGTCAGAAGGTATCGATGAAATGGAAGCACTCGAAAAATTACAAACAATCACCTGCCAAGAATGGAAAGAAGATGAGTGTCTCTTCCAGACGATTCTTAGTGATATTAACCAGACGAATCAAAAAGATGATATTTGCTTGTTGATGATAAAAACAAAATAAGAAAAGCAGAACAAAAGTGCAAAGCGCCTGTCGCCTGCTCAATTTAGCTAATAGGAACGTAAAATGGAATAACGTACATGATAGGGAAACTACGATGTAGTGAGTGGAAGAAAGTGACCACTATGATTTAGCACGGCGGCGCTTCGCTTTCCGCG
This sequence comes from Psychrobacillus sp. NPDC093180, assembly GCF_044754065.1. Taxonomy (NCBI): domain Bacteria; kingdom Bacillati; phylum Bacillota; class Bacilli; order Caryophanales; family Bacillaceae; genus Psychrobacillus; species Psychrobacillus sp. NPDC093180. The sequence goes on along the minus strand of NZ_JBIVOJ010000003.1, from coordinate 13,349 downwards.
GGCGAGCACCGAGTCGCTTCGTTGCGAGCGACTGCAGGGTCTCGTCTGCCTCGCTTTCCCGCAGGAGTTTCGCGCGGCCGCACTAAATCCCTCCAATTATGTAGCGACAGAATAAATATCTCCCAGAAAATGGCTAAGGGCGATCAAAAACTGGCGAAAGCAACCAGTTCTATTCTGAGAGCAACCAAACGTCTGTTGAGAGCAACTAGAGGCAGTCTGAAAGCAACCAAATTACCCCTGAGAGCAACCAATTATTCATAAAACAAGTTTACTTGGAGTGAGACGCAGAGAATAATGGCGCATTATTGGGGATGTCTTTACAAAAAGCATCGACTTTGTCGTGTTCAGCGGCAAGTTTATCGCAGTCACAGTCTATATTGTCGCACTCCACCATTTATTGGATTTACCCAGTTTAGAAACTGTTTAATAATTGGTTTTAGCAAACCGATAATGAATAAACAAGCAGTTATTATAGATTTTCGCTGCTGGCGTCGACTCCTGCCGAGACCAACAGGATGTTCGTTTCTAAGGCGTTGCCACACGATGTGGCGTTCTTAGCCTTTGTTCCTCCGCCTGAGCAAAATGAGCCATTCCAACGACGCCCTAAGCGGAGGGAATGGCTCATCGCTCACCCGGCGGAAAGCGTACGACTGCAGTGAAAATCTAGCGGACAACTTCATCAACTAACTACTTCGCAGTTTCCCTATACCCCAACTCAATTAAAAACATGCCATCCCTTATGCTACTTGCAGAAAGTTATCCATCTGTCTCTACCTTCTATAGTTTCCTAACAAACAAAAAAAGCAGGGCTACCCTTCCAGTCAATTAGACTTGAGAGATAGCCTCTGCTTTTATTTTTTTCGGTATAACGGTTCGTCTGTTGAAAATTCTTCATAAGAATCCGCGTATTTGCTAATTCTTAAGGATTCCTTATTCCCTAAACCTAGAAATCCATTTGGGGACAGACTTTGGATAAATAATTCATGCACTTTGTTTTGAAGAGTAGGATTGAAATAGATCAATACATTTCTGCAGAAAATTACATGAAACTCGTTAAACGATTGATCCGTCACTAAGTTATGCTGCGCAAAAATAACATTCTTCAAAAGTCTTTCCGCAAAAAACACATTTTGCGAATTTGTTTTATAATACATAGAAAATTCTTTAGTCCCACCGGCTTTAAGATAATTCTTAGTATAGTTTTGCATTTTATTCAACGGGACAATTCCTTGCCTTGCCTGTTCTATGGCTACTTTACTCATATCTGTCGCGTAAATTCTTGCTTTGTCTAATAGTCCTTCTTCTTCCAGTAGAATTGCCATAGAAAACACTTCTTCTCCCGTTGCACAGCCAGCATGCCAAATCCGGATTTCTTGATAATTACGAAGAATAGGAACAATATTCGTTCTAAATTCTTTAAAAAAGGAAGGATCTCGGAACATTTCCGTTACAGGAACAGAAAAGCCTTCAATGATTTTCTCTAAAAAACCCGGTTCATGAAACGCCCTTTCTATGAGCGTTGTAATATTTGGAGCGTTCTCTATATTTCTTCTGTTTTCAATTCTCCGTATGATGGAAGCCCGTACATACTGTTTAAAATCATAGCCAGTTAAACGGTAGATTGTTTCCAATAGCAAGTCCACTTCTAGTTCTTTTTTAAAGTTTTCATCTTGACTGTACATTTAATCATCCATTTCTATTCATTAGAAACCCAGACACTTAGAACAGATAGTAGTTGCTCTAAATCTAAAGGTTTACTTACATAATCAGAAGCCCCAGTCTCTAGACATTTCTTACGATCTCGTTCCATCGCTTTAGCTGTAAGAGCAATGATAGGTATATCCGTCAGCTCGTCATTTGCACGTATTCTCTGCATCGTTTCATACCCATCCATATTCGGCATCATAATATCCATTAGAATAATATCAAATAGAGAGGGTTGCTCTTCCAATATCTCCAGACACTCTAATCCATTATTTACGGAACAGACAATCATACCTTCTTGTTTTAAAGCAGCTTCTAATGCAAAAATATTGCGTAAATCATCGTCTACGATCAATACATTTTTCCCTTGTAAGACATTTTGCTTCTCTTCCAACAAATTCACATGCTCTGTGTCTAAAGAAAGAACTTCTTCATCTAATGAGGATGCGGCAACTTCCTCAAGTGAAGTTAACAGAACGTCCTCTTTCCCCAATTTATTAGACAGGCTTGGAAGATACAGTGTAAAAGTACTTCCTACTCCCTCTTCGCTCTCTAAAGTTACATACCCACCTAAGTGCCTTGCGTATTCCTGGCAAATCGATAACCCAAGCCCGGTTCCACCATATTTCCTCATAGTAGCACCATCGGCTTGTTGGAATGCTTCAAATATTAATTGGTGCTTTTCTTTTGGAATACCTATTCCAGTATCTTTTATCGAAAACGCAATCCAATAATCAGCCTCTTTGCCTGCAAAAGCTGGTTGTAATTCTTTGTTCGGAACGTTTTTAATCTCTATCGAAATACTACCATTTTCCGTATATTTAAAAGCATTGGAAAGGAGATTCTTTAAAATTTGAAGCATCATCTTTTCATCTGTACAGAAAATATTTGGGATATTTGCTCCCTTTAGAATCCTAAACAAAAGTCCTTTTTTCTCTGCAACATGATTAAAGTTCATTTCCAAATAATTCGGCAGATCATTGATATTCATTTCGCCATATATAATCTCCATTTTCCCTGCCTCTACTTTAGATAAATCAAGAATATCATCGATTAAAGCTAAGAGATCTTTTCCTGATGTATGGATGACTTTGGCGAACTTCTCCTCTTCCCCTCTTGATTGCTCCCCAGCATTTTCAGCAATCAATTCAGAAAGGATTAAAATACTATTCAAAGGAGTACGAAGCTCATGTGACATATTTGCAAGGAATTCAGATTTGTATTTAGAGCTTAAAACGAGCTGTTCTGCTTGTTTTTCCAATTCTATTTTTGCTTGGTTTAAAGCTACTGATTTCAGTTCTGCCTCTTTTGAACGCTCTTCTAGCTTTTCATTAATTGTTTGCAATTCCTCTGATTGCATTTGTAATTCTTCTGATTGTGTTTGTAAATCATCCGACTGAACACGTAGTTCTTCTGTCATCGTTTGGGATTCCGTTAGTAAACGCTCTATCTCTTCTCGGTCCTTCGCGCTGTTTAACGTAATACCAAAGTTTTCTATAACATCTCCTATAAATTGTTGATCGGACTTAGAATAATTACTCAAGCTCAATATTTCTATTACTGCGATGACTTCACCTTCATAAAGAATGGGTGCAATAATCATTCCTTTCGGAGGAATACTCCCTAATGCAGAAGGAATAAGTTGGAATTCGTCTAAATCACTTAAAACATGCATACTTTTTTTAAGTGCATACTCTCCGATCAAGCCTTGACCTAATTCGAAATGATTTCTACCTACTGTATCAAATCCATCTGCAAATGTAGCGCTTTTCACAAAAAGATGCCTATCACTTCGAAAATCTCTTACATAAATAGCACCATATGATGAATTTGCTTCTTCCGAAATAGCGGAGATAAATGCTTTACATAATTCAGCGATTGAAGTAATACCTTGGTAGGAATTAAATGTATTGTTAATACGTTGTTGATGCATTTCTCTTAACTCAAGATTTGTCAGCAACTCATTGGTTGCATTCCCTAACTCTCTAATTTCATCTCGTGATCTCAAAGTAATTCTTCGCGATAAGTCTAGTGCATTTGTATTGGTAAATGTAGCAATATCTTTTATCGTCGCTATTACTTCATTCATCGTTCTGACAATCGAACGTGATACCAATGTAGACATAACAATAGCTACGATAAATACAAGTAACCCTAAAGTGACTAATCCTTGGATTAACGAATCAATATTTTGGTTTAATGCATCCGCTCTATTTTGTCTAAAGTCATGTTCCACTTCTCTAAAATTTTCAAACTGACTACGTATTAAATCTATTGTTGCTCCACCTTGATCATTTTCCAAATAACTCAAAGTGACCCCATTACTTTCTTGTTTCTTTTGATTTATCATTGGGGCTCCAACCGTGTCATCCCATTTGATGATATTGTCCTTAATAGTCATTAATTTCGCTTGTTGTCCAGGGTCATCTACCAACCGATACAACTCATCAAAATTATGTTGCCATTCCCTCTGCCCTGTATAATACGGCTCTAAATAACTTGCTTCTCCCGTAATTATATAGCCTCTTTGTCCCCTTACCATATCAAGTACGTATTTTTCGATTTGGTGAGATAATGTCGTTACTTCAAAATCATGCCCCATTATATAATCTTTATCTGCTTGTACAACAGAAAATTGTTTATTTACAAGAAAGAATGCAAATATGACCATTATGATAACCAATAAATAGCCAGACATGATTTTTGTCCGAATACCGATTTTCCTATTTTTCCCCATGGAATTATGAGCCTACTTTCTATATAGATATCCTATGTTAAGAATATTATACTATAATTTCAGGATGTTTTATCTATAATTCGTAGTTATTCGATTTATTCCGACTGGAGAAAAACGTATGAAAGTATATAGTCGCTATGCAACAAGAAAAAAATGAGGAGTACCGCCATAGATCCAAGCGGTACTCCCTCTCACTTTCTATTATTAATCTAATGTACCAGTACTATTAATCCTTGTTGTAACCTGAATATCAACTTCTAGCTTGCTAATTATTTCTTCCGTCATTTCTCTGTCCCAATTTCCCCTATAGTGCATGCGAAAGTTTTCAGTTAAACCTACTGGGTCCACCTTAAGTTCTTTTAAATCCTCTAAAAGTTCCTTAATATCCTTTTCAATTTGCTCATTAATATCCTTCTCTAACTTTGTTATACTAGCTAAAGTAGTCAACTCATCTTCTCGATATCCTTTATATTCAATTAGCGTGCCTTCCATTTTCAGGTTAATAAATAATTTAGGGGATTCTATACTTTTATTACTTTTCATCTTTACTTTGTTTTTGATAAGATCTATCATCAACTCTTCTTTTTCTTCTCTTTTATCTAATGTAAGATTCAGCGGTGCAAGGTTTTTTTCTCCTAATAAAGCTTGTATGATAAGACCTTCTCGTGGTAATAATTCTTCGATCATATTATCACCTTTAAATAGAGCAACTCCGTCAATCTCAATTTTCCCTTCTTGTTTTTCAAGTAGAGGTACTATTGTATCGAAAACTGGATTTGTTTGTGTATATACAAAATCATGAATATTCGTATTTGGCATGAAGGCCGTGTTGATGCTTGGTTGCAATAAATCATTTAAGTATAGGTTGATACTTGGTTTATCCGGATAATTTTCCTTTAGTATCTCTTCTCCGTTCTCTTTCACAATAGCCACAAGTACTTTATTCCCTACCTCTGCATTTCTATATAGATGCCTTATTACTTTTTGAACATTTCCATTACGAGCAAATTCCTCATTAAAAACAACAACTCTTAATTGATTTAATACTACCTTTTTATCTGAAACTGTTTCAATTTCAACAATTCCTTTCGAAACAAAATCGGTAGTCACGGAGAAAATCTGTGTATTTTCTTTGGCTTCGGGTAAAAATTGAGGCATTGCCGCCGATAACTTGTATGAATCTTCATCTATATAGTCAAATGCCAAGATGCCAAGCAAACCAACATCCTCCAAAGGTACTTTTAATTCCTTATCCGCACAACCCGTCAAGCATATCATAGCCATAATAAGTAGTATTAGCTTTCCGTTCATGTTTGCACCTGCTTTTTCCTCAGTAAATGGATAACAATCAATAATATTGGCCAACATAGCATGAAGTAAGAAGTATGAAAGGCGACCTCAAATAATTTTTCCTTAACTTCTTTTGATAATGGCATCAATACGATTAAATAAATAGCTATGGTGATTACATAAACATGTGAAGCCTTATTTTTAGATCGAAATGAATCTATTCCCTTTTTAGCACACCATAAGTAACCAGTTATCGTAGTTAAAACTAGAAACACCCAGATTGTAATTCCAATTATGTCGATTCTTTCTATATAAGTTAATTCACCCGCTTTAAACAGATGCAAAACCGAATACGTAACATGTTCCAATTGCCATTCTGAATAGTACATAACACTTACTGCAGTTACAATAAAACAAAGAATAATACTTATCCAAACTCCTATTAAAGCATGTTTATATGCTTTCTTCTGGTTTGCGATATAGGGAAAATACACCATGATTAGTTCATACCCCAGTATAGACAAATATCCTTTTCTGAAAGCTTCCAAAGCCTGACTTCCATTGAAATTAAATATAGGGAAAAGGTGACTTATATCCCCCTTCTCAATTGCCCAACGCAAAAAATAAAGCAACGGCATCGTTAGAAAAAACGCCATCATGCAAAACCTTGCGATGGATTTAATTCCACCACTCACAATATAAATAGCAACCAGTAAGAAAAAAAGTATTGGAATAGTAATACTTTGTTCAGGGAGTGCGGTAGTTTGTATAAGATTCATGTAATCATCGATAAGACCTGCTATAAAAAAGGTTAAGTGTAAAACTATAAACAAATTGAAGCTCTTCCCAATCCATTTGCCTAGTAGTTTTTCATTAATACCAAACAAATCTTCATTTTTATACTGTGAGTTTATCCAAATCATCGGCCATAAATTAAGACTTGCAACTACTCCAAATAGAAGAGGATAAAGGGCCAGACTATATCCCATCGAACTGAGGTCTTGAGGGAGTGAGAGCATACCAGTACCAATCATTACATTTTGTACTAGAAAAACTACATGATATCCATTCAACTGTTTCCGCTTGTCTACATTCAACCTCGCCAACCTCACCTCTATAGAAAAAATTCTACTTTTTCTTTGATCTCGAAATTCCTGATCTCCCTTTCAGGAAAGCCGTTGGAAATCTTATAATTCCATCTAGCAAATCTCCGGCTTTCCGAGGAATTACAGGTGTCATAAAAGGAGTCCCTAAAGAACTTAAATTCAATAAATGAGCCAATAGCCATGCAAGTGCTAGCATTTGTCCGAACAATCCAAATAAACCTGCTGATAAAATAAAAATATATCGAACGAATCTACTTGTATTACTCATTAGAAAAATCGGAGGTAGAAATGAAAGTAATGCGGAAGTTGCAACTAAGACAATTAATATGTTACTAATTAGTCCTGCTTCAACTGCTGCGGTTCCAATTACAATACCGCCTACGATACCAATTGTCTGCCCTACTTTTGCTGGCATTCGGGAACCAGCCTCCCTTAAGACTTCTATGATTAGTTCTATAAACAATACTTCTATTAGTGGGGGAAAAGGTACTTTACTTCTTGATTCCTGTAAATTTAATAAGAGTTCATAAGGTAAAATTTCTGGATGAAATGTTAAAGCAGATACATACATTGGCGTGATCATTATAGTTAAGAAAAATCCAAAAAAACGAAGCATCCTTAGCAAGGTTGCGGTAGTCCATCGATTATAATAATCTTCTACGGAAATAAACATGTCCATAAAGGATGTCGGACATACTATTGCTGCTTGACTATTATCCATAAGTATTGCAATTCTTCCATCTAATATATGATGGACGATACTATCAGGTCTAACGCTCATATAATATTGTGGAAATGGAGATAAAGGGTTATCTTCAATCAATTGTTTTAAAATAGAAACATCCGGAAATGATGGATAATTAACTTTATCTAATCGACTTTTTAACATCTCTAGATTTTCCTTATTCACAATATCTTCTACGTATAAAAGAGAAATTTCCGTATTGGATTCTGTTCCTATAATACGATTTTCATTTTTTAGCATTGGGTTTTTGATACGCCTTTTAACTAAGGAAATATTTACTTGTAACGATTCCGTAAATGCATCTTGCGGGCCGATAACAGTGGACTCTGTTTCAGTATTTGTAATAGCACGAGTAGATGCACTATATGTATCCATGCTTAACAGCAAATTGGCATTATGAAAATATAATAGCGTTTGTCCACCCATTAACTTCGAGATAACTTCAGTTTTATCTGCTGGATCAACTTTCTCCGATACTTGGTGGATTTGATTCAAATGATTAGCCAAGGGGATGAGGACCATTACTTGCATAGTCATTTTCTCTACAAGTGAATTGCTATAAACTATAGTAACTATACCTTCATTTGTAGGTATTTTCTTAAATATGATATCGTTTATTTGAGTTGTGTTTTTCTTTATAGATTCAATGGTTTCTTCAATTTCAGCGTCGGTAACCTGCTTTGTATTTGACGATGCTTTATCGGTATCACCACTTTTGATGGCTCTTATAAACTTTTTAAATTTCACCTATACCCCATGCCTTTCATCAAGACAAAAATTTGTATAATCAGCATGTCCACTATTGAGAAATTGTATTCTCTTGAATATTTCCGATGCAGTATTCCATTTAATGGTCTTTTGCCCAGAATATAATACTAGGAATATCTTCCTCTATAACATATATTTATTAAGGCTTATATTTGAAATTTTTATATAAGACTATTTTATTTTGCAGGAGAATAGAAATGAAGAAATTATTATCTATTGTATTAGCGACTGGAATAGCAGGAGCTAGTGTATTCACACCTTACACAAACGCGGAGGCGGCATCCATTTCTAAAGCAGAAGCTTTAGTAAAAGCAGCAGAACAACATGCTGGTGCTCTAAAATGGCAAATATCTGTTGAACTTACGAAAGAAATTAAGTATCCAGATATGAAAATTTTCAATTTAACAAAAGACGCTTACTTAAATGCGAAAAAAGAGATTGCTAATGTAAGTGCGAAAGATAAAGCAAAATTAGAAAAACGCCTAGAAGATAATGCTGGTATTCACTATACTCGTGCAATGGGATACATTGACGCCATTACATCTGGGAAAAAGATTGTAGATAAAGCAAATCAATTAAATAAATTGTACGCAGCTAATCCAACATCCGATGTAACAGAAAAAAGTTACCATGAATTATCTAGTGAAATTCGTAAACAAGCAATCTTGCTTTACCGTGTATATGGAAAATCAACACGTGATGCAATTTTAACGAAATATAAAACTCCTGGAGAAAAAGCACTTGAATCTTCTAAATATGTAATTACTTCAAAAATGGAGCTAGATAAATTAGACAATTTGATCTCTAAAAAAGCAGATCAAAAAACAGTAGAAGCACAAGCTTCTACCTTCCTAGATTCGTTAGATGCAATTGAGGACGATGCAATCATTAGTGACCTTTATAGTGCTTATTATGACAGCATTAGAGAAGATGAGAACTTTGTAGCACAAGAAAAAGAAATCACTGAATTCTTTAAGAAAGCTACTGAGTATGCAAATGAGGAAAAACCTGAGGAAACACTTAGCCTATACAGCAAAGACTTCCCTGGCTATGCGTCACTTAAAGAGAATTTAGAAGAAACTTTCAAAGATTATAATGTAAGATACCAAACTTTAGGTCTTGAAGTACAATACATTATTGACAATACTGCAGCAATTGTGCATGATCAAAAAACAATCTTCAATACTACAGATTCACTTGAACATGCTACTATTTACCTTTTAGAAAAAGATAAAGATGGTAACTGGAAATTCCTAGATTCATCAGATATTATGGTTGAACCTAGTGATTCTACTGATGAAGACACTACTGAATCACCAGTTGAGTCTGATTCACAAGAGAATTCTGACGTGCAAACTGTAGAATAATAGATTAATAACTGTAGCTATTAGTAGAAATACAAATAGCTGCAGTTTTTTATTTAAAAGAAATAATCATTCCGCCTCTGCCTGCATAAGTTCCCATTGTTGCACCCATGTAACGCACAACGACATCCTTTGGATGAAATTGTTGAATAAGTTCTGCTTTGAGCACTTCCGCTTCTTCTACGTTTCCAGTATGAGTAATTCCAAAAATGGTATTAGAAAAATCTTCTTTTTTATGACGAATAACTTCAAGTGTCTTTTTTTGAAATCTCTTCTTCCCTTGCACTTTTTCTAGAATTTCTACTTTGCCATTAACCCCTTCTAAAATCACCTTTATATTAAGGATTTTGGCTAGGGATCCTTGAAATTTGCTTAGCCGTCCACCTTTTACAATGTTTTCTAAAGTATCTAATAGGATAAGAATATTCATTTTTTCTCTATCCCGCTCAAGTTCTGCAATAATTTCTTCTACCGAATATCCCTTTTGAGCAAGTTCGGCTGCATGGATAATTTGGAAGCCATGAGCAAGGGAACCCGCCAAAGTATCAAACACAGTAACATTAGCCCCTGAAAGCTCTTTCCCCATACATGCCGATTGATAAGTTCCGCTTAAACCGGAAGAAATTGTAAGACATAACAGTTCATCGTTCTCCCCAAATTTAGAGAAAGCTTCGGCAAATGCTGCGGGTGAGGGTTGGGAGGTTTTTGGGAGGTTTTCTGAAGAAAATAACTTCGAAAAGAAATCTTGAGGAGTTAGATCAATACCTTCTAAATAGTCCTTTCCATCTATATTAACTTTCAATGGCACGACCGTAATATCATATTTCTCTATTATTTCATTCGATAAATCGGAAGAACTATCCGTTAAAATTTTTATCATTTTGTTACCGCCTTTATGTTAAAGATATACAGCTGTTTGATTATAATTATAGCAAATGGATATTTTTTTCATCGTTTAGACGCTTAGAAATTTTTTATGATTTTTCCCATTACTAAATTACCATCCGAAACTTTTTTCACACGAATTCGTAAGATGAGTATACAAAGAAAGAGGCGAAATTAACAATGCATGATTCTAAAGAGTGGTTACTAGACGAACTAAAACAAGTGGAAAAATGGGAGAAAGATCAAAATGATTTGTGGTTTTGGGAAAAGCTTGGTCGCCTTCCTTTTAAAATTATTGATAAGTGGACTCCATCCTTCATTCAAAATAAAATAGGAATCATAGTAGATGAACTCGGTCAATATGTTCAAACAGGTGGCAGCTATTTAAGCTCTACATCTAAAATCCCTTCCTATTTTCCCGAAACGGAAGTACAAACACTAGAAGAAGTAAAAAACTTACCTGTTGCCCAAATGGATGAGGCTGCAGAAAAGCTCACTGGCAACAGAAAGAATTTAGCAACCATCCAAGGTGCTAGTACAGGTATCGGCGGGGTCTTCACATTATCTATTGATATTCCGCTACTTTTAAGTTTGCAGTTAAAAACCTTACAAGATATTGCAATTTGCTATGGCTACGATCCAAATGACAAAAAAGAACGATTATTTATCATAAAATGTCTTCAATTTGTCTCTGCTGACATTGTAGGAAAACAATCCATTCTCGCACAACTGTCTATGTTTGACCAACAAGATGAACATGCAAAACGAGAAATCTTATCCGAACTACAAGGATGGCGAGAAGTTATATTTTCTTACCGTGATCAATTTGGGTGGAAAAAACTATTTCAAATGATTCCAATAGCTGGACTTGTATTTGGTGCGTTCATTAACCGGTCGGCTATCAACGATATTGGAGAGGCTGGTCAAATGCTATTCCGAAAAAGAAGAATTATTGAGAGACTTGGGAATCATACAAGCGACGACATTTTTCCCGAAAACTAAATATTCTCTCCTACTTTTCATTCATTTCTTCAATTTACTTAAGAAGATATTCCCAAAAGTGAATTTATTATGTGTCAAATAGGATATACTATTACTATAGACCGTAAATAAAAGAAGAGGAGGTATGAATATGTCAGTTGCTAGTGAAGCATCTCAAGTAAACCTGGATTTTTTAATAAATGATTTGGGCCTTCGACAAGTATCAAATACCGCCCTGTTTCGAAAGGGAAATATATTAGTTATTTCGCCATCCGTTCAAAACAAATCAAACACATTTGAACTTGGTGAATCACTTATGAAAAAATATGATCCCGAGACGGATGAAGGATATTTACTCATTCGTATAAAAGACAAGTTCTTAATGGCAAAGCTTCATCCTTTTCAAAGAAAAATGATGACTGCCGAAACAGAAAAGAGTACAAAAAGTAAACCTTCTTTTTGGAAATTCAATGTTATTGAATCCATTATTCCTCGCATCGAAAATAATGGAGATCGTGAGCTAACATACAAAATTCAAGCTCCAACTTCAAAACAATTAGTTTCTTTTTTTAACAAGATGAAATAAATTGCACTGAGAAATTATTCTCAGTGCTTTTTTATGACTAAAATAACTGTTTTGCGCCATATTAAGATAGAACAAAACATAGAAAGGAGAATTAACATCGGTAGAGACAATAAGCAAGGTAAAAGTAAGAACAAAGACACGCTTCCTCAAACACCTAAAAATCAAAAAATAAACCCAAATAATGTGCAAGAAGAATTTGCAGCGGAGTTTGCAGAGCTTCGAGAAAACAATTCGAAGAAAAAAAGAAAGTAGAAAAGCCTTTTCGAAGGCTTTTTTACTTTTCTACTTACATACATTTTCATTCACCATAAAATGGTATAAATCCTTTTTTATACAGATATGCTACGGTATTTAGGATAATAGCTGAAATTTTCTTTGGAAAATAAGCTTTAACATAATGTCTCTGATACGCTTTTTTTAAAAAATACCACTGAACACAGTCCTTTGTTTGTCTAAAACGTGCAACATCTATTATTTTTATCTCTCCATTGGAGGTGATAAAAATATTTCGCAAGTGAATATCAGAAGGGTTTAGTCCTCGGGCTGAGGCTAATGATAATGCATAATCGATTTCCTTTATATGCCCCACCGTTATTTCCTCTCCATAGGTTATACATTCAAAAAGAGTGTGCCCATCTATGAAGTCCATAACTATATGATTTGCTCCAGCAAAATAAATGGATGGATAATAAGAGACTCCTTGAAGTATTTTATAAATCTCCCCCTCTTCTTTTGCAAGATGTGTAAATCTAGGAAAAAATATTTTCATTGCTTTATCTGTTGATTTTATTTTAAAAACAAATGCACTTCTTCCTGTACCAATTAGTTGTAAAGAATCATCATAACTAAGCAGACGATTCTCCTTGCTAATAATAACTGTACTTGCAAGTGCTTCATAAGTATTCACAATTTGACCTCCAATATAATAGAAAAGTACAAACCTTTCCAATCACCAAAAAACCAATCAAACGGATGCTTTTTGCCCTAGTGCGAATGCTTGTAGTGAATACAGTAAGAAATGTCGCATACTATTCCTATGTCATATAAGTTATCCACATCTCAAAATCATCAATAGTTTCCTAACCAATAAATAGAGTAGGCGCATGAAAATTAATTCATGCGCCTCTCGCAGATCCGTACGTGCGGGTCATCGCATACGGCTCCTCCATGCTTATCCCCTTTG